>JAPPHD010000191.1 GCA_028821125.1 Gammaproteobacteria bacterium
GAAATCTACAACTTCAAACCGGTGGATCTGATACAAGTTCACGCCGTTGATAGCATCCGTGCGATTGGCAAGAGGCTCCATTCGGCAAGCTTATGGCAATTCCGAAGAATGGGAAGCCAGTGATCAAACACACAACACTTGATGACGGATTTGTTCAGGTAGCGAAAGCGGTACGTCAGGCAGCGCAACCATTCACCAATACCGCTCCCGCACCGGCAAACCGGACCCACGTTCGACCCCACGCCGCCGCAACTCAGACCAATCCCTCCCCCAGCGATCCACGATCCGGCAACCTCAGCGTCCCGAAGGAGTTCACCGACCGCGAACGGGATGCGTTTCTGACGGGAGCTTTCGAGTATCTCGCGCGCTACTTCGAGAATTCACTCAAGGAACTTCAATCCCGCAACGAACACGTTGAAACTGAATTCCGACAGATAGACGCCAACCGTTTCGAAGCCGCTGGCTATGTAGCAGGTCGAGAACAAGGTCGATGCGGAATCTGGGTCTCTTCTAGCCAGCACATGGGGTGCCAAGGGAATCTTCTTCTCGCACGCCGGACTTGGCGATGGCAACAGCTACAATGAGTCCATGTCGGTAAGCGACGATGGCTTCACCCTTCACCTCGAGCCGCTAGGTTTCTCAAACCTAAGCCACCAAGAAAACCGGGCACTCACCTTCGAAGGCGCCGCCGAATACTACTGGGCGCTCTTCATCGATCGACTCAGGTAACGGACCTGCTCTCTATCAAGACTACGAAGGAAGCACGGAAGCTCGTAACCGTTCCGTCGTCCCGAGAGATTGGCGCTAAAGCTCGCTGTTGCTGACGCACCAACTGCCGAGTTCGGCAAGCTGTTGCACGTCAATCGGACTTGTCCCGCCGTTTTAAGCCCCAGGTCGAAACGAATAGGCCGCTACGGAGCATCTCATCGTGCTCCCTTCGCAACGACGGACTCAGCCAGAGGACCAATCGATACATCCAGCTCATGACGATCCCGAGTCGATGCTTCCAGCCAAGTGGATGTCGGTCGGGTGGATACTCGCGAGACTCGAATCCCTGCGGCAACGCGATGCCGGCCGGCTGGTCCACAACCGGGGTGAGAACGTCACGGAGGCCGGCCAGTCGCCCGTCGAGTCGCGCAGGCATGGCTTCCAGACCGGGTGCTTCAAGGATGGCTGAGATGAGTTTCTTGCTGCCGCCGACATACGTCACCTCCGCATCAATCTCCGTGGCAAGACACCAGCTCCGGTCTTCGGGCCAGGCCAGGTTTGCAGTCTGGTTTTCGAACCCATCCACGAAAGACCGTTCGAGGTGATCGACGGGCGCGCGGAACAAGTGCCATCGCCGGCCGGGCGCTTCGATGGCAGGGGCGGCGCGTTGCGCCTGGGTCAGGTAGCCGAAGCCCTCCCAGATGCCGAACCAGCAAGGCACAGAATCCTCGGTCGCACGTGCGAGCACGCTTTGGAGCGTTCGCGCCAGATCAGGTTCGAGAGATCCTTCCCTTGGCCCCGTGATCCAGGCATCCCCGGGCCGCAGTACCGGGAGCAGTTCAGCTCCGGGCAGCTCATCGACAACCCAGTCGCCGTTTTGCAGGCGTCGATACTGAGTGTTTCGACTTCGCGTGATCCGGCGCTTGGTGTAGAGAACATAACCGTAGACGACGGATACGTCCGACTCGGCGACTTCGGCCCAACGGACAGGAAGACCGCGTTCGTGCCCCGATTGCAGAACCGGGAGATTCTCCTCTGTGCATTCGCAACGCCAAGCCGGATGACGCACCGTCACGTAGGCGTCGAATCCTGATGGGACGACGCCGGACACATGGCCCCATTCACCCTCACCGAGTGCCTTGGAAAGCCATTCGGCTTCGACTGCGCTGTTCGCCGCCTGGAAACTCATATCAACGTCGATGTTGCGTCATTCGATTGCCGGGGCCAAGGAGATTTCTTCCGATTGCTAAGATCAGCCCGCTCAACGGTTAGGACTTTTCCGTCACGCGCCGACGGAACGCTTACGGAAGCTCATGAAGGCCCCGGTTTTGTTTTTCAGTCAGCCTCGATACACAATTGTGATAACAAAGATGATAGCCAATATGAAGATTTGGGATAAATCGTTCTAAAACAATAAGTTATATAAAATAATGGCGGAGAGGGTGTCCGTCACCTTAAACTTTCAACTGCAACCCTGGGTGTTCTCAAAGTTACATTAACATATTGATAAATAAAAGTTTATTGGTGCCATAAGCTATCTTGACCAATCACCAGTCCTCAGGCAAACTGAAGCCTTATCGGGTACGAATTGGGGTACGATTTTGGCAAAACTCACGGTACGTAGGATCGAGTCGGCGAAGGGGCCGGCGAAGTTGATGGACGAGCATGGATTATACCTCCGGGTTTCGCCACGCGGCGCGAAGTCTTGGATCCAGAGGCTAAATATTCAAGGGCTGAGAACCGACAATTCTCTCGGCCACTATCCGTCGATGAGTTTGGCGGAGGCGCGCGCGGTAGCGTTCGAACGATGGAAGATTGCTAAAGCCGGAGGCGACCCGCGCCGGGAGGACGGCAAGACGGCGCTTGCGCCGACGTTCGCGGAGGCTGCCGAGGCGGTTATCACGATGCACCAACCGAACTGGCGCAGCCCCAAGTCCGGTCCGCAGTGGCGGGCTAGCTTAGAGACCTATGCCTACCCGAAGATCGGCAAGCTGCCCGTGTCGGAGATCACGCCAGCAAACGTCATGGCGGTGCTGCAACCCATCTGGAACGAGAAGCGGGAGACGGCGAGGCGAGTGAAGCAGCGCATCTCGGCGATCTGCCGGTGGGCTGTGGCACAGGGCCATAGGACGGACGACCCAGCAGGGATCATCATCGACGCGGCGCTACCGCGCAACGGCGTCGAGCGGCGGCATATGCCGGCACTTCCTTACGACAAGGTGGCGGAGTGCATAGAAAAGGTGAAGGCCAGCAGACGGGCAAGCGCGTCTTCGAAGCTTGCCTTGGAATTCCTGGTGCTGACGGCGGCGCGATCGTCGGAGGTGCGCAAAGCAACCTGGGAGGAAATCGACGTCGAGGGGGCGACATGGACTGTGCCCGCGGAGCGTATGAAAGCGAACCGTCAACACCGGGTACCGCTGTCTAAGCGAGCGCTAGAGATCCTGGCCGAAGCCACCGAATTGTCGGACGGCACCGATCTGGTCTTCCCTGGGATGCGGCCTGGTCGTCCGCTAAGCGAGAACACCCACGCGAAAACGCTCCGGGAGTTGGGGTTCGATGCGGTGACGCACGGCTTCCGGTCGAGTTTCCGGGATTATGCTGCGGAGCGCACGCACACCCCGCACGCCGTCATGGAGGCAGCGCTGGCGCACACGATCAAGAACAAGGCCGAGGCCGCGTACGCTCGTAGCGATCTGTTTGAGAAGCGGCGTGCATTGATGGAGTCTTGGGCAGATTATCTCGCGGACTAGTCGGAGTTCGACCTGGATCCAAGTCAAGGCTCCTTGTCTCTACGCCGCCGGAGAACTTGGTTCGCATGGTATCGGAATGGAGCGTGTGAGTCGCTGGACAAGACGTGGCCTAGACATAGGGCGTCGTCGGGATCGGAAAGTAGATGGGCATCGCCGGCGTGCAGCATGGCGAGAAGCAGGCTCCACTGACGACCTCGAGCAGCGGAGGGGAACGCGTCGAGAAGATCGACGACGCGCGCCTCTCGATCATGGGCTTCCAACGCGTCGCTCGCAGCTTTGCGCACTTCGGGAACACCGTCGGTGCTGGCGGAGTTCACCAGAGCTGCGTGAACGGTCGGATGGGGAATCCACGCGGCAAGTTGGGCTGCTTTGAGCCGTTCAGGCGCGAGCCCGGCGAAGCAGCCAACAAGTTCCGTGGAGACGCGTTCGGGTTCGAGTTTTCGCAATTCCCTGCCGATGGCGTTCCTCACGCGCTCCTGCTCGGTGGCAGCAGCCATCTGCATCAGTAGGTGAACAGCTTCTGAAGGGGCGATGCGGACGAGCAGGCGGCAGAGTCGCGAAGTCGAACGGGGAAAGGATTGAAGGAACGGGTTGCAGGCGGCGATGGCGCCTCCCATGTCGAACTTCGCGAGCCCTTCGATCGCGAGTAGTCGGCGGTTGGGCGAGATGGACTCGACCTCGAAAGCTGCCCGGCGGACGTTCTCACGGATTTTGGAGTCGGGAAACTCGGCGGCGATGTCGAACGGAGCATCGTAGAACGGCTGGGTGCGAGCGCAGCGGTCTGCCGCCACATGGACGGCGCGCAACTTGGTGCGGGGATCGGAGTAAAGGGCGCTGATCGCCTCGTTCTCGGTAGCTCCATCGGGTGGGGAACTGCCTGGATCGGTCAGCCAATCGGCGATGAAATGTCGCCCTTGTTCGCCGATTCGCACCAGCGAACGGAGAGCCACCGACGAATTGGAGGAAGACCGAAGCAATCGGTCGGCCAGACCCGCAAACGAGTCGGAGTTATCCCCCAGGGAGTCGAGTGCGATGCAGGCGAAACGCGCGGCAAGGCTGTCCGCATCCGCATTTCGCAGAACGGATAACACTGTCGACACGAATTCCCTGTCGTTGCTGAGGTTCGCGACGATCAGCGCGACAAGCAGTTCGTCGTTCCGCGAGTCGGCGGCGCCAAGTATCTGGCGTGCATGGGCCGTGAGTTGCCTCGGAATCCTGGTGCTTCCCGGGCGGAGCTGTGGTAGGTCGAGCGGGATGCCGTTCGGGCCAATGAACTCGATGGCTTCAACCATGGCTGCATCAGCACCCTGCACGGTCAGCAGTCGAACGGCCTGCATTCGCTCGAGCCGATCTTCGGAGGATTCGTCGGCAACATTCCCGGGGCGCGTGGCTAGGCCGAAGAGGCGATCGCGAATACCTCGGTCGCCGGGATGGAGAGCCGCCCAGTTGAGACCGCTGTGGCGTATCCAGTAGTACTCGGAGTCCAGTTCGCGGCTGAGCAGCGTGACGGCGCCCTCGCCTCCGATGAACTTTAGAACCACATGCGCGCTGTCGCGCATGGTGTCGCGGGTCCGACTGTTCGAATCGAGTCTGCCGCAGGCGAGCTTCACGATCAGACGCTCTAGTTCTCCCCCCGCTTCGTGTTCGAATAAAGGGAGTAACTGCGGATTGGAGACGCGCGAAAGGAAATCGAGGATACGGCCGGCCCACGCGACTTCGCCAGCAGGGCGTTCGTCAAGTCGCGTGCGCAACCGACCTTTCAGATCCCGGAGTATCGCGAGAAGCAATGGCTCATCGATCTCATGGGGACGTTCCCAGAAGAGGTCAACGATTGAATTGCTGTCACCAAACGCCTCGGCAAGGTCAAGAATCCGCCGACGGGTCAGCTTCGCGTCGGCACGCAGCAGGACGGGAAGCCACTGGTTGCGTGAAACGTAGCGGTCGACATCGGCGACGTCCGCAAGGTGGTCAAGAGCGGCATCGGGATCGAGAATGGCGAGGGCGGTCAGGCTTGACCCGGCGGCGAAGTCCTGGGGGCGCGAGAGGTTGCCGATCACGAAATCGAGCTGGTCGCGGTCGCGGAAACGGGCGATGCATTGGATCAGGCAGCGCGGCTTTTCGCGCGGTACTGTCTCCATGAGCACATCACCGACGTCACGCCAGATGGCTGGTGCGTTGGCGTAGTCCATCGCGCAGAGCAGATAGGCCAACTCGGAAGGGAACTGTGGGTCCGTCGCTGAGGCGCGGATACGTTGCGACAGCCATGCGGGATCGAGGACCACGGCGGCACGCATGGCCGAGAACGAGGTCTCGTAGTCCCCATACCGATTGGGGTAGGCGTTGTCGTTAAGCGATGCGGTTCGGTGGCGGTGAAGACCCCAGACAAGATCGAGCAGATTGGGCATGGGTGCGGCGGCAAGAGCCACCAACGCGACATTCTGTTTGTCTCGGACGCTGGATCTCAGCAGGGATTCGAGTTGGGTATCGAGTTCCACGGCGGCCTGCCTAGCGAGTGCCGCAAAGCCCTGGGCGATGTGGCCGACCCTAATGTCGTCTGTCGCATCCGCCACAATTTCGTCAAGTCGCTGGCGGAGGATCGGTATAGCCCGTTGTCCGAGCGTTGGAAGAAGCTCGCCATAGATGGCCTCGCCATAGTTCCGTGCATGTTGTTCGAGTCGAACCACAATCGGCGAGAGGTCCTTGGCGCGTAGTGGGTCGGCGGTAAGTTGCCAGAGAACGTCCATGGGGACGTAGCCCAGATAACTGTCGAAGAGAGTGCGGTCACCATCTTCGCCCACGAGGATGTCGGCCAGTTGGTCACTGGAGACCTCGCCCGACTCGAAGCGCTGTGCGAGCGACTTGGCCGTGGCCCAGTTGAGCAGGCGGTCGTGGGTGAAGCCAATCTCGCCGGTTGCACCCGTCGTCACCCAGCCGGAAGCGACAAGGCGCTCTAGGGTGGGCTCTGACACACCGGCGTCGATTGACTTGGACCGCGGCAACGGGTGGGCTCGTGCCTGGCAGATCTTGTCGGCAAGGGCCAGGATCGAGCCGTAATCAGTGGGCTGGGCGTTGATTGCAATGCGCTCCCAGAAGGCATCGAAGATTTGATACTCCGTGTGGGGCGCGTCGATAACCGCGGAAGGCCGGAGGCGCAGGAAGATGCCCGCGAGGATCGGGTTGCGCAACAGCACCCGAAGGTCTCCGGCCAAGTCGCCGGTGCTGTACCCTTCGCGACGTAGCAGTTCGTCGAGTTGGTTCGGGGTGAAGTTTCCCAAGTAGAGGACATCCACTGCCTCCGCGTCGGTCAGCAGAAGCGACCGAGCGATTTCGTCGTTAACCGCCATCGCCAGGCGCATGTCGAGATGGGCCCAGTCTTGGCGGACGAGCTGCCGCGCCACGTCGATGTCGGAAACATCGTCAACGGCTATGGTGAATACAGGTTGGGGCGCCTCGTGATCGATCTTCCGAAGGGTGTTCGACAGCGCGACAAGAGACATGTCGGTGGTCTCGCCGAGCCCGTGCTGCCAATAGTCGCGGGCGGCCTGGAAGAGAACATCTTGGGCTGTGGAAGCAGACTGTATCAATGTGGCCGCCAGGCGCCGTCGCGATGCGCCGGTCAAGACGCTGGCGAGTTGCCAGGTTTTGCCCGAACCGCTCGCGCCCGAGACGAGAAGCACGCGCTTGGACTCGGGCCATGAAGGTTGCGGGCGGACGTCAAGACGCGAAACGTAACGGTCTGAAAGACGGCCCTGAACGAGCGAATGCATGGTCTCCGCGATTCGCGTTAGTTTGCGAAGACGATTCGGGCTCAGCTTGGCCTCGACAAGTAGCGTATCGATTGCCTCCGCGTCAAGGTGTAGTTCGCCTATTGCGAGTCTCTCGAGAAGCAGGCCGACAAGCTGGTGTCGGACGTCGGCGGCCAAAAGTCCGGGGGGCGCGATGCTGCTCAGGAGTCGATCCAGGGATGCAGCGGTTGCGTCAGCGGTGATTTCGAAAACCATGTCGAAGTGGGCGAGGAGGTGGAATGTGGCCGTAAGGTGATCCAGTGCTGCAGCCGACTGTTCGTCTTTCGGTGCTCGGGGCCGTGTCGCTACGTCGATGTGGTCGAGGAATTCGCGGTGGGTGACGGCGAGGCCCCTACGGAAGACACGCGTCGTGTGGCTGTCCAGATCGTCCGGTGTGCGGGCGGTTCTTACCGCTCGCAGGAATGCCTTGAAAGTGTCGAGCCTTCCCTGTTTGCCGTCTGTGACGAAGCGGTAGGAGGCGTTCTGGGGGAGGGACGGCGGTACGGATCTGCGCAGGTTGCGAAGGGCTGGCAATAGGTCAGCGAGCGACCAGGTTCGGGCTTGGCGGGTCTTGTATTGTTCGACTAGGTACGTCTCGCGTGTTTCGCCAACGGCGTCGCCGCCGCCCGGTGGCTCGAGGACGAGTGTGGCATTTGTGAGGCGATGGCCGTTCAGCGCACCGGCGAGCCGCGCTTGGGCTAGCCAGTCTATGTGGTGGAGTATTTGATAGAGGAATCCGTTTATGGCGGCGGGTCCGCCCGGTTGAGTCACGTTGACTCTCCTTGCTGAACGTACAGAGACGAGATAATCCACGGTCGAGGCGCAGCGTCACCCAAGACTGGATTGGTCATTGCCGATCGGGTGTGGATTGCCAGCGGGCCGAGGCGATAGAGTGACAAGATAGCAAATGCTGCGAGCGGTGAAGGCTACGGTTTGCTTTTTCCACACGGCTCAACTTGACTACGCGGTCGTGATTCGCGGGCGAATTCGGTGTTCCAGCGTGACAGATTATTTCGATTTGTCAGCACAAGTGCAGGAGGGCAGGCAAGGGTTTTAGAGATCTTGTGTCGTCTGTGGTGGAGCGGTGCTCTTGCCGCCGTGGACCGAAGGTTCGCTGCACCACTGCTGACGGAGATTGTCCAGGGGACTAAGCACGTCGCATGGTAGATCGAGTAAGTCTATTAGAACCGCCCGGTCCAGGGCTTGGCGCGTGGCGTCGCGATAGGCTTCGTTTGCAGGCAACAGTGGCGTTCCCTGGAATTGTTGGAATAGTTCCTGAGCCTGCTGCAACTTGGCAGCAGACAGGCCGCGCGGATCTATAGTGGCCAAGCCCGGGAGGCCGCTAATTGTGAGTACACTGCGGCCCTGCTGTTGGCGAGATCCGGACCACCAGAAACACATCAACCCGAGGGTGGAATTGGCCCAAAGAGCGAGAACCTCCTGCCATGCGGTGAGTGTTGGGCTAAAGTTGGGCCAAGCTCGACCTCCCAAGGTGACTTCAGGCGTCAGACATGCGGCAAGACTCTGAGAGTTGAGACGGAAGTCCCTAGTGAAGTGCAACCTGGTCGCGGTCTGCCAAGTTTCAATCGCGTGATCGTCGCAATCGGGACGAACGTCGCCCTCGGCGTCCGGTTGTACAAGGAGGAACCGTTCACGACCGGCATCATGGCTCCAAAGTATGGGATAGCTGGCCGGACCTTGTAGGGGGCGAACAAGAAAGGGCCCGCGAAATGGCGGTTGGCCGACATTCTTGTTGCCTATATCTCGATCCACCAAGCCACGTTGTCCCACTTCACCCAGGGTGGTAATCGGAACGGCAGGACGAGGGCCATACCTGGGAAGCCTCAGTTCACCGTCGTTCAGGGCGATCATTGTTTTGGCCAGCACTGGCGCGCGTAATGCCGCGCATCCGCCTTCGGCGAGTGGAGCACGGATGTAGCTGCCAAGATGCTGATGACCTGCTTGGATGTAGCCTTCGGTCGACGCGTTCGGCAATTTCGTCACAAGTTTCGCCGTTTCAGCCGCCTCAAGCAGATTGGACGGGCGCTGCAGCAGGTTTACGAATAGAGCGTCTGGTTCCAGCGGTGAATCGTGTAAACGTTTGGTCGCGATGATCAACGCCTCTGCCATGCCGGTATCGGCTGAAAACGCACGGTCACGATTACCCGACGTGGCAATCGTCACTACGGTTAGATTCGTATAGTGGAGGTTCAGTAGATCCCTTGCTGGCTTCCAGGAAGTACCCTGTATGGCGGCAATGGGCAGCACGAATGCGATGGTGCCGCCGGGCTTCACTTTCACATGAGCCAGATCCACGAAGTTGGAAGCGAGACCGGCATTGCCGTGGCCGGCTGGGAGGTCGATGGTTCTTCGTATACGTGCCAATCGGTCGGACATGGCGCGCTGTTCTTGGTCGCTAGTCCGAAATCCGGCGAAAGATGGCACAGGCACGTCTGCAACTTCGTGGTTGGTCGGTCGTGTGAACGGAGGATTCATGATGATGAGGTCGACAGACTCCTTGGGGAGGTTGATGTCACTGACCTCGACATCTCCTTGGGCGCCAGTCGCCTGGCGTTGTCCGGTCGTGAACAACGACAGCGTCTCGTCCGCATCGATCAGGTCCAGGGAGCCGATGGCGATATCGCGGTAACGCTCGTCCCCTGTTCCGGTCCCATAGGGCATTGTGTAGACACGGGTGTTGTCGAACGCGACTGTTGGGTGGACGCTGGACAACTGCGACGCGCAAAGGTGCGCCGCTGCAGGCATGATGTCGGCGGCTACGACGGCGCGTTCGATCATCGCTCGATGAACGTGCCTGTCATCACCGCCTGCATGGCGATATCGGGTGAGGACGGAGTGATACGCGGCGGAAAGCAGCGTGCCCGTACCGCATGACAGGTCGGCTATTTGAAGGTCGGGATAATGTTCCAGATCGCTCCAATTGGTCGACATCCGGTCGACGGCTATTTCGGCCAGTAACGCCGCGCTGGTGGGCAACGTATAGAAGGTAGCGAGGAACTTTCGGTCGATGATCAGATTCTGGAACATCCTGCCAGAGAGGTCGTGTCGAGTGGTCACGCCGATTGCTGCGAGTCGGTCGGCTGCGGCAACAAGCGCGTCGAGGATTTGTCGTGCAGTCGGGCCGCGAATCGGCGCCAGCAGGTCGGATGCGACCTTGAAGATCGGCCAGTAGTTAATCTCGTCGAGGATGCGTTGCCACGTGTCCAACAGTGAGAGCTGCATCGAGGCCGACCTGTCCGCGCGGAGCTGGGCGACCGAAGGAATGTGGTGTGTGCCGGCAATCGTCGAGTGGAACGTCAGCGCATTGGCGACAATCGTCATGGCCATACGGTTGGTCTGCTCGCCTGCGCGCTGATTGAGTACGGATCCCAAACCGCGTTCTACGTCCGTGAAGCCGCTCTCGACGGCATCGTGTATGGCCCTAGTTGCGATGCGAACACCTTGTTCGAGGACCAACATGCTCTCGTCTACAAGTCGTTGCGAGACCATTGCGAATTCGATGCAGCGGACGATGTCGTCGATTCCGCCAGTTAGCCAACCCGTGGCTGGCATCCTTGTGAGTGCTGTCGGATTGCCGGAGAGAACGCAATAGTCGAAGTCGGCCGCGGCAATGCGTGCGGCCAGGTTCGCCTGATCCTGCCGCAACGAAACCGGTATGCGAACGGCAATGGTCTGTTCAATAGGATCGGGCGAGTTGAGTGGAGTTAGACCTAGCCGTGTTGCTGCGTCGTGCTCGACGGTTGTCGCCGGCGCGTACTCGGTCTCGACAACTACGGGCTGGGCGTTCGGGGGCTGAATCAGGATGTCGGGCCTTAGGCGAGGTTGGGCGGGAAAGACACCGGTCTGTTCTACATGGAGGTGTCTACGCCAGAGCGGGTGTTTTCGCCGCAGCACCTCTGCGAACTGCGCGTTTAGTGCGACCTCGCTAGTGCGCGGCATGCTCGGTAACACGCAGGATTGGGAGGTGTACCAGCATGGTTACCTGACTGGCGGCGTAGGTGGTTGTCGTGAGCATAAACGACCTGAACTTTGGCTCCTGGGACCGCGCAGGCATAGCAAGTGGAGGCTTCGGTTGCGCGACTGCCCCCCGAAACGCTCTCTGCCTGGTTAGTCCTTGAAATACGGCGAAATCAGAGTCAACGGCATTCCGACATTGCAATTGTACACTGGCAAGGTGATGTGTTGGGCTTATCGCGCTACGTTTGAGAAACGTCACGTTTGGAGGCTACACGGGTGATTGAGGCGTGCATACCGTGATCTTTGTTGGTCGAAATGTGCGGAACGTGGCCGAAAGACGGGAGTTAGGCGCACATCCATTGCTCCTGGGCAGGTGGCGAGGCCCTGAATTCGGCGACACCGCGGCGGAGGTGCGGAGACCCTGTCCGGGTTTCATCGACCACCTTCGGCAGCCGTTGCCCCGGCTATCCGGACGACCGGAGTCGACCTGCGCCGGTCAGGCGCCGGCGGGTCGGCAAGTTGGGTAGATGACCTTGACGCCGAGGACGAGGTTTGGGCGGTTCCGGCGTCGCGCATGAAGGCGGGGCGGGAGCATTTGGTGCCGCTCGGCAGTCGTGCAGCGGAGGTCCTGGCCGAGGCCGAGAAACTGCGGGAGAACGATCTGGTGTTCCCGTCTGCGACGGTGCTTCGTATGAGCGACAACACGCTGTCAAAGCTGCTTAGCGATCTGGGCGTCGACGCGGTTTTGCACGGGTTCCGCTACAGCTTCCGCGACAGGTGCGGCGAGCGCGGGCAATCGCGTGAACTCTCCGAGGCGGCACTGACACTACGATCCGGAACAAGGCCGAGGCAGTCTATGCGAGGACGGATCTTGTGAAGCGGGGGGGACTGATGGAAGCCTGGAGTTCCTGTCTGGCCCTACGGTCGCGAACTGCAAGTAGCGCTACTGTCGGGCTGGTGTGTCGACAGCGGCCGTGTAGTGTGGCCATTGCTGTTTGGCGGTGCGTGAGACCTAATCGGTGTCGGTATCTAGGGTCGCGTCGGGATGGGCGGCGACGCCAAGGAAGATGTCCGACCATTTGGGAACGGGGCCGTGGTGGAGGAAGAGGAAGAGCGCTCGTCGGCAGAGGGCCTGGGCTTCAGAAAGCAACTGCAGGTTGTCGTTTGTGCGGTCGACGCTTCCGGTGTGGACCGCGCTGGAAGCAAGGTCGTAGGACTTCTGCATGATTTTCCAGATGCGGTCCCGGTCGGGACCGTCTCGGCCTAGAAGCCAAGCGGCTGAGATAGGGATCCGAAACCTGTATTCCTGCTGTGGGCGGTAGTCGAGAAACAGGGCTTCTAGCGCGATGCGCAGATCGATAAAGCGGGCGGCGAGACCGGCGTCTTGAGCTTGGGAACTGCACCATCGAGAAAGGCCGGTACGGAACCGCGGGTTGGCATTTGAGACTTGGGGCATTGCCACACCGACTTCGGTTTCGTCAAGGTTGCTCACTTGGTCACCGTCCGGGCGGAGGGTGGTGACGGAACGTTTGGTCTCGTAGGACGCGGAGGGTAGCGGTAGATTGTGTGCGGTACCGAGCACGGCTGTAGTGCCGGCGAGCGAGCCAAGGTCGCCGTAGTCGTCCCATTGCGGTCCGAACACCACTAGCGTGCCAGCCAGTAGCGAAAGTGCGTGGGGGATTGCGGATAGGTCACAGCCGCAAACCAGTCGAGAGGTCAGGTCATTGGCGAGAGTCTGTCCGGGACGAAAAATCGCGGGCTGAACTGTAGCTTCGGCGACGAGTAGCGTCTGTCCGAGGAATCTGGTCTCGGTATCCGGACGCGTGGGGAGGAAAGACGGGAGTTCGTCGGTCGCGAGAGGCAGCGGTGATAACTCTACTCCGGGCATGGGTGACAGCTTCTGGTCGATGGTCAGTGACAAGACGGCATTGATTCGGTAGCAAAAGGGCTCGCCTGTTGCCCAACCCGCAAGAAGCTGGGCGGCACGGTCAGGGCCGAGCACTACGGCGCATCGGAATGTCCAGTCGAGAAAGTGGTCGAAAGACGACACGTTCACATGTTTGATGAACCGGTCTTCTGTTCCGGTGGTTACGCTGTCGACGTCGTGAGGTATGGGGATTGCGGTGGCGATGCGATCGGACACGACGTGCGGCTCGACAATGTTGCGGAGAGCATCCGCAAGCTCCGACCTAGCGGTAGGCCCGAGCATAATGCGAGCGCCGCGGGCGCGTCGGGATTCTTCCGGGGAGGCGCGGAGCATGGCGGCGAGGGCGTCGGACCCGACTACCTCCCCCGGCCGAGCGGCGAAAGTGGTCGTAGTGTCGTGACCGTCTTGGTGTTCGGTGCGGCCGATGTCGAAGGTGGCGTCGGCGAGGGATCGAAGGAAGGCGTTTTCGAGGGGTTGTGCTGATGGAGTCATGTCGTGTGATTTCCCGATTAACGCTAACCCGACTTCCGCAACTCAGCGCCAAAACGGGCGTAACTCGTTGATTTATGGTTCACAGGGGCAAAAGGTCGGCACTCTTATGGCCCACCCTTCGTCAAGTAGTCTGGAGGTTGTGATCAAGGCATCGATCAATTTCCTTGCATTGTCCGATGAGAACATGGTGAATGAACGAACAGAACGTCGTGTCTTTCCAGCACGCCCAGGACGCGCTCAACTCTTATCCGGTTCGGGTTTCCGGCATCCAGCCGGTCCCGTGACCCCAATGCCACATTCAGGTGGTCCTGACGTTCCGGGAGGTGGGACCCATCTACAAGAACGGTGCCGATCGGCGAACCCAGTGCCGACACGGTCTCACACCTTGTCCGATCTTCTCTTCGGCCGCTGTCGGCCGGCGTGGCCTGTTAACTTTGCCGAGGTTGCCGCCACGCTCTCTCAGCGCAGGATCGCGCCCGCAGGCACCCGCTCCAGGGTCGCATATCGCCAGAGCACGATCAGCAGCTTGCGCGCCAAGGCGACGGTAAGCCGCTTGCGCAGGCGTCGGTTGGCAAGCCGGTCGACGCCGAGGCGGTTTCGATACCACTGCGAGAGTTCGCTGTTGGGCTGATACTGCAACCAGCGCCAGGCCATCTGGATCAAATGCTTGCGCACATGGGCCGGCCCGGCCTTGCTGATCCCCTGGTCATGATCGACACAACCGCTGCTCCAGGGGACCGAGGTCAAGCCCGACCATCCGCCCAACTCACGGCGGTTGCGGAAGTCCCGGCAAAACACCTCCGTGGCCAGCAGCACCGCATCGTTGTTGCCGATGCCCCGCAGGCGTACCAGCCGCGCCATCATCGCCTGTACACCCGTGCCGTTCCGGCCAGCCTTTACCAACCGTGTCTTCTCCGCGTCCAGGACGGCGATCTGCGTTTTCACCAGGCTCAATCGCTCGACGGCGCGCTCAATTTCCGCACGCGCACGCGCCGGCAACGCGGTACCGTACCCGGTCCGCACCGCGGCGAGTTCCTCCAGAAACGTCGCCGCCGTCGGTGACAAGTCGAAAATGCCGTGCAGCCTGAGCAGCGCACCGATGCGGTTGCCGAGCCGGATCCGTTCGCAGATCAACGTTTCCCGCTCGCGCAACAGACGCCGCTCGTCCTCCTGCTCGACACTCGGTATGCGCACCCAGGACATCGCCTCCGAATCGCCCAAATCCCACGCCTTGAGCGCACGCACCATCTTGCGGACGTCGATCCGGTCGGTCTTCGCCTTCTTCGAGCGGCGATTGACCTGCAGGCTCGCCGGATCGTTGATGTAGACGGCAATCCCCGGATCGCGGCGCGCCAGGTCACGCGCCAGCCAAAACCCTTCGTAGCCGGCTTCGTAGGTCAACACCACCCGCGGCTCGACCCCCTCAGCCCGGGAAACACGCGCGCGGGCGCGTTCCATCAACTGCACCAAGGCGGCCGTGTCCGACGGCTTGACCGTATGCACAGCGACTGTGCCTCCGGTCTCCGGACAGTGCAGCGCGACCACCCAGGAAGACCGACTGACTTCCACCGCGACGTAAATCGTGCTATCTCTGACCGCCGTCGACACGGCCGTGTTTGAATCACTCATGTTAGGCACTCCGTTGTTGGCCATGACCCTTCGGAGAGCAGGCCGGTGGCTTCGGTCTGCTCTCCGCATCACCCCGAGCTAATCGCAATTCACGTTCCCGGGCAACGCCATAGCATCTACAAGGTGCCGCTGGGGAAAGGCGTCAGGGATCCGTCTAGGTCGAGATTCTCGGTAACGGCTGCTCCGACAAACGCAGTTTGAGTTGATCCAGCAACAGTTGGTGATCCGCGGTGGGCTGCGTGTAGCGTGGCAACGTCAGGTGCCGCCCATCGGTGGTCGGCAGGTGCACATCGACCATCTGAATCGTCGCGAACTTTTCCAGGATGGCCCGCGGCGTGAGTCCCGGGGCACAGGGTTTTGCCAGGTTTTTCAGCGTCACCTGCAAACAGTAGGCAATGAACGCCACGAAGATGTGCGCCTCTATCCGGTCCTCGCGTTGATGGAAGACCGGCCGAATGGCCAGATCGTGCTTGAGTTCCTTGAACGCCTGCTCAATTTCGGACAATCGCATGTAGTAACGCCACAGGGTGGCCGGATCCTCGCCGGTCAGGTTCGAGCGCAACAAGTAACGGCCTTCCCGGCGACGGGCTTGGCGCAGCCGGTCCCGGCGCAGGGTGAAGGTGAAGGTCTGTGGGGAAACCGCTTCCCCGACCTTGGGCAGGCGAATGTCCACCAGACGATAGGTGCGGCCCGCTTCGGTCTTCGCGGCGCCGATCTTCAACAGCAGCGCATCCCGGCTCAAGCGTTGTCCCTGCAACTCGTGCAACCGCCGCCACAGTTTCTTCAGTTTGCGCCGGCGCATGCCGCGTTCCTTCAACACCCGCGCCCGGCTCTGCGCCAGGATGTAGAGTTCGCCGTCCTGGGCCACCAGCTTCACGTCGACGGCATCGCGCACCGCCCGCCAGGGCTGTCCGACAAACGCCTTCTCCATCCGGCTCAGACGTCCCTTCGGGGTGCCGACCAGGTAGTGCACGGGCGGCTCGCTGGCGCGCATCGCCGTCAGCGTCGCTTCGGTGGGAATGCCCCGATCCATGATCCAGACCCGATCCGAGTGCCCGTACTGTGCCTCGATCTTGTGCAGAAAATCGGCCAGCGTCGTGTTGTCGCTGGTGTTGCCGGGCATCACCTCGTAGGCCAACGGAAACCCCTGCGGCGTCACGATCAGGGCGATCACCACCTGGACGCAGTCGCTGCGCCGGTCCCGGCTGTAGCCGAACCGCCGTTTGTCCGAAAACACCGGGTCGCTCTCAAAATAAGTGGAGGTCAGGTCATACAACAAAACGTCGAAACGGGCGTCGAAGAGCGTCGTCCAGCGTTCCTTGAGAAACGAGAAAAAGGCTTGCTTATGAATGAGAAGCTTGTCCAGGCACCGATACAGCGTGTCGTCGGCAATGACCCCCATCGGACTGTCCAGCAGATCGCGCATGGCGCTGTGTTCGTACCAGTGCCGGTGCAGCCGCCACTCGCTGCCCGGGTCGATCAGCTGGTAGCACACCTGCGTCTTCAGCACATCCAGCCAGCGCGTGCCCTGCCGGCTTGCCGGCAACCGCGGTCCCCAGAACCGATCCAGGTCCAATCGGTCCCACAGCGACAGCGACAGCCAGCACGCGCCCCATTGTCGCGGCCGATGCAGGCTCAACGCACGCACGTCGATCTGCACGACTTCGCAGTCCAACTCCGGCGCTTCCCGGTCGTCGGCAAACAACGCCATCGGCGCCGGCCCGGAATCCCCCTTGAGCACCTCGATCGAGCGGCACCAGGCGGCGCGCTGGCTGTCGTTGATCTCGCCCAGATAGAGAAGCTGGCGCTGCACCACGCGGCCGTCGCGGTTGCGGCAGTTCTCCACCACGCTCCAGTAGCGGTGCTCCTTGCCGTCCTTGAATCGTCGCTTGGCGCGCACAAACATGGACGGATAGCGTGCCCCAACGGGCCGTCAAATCAAGGGGCAAGGTCTGCACTACAGGCGGTTCGCCGTGGCTCAGACCAAGAAAATCAACACCTTAGATGACCCGCGACCGCCCAAATCGGGCAAAATTAGTTGAAATCAGGGTCGAGTTGCGGAAGTCGGGCTAAAGTAACCGGGGATTCTGTGTAGGTAGGCGTGGAGCGGCAAGGGTAAGGGGGCAACGGGGCGCCTGTCACTAGCCAGAAAGCGCGTTTGAGCGAATCGAAGAAGGGGCTCGCGGAAGGTTAGAGTGAGGCGGCGTCGTGGGTGCGGTCAGGGGCGACGGGGAAACGGGGCGTCGAAAACACTTCAGCGGGGACGCGCCGTTGGGGCGTCGTCTGCCTCGACCGACGCCCGTGGGAACTCGCGATTGGTTCGACCGGCGCTGTCCGGTATTGTCCGCAGCGGCGAACGGACAACGGCGAGAGCGAGTGGGAAACGAGGAACAGCGACGCTACGTCAGACTGGATCCGATGGACATCGGGATGGAAGTCGATCTCGCAGTCGCGGCTGTGCGTTTTTTTTGGGACACACATCATTGAGATCACAGGGCTATATCGACAAGATCAGAATCGAGGATCATTCCCCTTTGAGCCCGAAGGGCGAATAGGGGAATGATTCGAGACCCCGCTTCCCGGCCCTTCGGGCGGATTCTGGGGGCTTCGCAGAGTTTTTGTGTTTAGCACGCTGTAATTGCTATTCGGCGCGCCCGGGGAAATTCGAACTCCCATTTTCCAGCTTCTGAATGCCGGTGCCTTGTCCGATTAGACTACGGGCGCACCCCTTCTCCAATATGACGTCTGCAACACTTGCGATCTGCTAGTGGCGAAAGTACCCTCCGCCGAATTTCTGGAAGAGACCAAAACACATGGCCGACACTGTTTTTCGCCTTTCGAGATTAGTCACCGGCAAAATGGCTGAATTAGCGAATCGACAGCGTGAGCAGGAGAGGGTAGCTTCTGAGAAGGAGAGGCAGGAAACGGAAGCACGGCAATTGGCCGATAGTGTTGAATCTGTTCTCTCTAGCCAAATCAAAGGGACTCTATTTGTTGAGGCATTACAAGAACTTAACCAAGATGATCATTCAGACTTGAGCGAGTCGGAAAAAATGGCGTTACAGATCTTGTTTGATCGACATACCATCGAGAAGGCAATCCAGTAGTCCTGCCGCACACAGTAATCGAGACGTAGTAAATCCCAATTTTGCGGTGCCGGTGGGATTCGAACCCACGGGCCTTGGCAGACCACCTCATTCGGCACCGCTGCGCGAGAGCCCTTGCCAGCGGAACCCTGCCGGTCTGGTCGAGTATCGCGCGGCGCAAGTCAGCGAACTAGGTGGGTATCAACGTGGGGTTCGCTGCAAGTGTGCAAGTCGACTTTTCATCCAGTGGCATAGTCCATTTGTGGACTTGTGGACAAGTCGACTTCGTGACGAATGGACAAGTGTGCAAGTGGACAGGTGGTAAGGTGGACTTCTCGACTAGTGGACAAGCCGGCGTCACCCTTGGTGAAACAATCCGGAATTTCTGGCTTTGTTCCGCCAGGACCGTCCGTTTGATGGAGAATGAATTCGGGAATAAGGCTGAGCTGCCAATCGGTCGATGTGAGAATCAGACGTGGACGCGCACGCACGGCAGCGAAGGGCAGCGTCTGGCGGGAGGCAAGCATTCAGACTGTTTGTAAGAAAGGGACTCGCATTCGATCGATGCTTGCGATCGATCGACGCTGAGCGGAATCGCGGGCCGAAGGTTTCCCGTGTCATCCTATTCGCACCCGTTTCGTCCTCGCGGACGGCGCCGGCACTGCTCTCGCGCTGTTCCTTTCGTCAGTGGAACCTCTGGCCCGCTTACTTGCGGACTCCCGTTTTGGTCAGCCGGAATTGCTGCGACCTGTAGCCCCTTTCGGAACCGGCCCCGCTGGATTGTTGCCTGCGGTCGCCGGTCGCCAGTCGTGGCCCGGATCGGGCGCCGTGCGGCGCGCTCCCGTATTGGTCAGCCGGGGGTTTGGCTGGGTCCCTGCTTGGGACAGTTCCCCGTTGTTTTAATGGCGGGGCGCCATTTGCATACGCCCAGGGGGCGCTACGTAACTGCGGGGCACCGTAGCAGGCCGACCTGGGGTGTCAAGGGCGCCGCATTCAGCAGAACTGCAGTATGCGTGGAGCCTGTGGGAGTCAAGATGTGCGCGATTGGCAGTAAAGCGAGCCCCCACGCTGGGAACAGCGTCCGCTAGGACCTTTTCCCAGCGTGGGGGCGCGCGTCGCACATGTGGCGGACGAGTGTCGTCTCGGGAGGTATCACGACACATGGCGCGCACGGCGGTTGCGGCGCCCCTGCCGAAGCGGCCCCTGCACTGCGACGGTGCGGGGTCGCGGCGAAACGCGGGACCGCGATGACGCGCGTCAACCCGGCGTCTTGCGTCTGTTCGGCGAGCGCTGTTTCCTGACCGGTTGATTACGGCGGGGCGGCAGCGTGAAGCCCTTCTTGCGCAGCGCCAGGCGCAGGCGCCTCTCCAGCGAGCCGAGGTCGTCGCTCGGCCGGGCGCGCAAGAGCGCCGCCTCGGCGCGGGCGGCGAGCTCCCGGTAGCGGTCGCGGGATCGCCTGACGCGCTCGATCATCTTCCGGGCGTTGTCGAGGCTGGCCCGGAGCGCGGCGTGCCGGGCGCGGTCGTTGCGGCGGTTGGCGCGCTCCGCCTGAAGCGCTTTCGCGACGCCGTCGCGCTCGCGGCGCATGGCGTCAAGTTCAATGCGGAGTTCGTGCTGCGCCCGCCGGAGGTTGGTCACATGTTCCGCGTGCCCGCGCACCTCGCGGGCGTAATCGAGGAGGAGTTGGCCGACGGTGTCGCGGGGATCTCGGTCCTGATGCCGGATGCCCTTGCGGTTAAGGAGCCAGTCGACGGTCTCCGCCTGGGCGTCTGTCAGGTTCAGCGTCAGCCGGGTCTTCATTTTAAGTAGGTTAATGTAACGTCCCGGCGAAAATGCCCAAGCTCCTGGCTGACCACCTCCAGGGCATCGGCGCGGCGGAGCAGCCGCTGCAGTTCCCGCATCCTCTCCTGGGCATAGGCGTGCCTCATACCGTGGGCGCCCCGCGTCCAGCCCAATGCCCGGTTTGACGCCCCCGTAAAGCTGGCGCCCCAGGCGGTGCCGGCGGCGAGGTCGTAGCGCGAGTTGTAGTGGATGCCGCGGTCGGTGACGCGCACGGGTTCCTCCCGGCGGCACTCTTCCAGGCGCTCGGCCAGATCGTCCGGAATGCGCACCAGGCGGATCAGGCCGCCCTTGCCGATCACGGTGTAGTCTCGCCCCACCCTGCCGGCGAACTTCTCCGGGCGCGCGGGGCGAATGTCGGGCGGCTGCTCGTCGGGGCGGGCGAGCGTGAAAAGCTCGTGCGCGCGGAGTCCCGCCGCATGGGCGATGAGCGTCGAGAGTCCGTTGCGCGCATTCTGGGCGGCGGCCACCATGCGCACCTGCTGCGCGGTGTACGCCCGCCCTCCCCGGCGCCGGGGTTTTGAGGATCGCACGACGGTCAGCCGCTCGCCTTTCGGCAATCTCCCGGTGACGTGGACCAACATGGCCTGCAACGCCTGCCGGTGCAGGTCAAGCGCCTTCTGGCCGAGATCGGCGGTGCGGGTCCGCAGGTAGCCGACGGCGGACTCCGGTGTGAGATCGCGGAGTTGGCGTCCGTCGGGCGCGATGCGCCGCGCGATCTGGAGCAGGCAGTCCCGGTAATTGGCGACCGTGCGCACGGATGCGGGCCGGCTCGGATTGCGGCGCAGTGCGCCGAGATTGACCAGACGCCCGATCGCGGCGTTGGCCTGGCGCTCGGGGGAAGACTTGCGGAACTTCGCCACGGCGTCAGCCGGCCAAGCGGCGCTTGAGCCAGCGGGCGACGGTGGAGTGGTGGACGCGGACGCGCCGGTCCGAAAGCCAGCGCTGCAGTTCGGCGGTCGTCGAGCCCGCGCCGTGCAGCGCCCGCAGTTCGAGGGCATACCGGTCGAGGCGGGAAACCGCCAGGCGTTTGCGCCGCCTAGCGCGCGTCTGTTCCCTCAGGGCGGCGGCCTCCGCGGCAGCGTCGAAGGTGTTTGCATGGCTCGGTGGGGGCACAGAGTCCGTCATCGCAGGGGCCGCGAACGCGGGCGTCCGGCTGTGGAGAAGATCGACGGGACATGCATGGGAGCTATCGAAGCACAACGGCGGGTGCGGCTTCAATTACTCCCTATTTATCAGATGGTTAAGGGGCTGGTTGAGAGAAACGTACAGGCTCGCGCTGCCACGCTGTGCTCTCCGGTGATGCCGGCGTCATGCACTCGCCGAACGGGAGGGATGGCGCCCGTCGGGGTGAGGTCGCGCGCGAGTTTGCGTGAAGATGCGCAAATGTCGGGTCACGGGAGCGCGGTCGCAATCCGTACCGGCAGCATGAGGGCGTGTCGCGGCCCGTAACGGGCACGCTGCGCCGACGGTACCATCGGGGCTCCTGACGGCCAACACACGCCCCAGTCGTAGGGGCGCTATAGAGCGTCTGGTGCGGACCCGAGGCGCAGCCCGGAGAATGGAATCCGCGACCACGTGTGAACGCGGTTGCGTAAAAGGGGGAAGAAGGCGCGGCGAGCGGTGCCGCCGCAGCCGGACCGAGGCGGTTATCTAGAACCAGCCGAGGCGGGCGGCGGCGATGTAGGCGAAGACCACCGCGGCGGCGATGACGGTCCACTTGACAGCGTCGAGCACGAGGCGGTGGCGGTCGCGGCGCATGCGGGCCTCGATAAGGTGGGTCTCTGCCTGCAACTTCCTGACCTCGAGGCGCTCGATCTGGTCTTCGAGGGATTCCGTCGGCTGTTGGTTTTCGGGTTGGTCGTTCATTGTTGTCATCCTGTTGGTTCCGGTTGAAGTGCCGGGGCGCGCGACGGCGAATGGCCGCGCACGCCGGCGGCAAGGTGAAATCAGTACCGGTGGTGCAGCCTCCCGTTCGCTAGAGACCAGCGCCAGAGCTGTTCCGAGAGCGGTTCGGGGTCGGGCAGCGGCGACCAGTAGGCTGCCGTCGCCTGCGGTCGCGGGCGGGCATTCCATGGGGAAATTCCGACGTCGAGGTTACTGGCGCGATGCGCTTTGTCGGGCTTGGCCGCGAACTCGTCGATAGCCGCCGCATCGATGGCGTCCTGCCGCTTCTGCGCGCGCTCACGGTCACGGTGTTCCCGGCATCGCGCACAGAGGAAATCGCCCTGCAGCCGCTTGCGGTACGCGCAGCGCCTGCAACCGCCATTGGCGACAAAATGAGCACGCCTTCTGCGGCAACTGGCGGCGCGTCGTTCCAGACACGACTGGCACGACTTGGCCGGTTCCCCGTTCTTCTTGCGGACGGCTGGTTTTCGGCAGCCCCTTTGGCTACAGGTCGGCCAGTCCCGAGGGAGGCTGTTGGGGTCAACGACATCGGATGGAAGGGTGCCGCGCAACTGGGCGAGCATGTGATCGAGATTCATGGTGGTCTCCGGTTGCGACGCGGAGTGCGTCGGTGCCCGGCAGGCGACACGCGCGCGCAGGACGGTCACCTCGCGCCAGCGAGGCCGGAGCGCCAGCGGAGGACCGGTACCGGTTGACCGCGCAAGCGCACGTGACACGCTAGGCCGGTGTCGACGGACGGAAAGCTGGGGATGGGATGGCGAGCGGCGACCGAGGGAAAGACCACCGCGCGCGGCGATTCAGGGTGTGGAGCGGATTACGGGGTGCAGGACGATTCAGGCTTCGGCCCGAGCGCGGACAATGCGAATCTGCGAATGGTCCGGGCGTCGGCCGCGGACGGCCTCCCCGGATTACCGAGAGTTTTCCGCTGGCGATGCGGCATCGGCAAGCGCAGCGCGCCAGGCGTCAGGGACCGTAACCCGAATGGGCCGAGACCCGCCCCGCGGGGCTCGGTCCGCCGAAGGCGGATAGGGCCCGGCCGAAGGCGACGCCCATCCATACCCAGCCCCGAAACACCCCAACGCACTCGATAAACGGCCCCGCCCTCCTATCCCTACTGGACGTAACCACTGGGATGCTAAGAGCAGCGCTTTTGCAGCCGGACCGGCCCGCCAAAGGCGGGGCCGGTCGAATCGCCCGCCGCAATGAGAATCGATGTATGGTCGGCGAGTCAATCCTTCTCGATGGCCCGGAGAACACCGGGGCCGGTCTCATCCGAGGCGATTGACGGTCGAGACGGTTGGTTCTAGATTGCCCGTTCCCTACCCGGACGCAATGCAATGCCCAGCCCTCGATTGACCAGGTTTCGCGAAGCCGTGCTCAAACGCGTACAGGAAATACCTTCCGGCATGGTGGTCACCTACGCGGATCTCGGAGACCGCAAGTGCGCCAATGTCGGCGGCGCGATGACGTATCTGGTGGACCACGAATACGCCGAAATACCTTGGCATCGCGTGGTCAAGAAGGGTGGCCGATTGTCCGACAAGGGCATGAGCGGCCAACAGGACCGATTGCTAGCCGAGGGGATCACGTTTCGCCCCGACGGAAGCGTCAACCTCGACCTGTTCGAATGGAAAGAGCATCACTGGGGACCAATCGACTGAGCTGATTGCCGTTCAACCGACAGGGCTCACCTCGATTGTGAAATTCCCAAAGTGCCACCCCTTTCTGGGCGAATCAGCGCCCGCAGTCCGGTCAGCGTAAGCGGCGGGACCGCCAGCCCTGGATACGCTGCCGCCTAGCTGACTCATCGATGAAAACCCCGGCAGTGGCAGGTGCCGACGGAACGGATTGCGGACGCACCATGCGACTGGCACGCTAATGCGCAGTCCCGACTGATAGGAGGTGATTCGATGAACCAATCCCGGAGTTCGGCGGATGCCAAGAAACGCGTCGCGTCCATCGAGCGCGCAGTGGCGGCTGTCCGCAACGCCAGTCAGTGCGTATGCGAAGGCTGCGACGGTACGATCACTGGCAGCGGGTTCGTCGAAACGCCGTTCGACCCGCCGATGTGGCACGAGGAGTGCTTCGACAACCGGCCGATCCTGGACGTGCACCGCACACCGGAGGGCCACTACGCTTTCAGCCTAGTGCCCCCGGACGCAGGAGAAGAACTCATGGCCGTCCGAATCAGCGAATTCGCGACGATCCGAAATCCAACGTCAGGATCACCGACGCAGGACCCGGCCGCCGAACCCAGCCCGGACCCTCAGGATTCACCGTCGAAGACCTGGCGTACGGCTTTGGCGGAGGCATTGGCCAAGGCTGAACGCATCGGCGAGCAGCTTCGTCTTGCGTCGTTCGAGCCGTCAAACTGGCCGGTCAATATCTGGCCCGAGGAGGACCGTCGCGGCTTGTTGTTCGAGAGCCAGGAAGCGGCGGCGGAGTTACCGCGCGCGATTGGCGAGGTACTGCGTCTATTCGACGACGCATCGAAGGCGTGGAGACGGCGGCCCGACGATGTCACGAACCCCGAAAACGACAAAGCACTGAAAGGGCTCGGCCTGGACTGAATGGAATCTCAAGCACGGCTCGCCCGTGGCGGCGGAAACCGCCGACCAAGCGCCTAAAAATGCTGGCGGCTCGCGGGACTTTCACATTGGTAAAATCGGACCAAACTGGCAGAACGGTGCGCCGAAGAATCACCTCGAAAGGCTCGGCAAGGTGGGAAGTGTCGGTTCGGGGCCAGTTCTTGTGGGGAGAACAGGAGATCGTTGTTTCACGGGGCGCTGTCTGTCGATACCGGCAGCTTGCCGAGCCGGAATTAAGTTGCTCGCTGTTTGTACCGCCGACGTTGATTGATTTCGCGAGTGTGATCGCAGTCAGGGTAGTTTGAACATCCAAGAAATCGTCCGTATTTGCCTATTCGCGGCCGCAGCCAGCCGTCGCATACGGGACAAGCCTCGACTGTTGCCCCGCAACCCTGACACCGGAACCGATCCCGATCCTTGACGAGGAGGCCAGCGTTGCAGACCGGGCAGGCTTGCTGGGTGTGGTCACAAAGGGGATAGTTGGAACAGCCGTAGAACGTTCTTCGGTTCCGGGCGTTGTCGCGTCGAACAAGGCGTCCCCTGACACATCGGGGACAGCTCACGTCTCGTTCAGGCGGCCTACCGAATACGGTAACGTCATACCTTTCCCGGATCAATTCCTCGACAAAAGCGGACGGAGGGCCTTCATCGGCAAGGAGATAAACTTGGCGCTTGGCTCTTGTAAGGGCAACGTAGAACAACCGCCGTTCTTCGGCGTTAGGGTGGTCCTCCGACTTCGCCAGCACCAAATCGAGCAGCGGATCGTCGGTGACTTCGGAGGGAAAGCCGTATCTGCCTGCACAGAGACCCAAAACCAAAACGTAGTCAGCCTGTGACCCTTTCGAACCATGGGCGGTCATAAAGGACAACCGGAGTCGGGGGTGTCGGTTTGCAAGATGGGCCAGATTCGTTGGGCGTTGGTGCCGGTACCGGCCCAGAAGCAGAACGTTGGATGGCTCGGGGTGCTTGGCCGCGTGTTCAGCCACCCTGTCCAACGCTTCGGCCAGGGGAGACGGGGATTCCTCGCCAGCGAGGCCGATGAATACGCTGGTGCCTTCCGCTGTGTGGACGGAACGGACGTTTTTTCGAATCTGGGATGGATTCCCGAGCACGAATTTGGTCGCAACGTCGCTGATACGGTCGCAACAGCGAAAGGTCGTTTCCAAATCGATGCGCTCGCTGTCGCCAAAACAGTCTTCGAAATCACGCATGATGGCGATGTCCGAACCTGCAAACCGAAATATTGCCTGCCAATCGTCTCCCACCGCGAATAGCTGTGCGTCGAGGCGCTGTTCCAGGAGGGCCTTGAGCAGCTTTGCCCTTGCGGGCGAGATGTCCTGAAACTCGTCGATCAGGATATAGCCGAACGGGCTACGATACCGGCCAGATGCGACGTGTTCGGTGGCCCTGGCGATCATGTCGTGAAAATCGATCTCGCCACGCCGACGGAGCGCTTCCTCATAACGCTCGAAAATGGGCCGAAACACCTGGAGGAAAGCTCGGGCCCGGCTGGAATCTCCGGATCTCCCGGAGCGCGCGGCCAACTCTTGGATCGTCAGCCCAGACCCCTTGAAATGTTGCAGGAACGTCGCCAGGAGTCTGGCGAACGGCCCGATCCGGTTCTGCTGATTCAGCGTCTCGAAAATTTTATCAGGCGTGATCGGAGAAAAGGTGACGCCGCGTGCTTTCAGCTTGGCCTCCAGGTTGCGGAGTAGCCGCCCTTCGGAGCGTTCGTGACTGAATGTCTCGATGAGAACCGTACCGTGTTCCTTGTGGAGGCTTCGTTTCCACTCCAAAGAGTCGACGTAGTCCTGCTGATTAATGAACCGCGGGGTGCGCCCCGATGCCGAGAGCGCCAAGTGCTCGATGTAGATGCCGGTCCCCGTCAGGTAGAAGTCAGGATGGTACTGACGCTTCCGGGAAGTCGCGGTGTCGTGTTCGTAGCGAGGTTCGTATTCATACGGGATTCCACTGAGGAAAAGATAGTTGGCGATCTCACATTCCTCGAAACTCTTGACTTCATCCCCCTTAAGCGAGCGGATTTCATGCTTCTGGATGTAGTTCCAGTAGTCGCCGTACGTCTGGAATTCGTCTTGGCTCTTGTAGGGGGCAAATTCGTCTCGAAACCACCGTGCAATCACTTGTCCCGTATTGGGGCTGGCGATCAGTTCGCCAACGGTTTGCTGCATCAGACGAGGCAAGGCGCCCCTTTCCTCGGCCACCTTAGCCAGTGTGGGCAATTTGCCTTCGGCTTCTCCAATAATCGACAGTCCCAAGCCGTGAAAAGTTCGAACCGCGATTTTCCGGGTATCCTCCGAGCAGACGCGCGCAACGACACGCTCCCGCAGTTCTTCCTGCGCGTCTTTCGCAAACGCCAGCAAGAGGAGTTCTGACGGAGTTCGAAAGCCTCTCTGTACGAGCCAGGCGGCCTTGGCCACGATGACGGATGTCTTGCCGCTACCGGCTGCCGCAACTACCAGATTGTGTGCTTCATCGACTACCACTGCCCTGCGCTGTTCTTCGGTCAGGGGGAGGGTTTCGATGCGATCGAACAGCTCCTGTGACCGGATCATTTCGGTCTCAATGTAGGCCAAATTGACCTTACTCCGGAATCGAACAGTGTCTGCGAGGAAATCGCGAATCGCCATTAAAGAAAGAACCAGGGGATCCTGTTCAAGTTGATCCGGCCAGCGGCCCGGAAAGTGCTGGCCTAGCGAGTCTGCGTGCGACTGCAATGTCGAAATCTCGCCCTGCTTACGGTAGGCGGACGAGTCCGAGATTTCCTTGAGGGACGCTCCAACGTACTCGATTGCGTCGGCATGGTGGCCCAATGTCTCCCGCCACCATCGGGTTCTGGCGCGTTTCAGCGCTTCGATCAGAGCGTTGGCGTCACGCCGAGAGAGTCCGGAGATCGTCCTGTGTTGCCGGCCGAGGTGAATTCTGATCGTGCGCGACCGCCGAAAGGAACGTGTTTCGACTGCGCTGATTTCCCCAATCGGCACGTTTACCGTTCTGAGCGGATACACCAAAGACAGGACGTCTTTATGTAACGTAGCGGCGCGTGCGTGCCCCGGCCGAACGAGGGCGAGAATAGTTGACGCCAGTCCGCGGCGCTTGACCGTGAGTTGAATCGATTGAGTCATTTGAGCGACTGCTCCGTGATCAGGTCCACAAAACCGCGCGTGCTGGATGGCTCCTTTAGCGGGTCAATGCGCTGGTTTCATGGCAGTGCACGCTAAGGAGATTCGCCAAGCGGTAAAGTCCATCCCAGAATTGGGAGTGGGAGAAAAATGATGCTTCTGTGGGCGTGCGTGTGGCCAGCCACTAAGGCAGGCAAAAAACTCGCAGCAATGCGAATGATAAATGGGAGAGGTTGCATGACGTCCATTGTCCGAACAATTGCGCCGATAGGCGGCTTCGGTGGCGCGACGAGCCTCGTGATATGAGCTGAATCGCCGAGAAACGCCGATTCAAGCCTTTCCTTTTTGTGGTACATAATGGGGTATAACTGACCTAAGTAACTGTTTTTATTATATTATTGGCGGAGAGGGTGGGATTCGAACCCACGATACGTTTCCGTATACACACTTTCCAGGCGTGCTCCTTCGGCCTCTCGGACACCTCTCCGCTAGAGGGCTGGACGACGGATTATGCTAGCCGCTGCGACGCGGCAGCCGCAAGCGGTACATCAAATCGCGGCCTGGCGAATCGAAACCGAACCTCAGCCCCACGGACAAAGCCACCCCGCAAGGCGACTGAGTACTTCGATGTGCTGCCGGAAGTCTGCGTAGAAACCATGCGCTCGATCGTGGGAATCGCAAGGTCGTTGTAGCCGCCTGCCGCGGTCTCTGGTAGGTTCCCGAAAGCCCGATGCGTCTATTGAACTGAGGGCGGTTTCAATCGGAGGGAGGATCAACCGTGCCCGGACCCTTGAACGGCATCCGCGTGCTCGACGTGAGTATTCTCATACAGGGCCCCCAGGCCGGCGCGCTGCTGTCGGACATGGGGGCGGATGTCATCAAGGTGGAGTTGCCCGGTGTCGGCGATCACGCCCGTTTGCTGCCGTTGTCGCCCGAAGACTTCCGCAGCCCCTGGTACATTGGCTGCAACCGCGGCAAGCGGGGATTGACCCTCGACCTGCATCAGGCGGAGGGTGTCAGCGTGTTCCGCAAGCTGGCCGAGACCGCAGACGTGGTAATCAGCAACTTTCAGGCGGGCACGCTGGACGGCTGGGGGCTCGGCTACGATGCGCTTGCTGAACTCAACCCGGGAATCGTCTGGGCCGCGGGCAACACGTTCGGGCCCATCGGGCCAGACGCCAGACGAAAGGGCGCGGACCTTGCCGGCCAGGCCTCCGGAGGGCTTATCACGACGATCGGCCGCGACGGTGACCTGCCGTCTCCGGTGGGGGCGGCCATCGCGGACCACGTCGGCTCGCTGAACCTGGCAGCAGGTATCCTGGCCGCCCTGCACGCCCGGCAGCATACGGGCCGCGGGCAGCGCGTCGAGGTGTCGCTGCTCGGCGGCCAGATCTGGGCGCAGGCCAGCGAGTACACCGCGTTCTTCCTGAACGGCAAAATGCCCGGCCGTTCCAACTTCGGGCACTCTTTGCTCGTGCCGACGTACCGCATATTCGAGACCGCCGACGGCTGGCTCGCCCTGGTCGGCGTGGCGCCGGAGGACATGGACGCCTTCTTTATCGCCGTCGATCGCCCGGACCTGGCCGTGGAGGAGCGCCTGCAGCCCATGACGGCGACCGCGGAGGACCTGGCCTGGCTGGCCGGGGAACTCGAAGCGACGTTCAGGACGCGCACCACGGACGAATGGTGCGCAGCGTTCGAGGGCATCGACGTGCGTTACTCCCCAGTGCGCGACTACCAGCAGGTGGTCGACGATCCGGGCGCCTGGGAAAACGGCTATTTTTCGGAAACGCGGGGCGCCGGAGGAAAGACGCACAGAACTGTGGGAGTGCCCATTCGGATGAGCGAGACACCGCTGACGGCGGGCGCGGTGGCGCCGGATCTCGGGGAGCACACCGATGAAATCCTGCATGAAGCAGGATATTCAGATGAGGAGATTGCGGCGTTTCGCAAGGCTGGCGTCGTTTGACCCGGGTCCGCGCGGCTGGCTGGGAACTCCACCCGGTGGGAAACCGATCTCTCAACGTTGGGCGTCTTCCCTTAGTTCATCGCGAAATTCCGGGGCGGCAACGGCGATCAAGGCCTCAGCGCGAGCATTCAGCGGCAGGTCGCGCAGTTCGGCGACCCCGTACTCGGTCACGACGATGTCCACATCCGTGCGCAGCGCGGTCACCACCTCAACCCGGTGCACGATGCGCGATGCGGTTCCGCCGCGGGCCGTGGCATTCATGGCGATGATGGAGCGGCCGCCCTGGCTCAACCTGGCCGCACGCATGAAATCGACCGATCCCCCAGTGCCGGAAATCTGCCGTCCCCCGGCGAATTCGGCATTGACCTGGCCCATGAGGTCGATTTCCACCGCCGAGTTGATGGAGACGAACCCCGGCAACTGCCTGATGACGCTTACCTCGTGAGTGTGGTTGGCGCCCTTGAACAGAACCTCCGGCGTCTCGGCAAGCCAGTCCATGAGGGCCTGCGTGCCGATGGCCATGCCGGTGACGTGGCGCCCGGTGTCGACGGGTTTGTTGGCGCCGGTGACGTTGCCGTTCTCGATCAGCGCCATGCCGCCGTCGTCGACGATGCCCCCGTGCATGCCGAGGTCGTTCTTGTCCTGGAGGGCCAGGAGAATGGCGGCGGGGATGGCGCCGATGCCCGTCTGGATGCAGTCGCCGTCGCGGATGAGGCCGGCGACCCGCTCGCCGATGGCAATGGCGGCGCTATCCATGGCCGGCGCCGGAAACTCGTACAGCGGCCGGTTGGTGACCAGCATGCCGTCGATGCGCGATTCGTCGATCAACGGGCATCCCGCGGGCGCGGCGAACGCCTCGTTCAGTTCCGCAAGCACGAAATCGGCGCAGGCGAGCGCTGCCCCCGTGAAATCGACGTTGGGCCCCAGGCGCAGCCGCCCGTCGCGGCCGCGGGCAACCTGTATCAGCGCCACATCGATGTCCCGGCTGAGATAGTCGTTAATTGCCCGCATCTGCATCGGCACGAAGTGCAGGCGCGCCGGGTCCGCGTTGCGCAGGTTGGCGCCCATGAACATCGTCGTTGCCTGAAAGGTGGGGTGCCAGGCCGTGAAATCCGCTTGGTTGTAGCCGGAGAGAGGGAACTGGACGAAGTGCAGGCCTTCCGGCAGCGCCTCGGCCCGCAACGCATCGAGCAGCCCCTCGGGCTCGTTGCTCGAGCCGCTTACGAAGATGCGTTGGCCCGGCTTGAGGCAGGAAATGTCCATTAACTTACGAGTCTCGTCACCAACAATCCTTCAACATCGAGGTTGGCCAGCAAATCCAGACATTGGTCGTTGAATTTCGACGCATTGATGGTTTTCATCCGATCCAACTCACCCAAAAGACTGCAGACCCATTATGAACGGTCAAAGTCCTTCCGGCATTTGCTCCTGCTTGTCGAAGTGCCTTATTGCCGAACTGTAACCCCTCATTCGCCGGACGCGGGCCCATCCGGGTAAAATCGCGAATTCGCATCAGGATGGATTTCCCGTCGTAACCGAGAAGAGGCGCAAGCCGTGACAATGAAACTTGGGCTCGTCTATCCCCAGGCCGAGTTCGGGTCGGACCTTGGCCTGATCCGGAAATTCGCCGCTACCGCCGAAGAACTGGGCTATGAACAGCTCATCCTCTACGAGCATGTTCTGGGAGCCGACCCCGAGGTCCATGAGCTGAGCGGGCCCTATACTTGGGAAACCGAATTTCACGAGCCTTTCGTGCTGTTCGGCTACCTTGCCGCAATCACTTCACGCATCGAACTGGTGACCGGAATCCTCGTGTTGCCGCAACGGCCGACGGCGCTGGTCGCCAAGCAGGCGGCAACCCTGGATTTCGTTTCCGGCGGGCGCCTGGTACTTGGCGTGGGCGTCGGCTGGAACCAGGTGGAATACATCGGGCTGGGGCAGGACTTTCACCGGCGCGGCGCGCGCATGGAGGAGCAGGTACCACTGTTGCGGCAGCTCTGGTCGGAGCCGCTGCTGGAATTCGATGGGACATTCGACCGGATTCCCGCCGCCGGCATCGCGCCGCGCCCGGACCGCTCCATTCCCATCTGGATGGGCGGCTGGGCGGATGCGGTGCTCGACCGCACCGGCCGCCTCGCCGACGGCTGGCTGACGGCGGCGGGAAGCCCGAAGCGGTGGGAGGACCCGAATCGCATCGTCACGCCGGACGACCTTGCGCGGCGGCTGCGGCTCGTGCACGCGGCCGCCCACGGCGCCGGCCGCGAGCCGTCGGCCATTGCGGTGTCGATGCTGGTCAGCCTGATCGGGTTCGATGGATTCGAGCGCTTCGATGCGGCCGCCTGGGCGGCGCGCGGGCGATCCTGGCGCGAGGCGGGCGCGACCCATATCGCGCTGTCGACCCTCGATCTCGGGTTGAGCCCTGCCGGGCACATGGACGCGATGGTGCGGTTCGCGGAGGCCTGGAAGCAAGGCTGACCGGCGCTCCGGTCGCCACCGCGCGATCGCCGGGAGCTCAGTCCTTGCGCCCGACCAGCAGGGAATTCGGGCAGCGGCGCCAGATGCAATCCGCTTGGAATCCCGCCTCGCGCATCGCGGCCAGTTCGTCCTCCATGGGGAAGTAGGTATCCTCCTCCGCCCACTCGTCGAAGTGCCGCCATGCCTGCCGTTCCTCGATGCCGCAATTCGCCATGTGGTCCGCCCACAGGCGGTAGGCGCGGTCCCGTTCCACCGGGTCTGCGCTGACCGTCACGTCCGCGTTCACGAATACGCCTCCCGGCCTCAATGCCCGGTAGATGCGCCGGAAGATTTCGCCTTTCGCCTCCATCGTCGGAACGTGATGCAGCGCCAGGGAGGCGGCCACCGCATCGCAAGGCGGGAGCGGCTCGTCGAACGCGCATTCGAGGAATCTTGCCCGGCCGCCGAAGCGCTCCAGCCGCGCGCGCGCCTGGGCCAGCATTTCAGGGTCTATGTCAATGGCTTCGAGCGCCTCGACACTGTCATGCTCCAGGATCGCTTCGCTCAGCGCACCCGTTCCCGCGCCCAGGTCGAGCACCAGGCCGGGGCGGACCGCGGCGATCTCCTGCGCGGCCCTTTTCAGCCCTTCTTCGTAACCGGGGATGAACCGGCGAATGGCCGCATCGTAGGCCTTGATTTCCAGCCGGAGATGGCTGCGAACCGAATGGCTCAACGATGGTCTTCCGCGGCATCCCGGGGCACGAATCCCACCGCTTCCTCGGCATGGGTCAGGTCGCGATAGCCCCAGCGGTTGCGCGAGTTCACGAAGAACACATCGAAGTGCAGATCCAGCGGCGCTTCGACCGACAGTGCGATGGCCTCCGCAACGTCGCGCTGGGAGCACCACACCGAGTAGTGCCGCGGTCGCACCGGGCGGTCTTCGGCATTGACGTAGCCTATGCGCAGGCACAGCACCGAGAGCGGTGACGAGTCGGCGGCATCTCGGCAGAGCGTCTCGCCCCACACCTTGGTGGCGCCGTAGATACCGCGCGAGCGCGTCGGCATGTCGTGGCGAATCATCGTCCAGGTGTCCGGAACATCGTCGTAACGGCCTTCCGCGAGAGCCTTGTACGGTTCGTCGTGTTCCCAGCCGGTCGTGGTGGCGCCGCTGCTCGCGAAGATGAGGCGTTTGCAGCCCGCTTCACGCGCGGCCTTCACCACGTTGCGCGTGCCGACCACGTTGGTGTACAGCAGTTCGTCCCACGTAAAGTGCTCGCCGGGCTTGGCGGCCAGGTGCACCACCGTGTGCTGCCCGTCGAACGCCGGGCGGATGGCGTCGAAGTCGGAGAGATCGGCCCGGGTGGTGGGGATGCCTTCCACGTCGCTGCGATTCAGCGCGGAGAGGCGCGCGTGGGGCGCCAGCCGCTCACGCGCTGCCCCGCCGATCAAGCCGCTCATGCCCGTGATCAGGATGTTCATGCGGGCATTCTATAACGAGTGCGGCCGCCTCACCGAGGCCGCGCCGGAGCGGACATCGGATCGATGACCAGAACATCATGGCCGCGAACCACCACCCACCTCTCCTGACCCAACATCGGCAACGCAAACACCCGCAAGACGGCCCTCGTCGTATGGGACTTTCAATCGCTGGCCCGCATGGGACATCATGCCAACCGCTTCCGCTGCGAGCGCAGGACAGACGAAACTTGACCGAAGCAGACCTGATTCAAGCCCGATTCGATATCGGCGACGCCGTGACGTTCCGCGAACCAAACGGGACGGACGCGGCCGGCTTCATCGAGAAACTCAATCCCCGTACCGCAACGGTACGGCAAGGCCTGGTTACTTGGCGGGTGCCGTACGCACTGCTTGCGCTCCCGAACGGCGAGCTCCGCAATGGCCGCGTCGAACGCCTGCGCGAGGTAGCCAGGGAAGCCCGTGACCTCATGGACAGGCACGGGCTCACGGACTGGGCATTCCGCTTCAGCGCCGCCCGGCGGACCATCGGCCTGTGCAAGGAGAAGGAGAGGGTCATTCAACTCGGCCGTCACCATGCCGCGAACGATGCGCCGCTACAGGTTACCGATACCATCCTGCACGAGATCGCCCACGCACTGGCCGGAACGGCCGCACGCCACGGCCCGGCCTGGCGCAGGATCGCATTGAGCATCGGCGCGACACCCAAGGCGAGCAAGGCGACCGACCCAGCAAGGGACGAGGCGATCAGGAATGGCCTGTATCCGGGCGCTACCATCGGGTTCCGCACCGGCAACGGCAGCGTGCTCAGGGGCACGGTCGTCAAGCTGAATCGCAAGACGGCGCGAATTACGTGCGGCAAACGAACGCTGCTTGTGCCCTACGGATGCGTTGTGGAAACGCCGGAGGACGGCGAACGATCGGCAAGGCCGGAGCGCGGGCCGGCGTAACCCCACCGCCCCCGATATACTCCGCGCCCGAGCCCGACCACAGCGTAAAGCAGCCCCCGTCACGTCCGACTGGACACCCGCCGTTCAAGGCGAAATCAGACAGTATCGATTGCAAAATTTATTGACACGGGCAAAATTACAATATTTGATGTAATGCATTGCAATTAATGAGTCAAAAAAATCGAGCAGCGAATCAGCGCTTTGATCGTCCTGCCAATAGCAGTATTCGCAATGGGCAGATGGTTTCCGAAGTCCTGGTGATCTGTGTGGAAAAGCCCGCTTGAGGAGCAGATGATGGAACCTGAACCAATCCAGGAATTAACTCCCGAACAGTTCGCGGAGTCTCACTCGATACTTGCCCGCCCGACCGCGACGGGTGCGCAGATACTGGTGTTGAGGGAAGGCTTTGACGACACCGCCGCACTTGTGAACAGCGTATGCGCCGAGTATGGGGAGTACCGGGTCGCATCCGTTGAACCCGGCGCCGAATTGCCCCCGGACATCGGTCCCGTGTACGACGAGTTGGCCATAGCGGTGATAGACCATCCGGAACCGGGCGTTTCGGTCACCATAGCGGCCACGCTTGCGGCGCTTGACGAGGTCGAGGATCACCTGCCCGAATTCTACGCGTTCGCCGACCAGGCAACCGGATACGTGAATGGTGCTGACACCTGGGGCCGCAAGGCAACGGGCGCCTCGACCTCTACTTACACCGGCGCCGGAATCCGCGTTGCAGTGCTCGACACCGGCATCGACCTGAAACATCCCGAGGTTTCGTCAAAGGTGGTTGCTTCGGCATCGTTCGTACCCGGGGAAGCTGTACAGGACCGGCACGGCCACGGCACCCACTGCGCAGGAACGATTGCCGGCGAGCCGGGCATTACCGGCATTCCGGAATATGGCGTGGCGCCAGGTGTCGACCTGCTGGTTGCAAAAGTGCTGTCGAACAGCGGTTCCGGCAGGCAGCGTGACATCGTCGACGGGATGCGTTGGGCAGTCAGCGAGGGCGCCAACGTGATTTCAATGTCACTCGGCCAGCCGGTGCCGGTGGGTGCGCCCCACAACCCCCTCTATGAGCGAATGGCGGCCTATGCGCTGGGCAAAGATTGTCTGGTGGTCGCGGCGTCCGGCAACGACAGCGCCCGGAGGTTCGGTTACGTGGCTCCGGCACGCGCTCCCGCAGACTCTCCTAGCGCCATGGCGGTAGCGGCGGTCGACCAAACACTTACGGTTGCGGATTTTTCCAATGGCGGCATCAACCCCGGCGGCGGTGAACTGGACCTGGCCGCACCAGGCGTGCATGTTCTTTCGATCTGGCCATTGCCACGCCGGCATCGATCGATCTCCGGAACAAGCATGGCCTGCCCCCACGTCAGCGGGGTTGCCGCTCTTTCGATGGAGGCAACCGGTGATAGCGGCGCAGCACTTCGGACGCGGTTGAATTCCAATGTGAGGGCACTCCCGGCACCGGCCAGCGACGTGGGTAACGGGCTGGTGCAAGCGCCATAGAATCGCATCTGTCGGGCTGTTGACGAGCGGCCGTTCAAGCCGATATCGTCGTAAAATCAGCCAATAGCGGTTGTTCTACCCGATGATGAGGGAGGCAACACAGATGAGCAAACGGACATTCGTCGTCCTCGCGGAAGATGATCCGGAGATTTTCGATTCACTTTGCGAACGTATCGAGGATCACGGATTCGAGATTGAGACAACCGTAGAGGCCGTGGGCATGTTGGTCGGCTCCATGGAGATTGGGCAGGTGGACGAGATCAGACACCTCAGCGGCGTTGCAAGCGTTACCGAGGAAATGACCGCCCACATTCCCGCCCCGGATAGCGACGGCCCGTTCTAACCCGACAGGATGAGACACTCCGGGCACCTGGGAAAACCGCACGGCGGTTCCTTGGGGCGAGCCTGACGGGCTGCCCGCTTTGCGCTTCAACATTCAACGTTGTCATTCCAGTTTGGACGGCCCCTGCCGTTTCAATTCAACACCGAATCCCCGGCCCACGTCGATGGCACCATCGCCGAATTTCTTCCTTACAGCATCCATCACGGTTTCGATCATGCGGTCACCCGACCCGGCGTCACCGAACAGATCATCCTGAACGGTTTCTTCCGCCGCCGCCAGGCGCTGCGCCGCGACGCCGATCAGCCGGAAAGTCCGCCCGTCGGTCTGCCCGGCGAGCAACGGTTCGGCCGCATTGAAAAGGCCCTCCGCGGATTGGGTCGATCGCCGCAGCCGAACGTTCCGGGTGACGATGCGGAAATCCGCGGTCTTCAGCTTCAGCGCAACGCCCTCCCCCGCCACGCCCGCCTTTTTCATACGACGCGCCACCGTTTCGCAAAGACGCCACAGGATTGGCCTCAACTCGCTGAAGTTCGACAAGTCGCGGTCAAGGGTTATCTCTGAAGACAGGCTCTTGGCATCACCCCCGGGTTCGACAGCACGGCCGTCCTCACCGCGGGAACACATCGACAGCCGGCGGCCGATCTTTCCGTAACGGGCAACAAGCTCGGCTTCGTCGATCTGCGCCAGTTCACCGATGGTCGTGATGCCATCGCGGGCGAGCCGTTCAACCATGGCCTTGCCGACGCCCCACAGCAGACCTACCGGCCTTTTCGCCAGAAACGAACGGGCCTCGGCCCGGCCGATCACGCTGAAGCCGCGGGGCTTGTCCAGGTCCGAGGCGATCTTGGCAAGGAACTTGTTGTAGCTGAGCCCGATGGAAACCGTAATGGAAAGTTCGTCCTCGATTCTGCGCGCGAGCCCGGCCAGGGTCTCCGCCGCGCTCGCGCGATGCAGCGACCTCGTGCCGGACAGGTCCATGAACGCCTCGTCGATGGAAAGTGGCTCCACCAGAGGCGTCAGATTCAGCATCATCGCGCGAACCTCCCGGCCTACCGCCACATATTTCTTCATGTCCGGCTTGATGAGAGTGGCATGGGGGCACGCCCGCAACGCCTGAAACATCGGCATGGCCGAGTGCACGCCATAGGTGCGGGCTATGTAACAGCAGGCCGCCACAACGCCCCGGTGGCGGCCGCCCACGATTACCGGCACGTCGCGCAGTTCCGGCCGGTCGCGTTTTTCTATCGCGGCGTAGAAGGCGTCGCAGTCGAGATGGGCGATTTCCAGGTCGTGCAATTCCTCGTGCCGCGCCATACGGCCGGCGCCGCAGGCCGGGCAGGTTTCTGCATCAGGGGGCGGCCGGTGGCCGCATTCTCGGCACAGGGTTTGCACAACGGAGGCATCATGCCAGATCGGAAGAACCGATACGCTGGTCTCCTCTCCTGCGCACTTCGGGCACGGCGTCGGGGTAGTGCTTGCCGATTACGTCGGGACGAACTGCCGCCGGCTCAGGTTGCGAAGAACGCCAGCACTGCGTCGACCAACTTGTCCCGGTCGCCTTGCGGCAGGTCGGCGACCTTGCAATTGGGAATACTCAACGCTGCTGCGCGGCGGCTCGCCCGCGACGACGGGCTTCCCAGCAGGATCGGGCACCAGACACCGGGCAGCCTCTGTTCCACCGGATATTCGAAGTGTGCTGCGAAGATGGCGCTGTAGCGATCCTTGCACTTGAGCAGGTCGAGCGTGCGCTGATGGACGACGTCAGGGCCGATGTCCGGCTCACGAGACCGAATGATGTTCGGGATTCTTTTCTCGAACCAGGGTGTGTAGAACTCCTGGTCGCGGATGAAATTCCAGGCCTGGATCAGATGACCTCCAAATTCGTCAATAACGATCTCGGGTGCAAACCGCTCCAGATAAACCTGCCTGGTCGCGTCATCCAGGTAGATCAGGTTCGGGATCGCCAGATGCTTGACCAGATCGGGTTGCCGGAAGGCGAGTTCGACGCCCACGGTTCCGCCTCCCCAATCACCGAAGAAATCGACTTTCGAGTAGCCCAGTTGCCGAATCGCCTGGGCCAGGAATTCCGCCTGGCGCTCCACAAGCGGCTCGTCGTTTTCGATCAGGGCTTCGGACTCGCCGTTGCCGGGCAGATCGATTGCGACGACCGGACGGCGGCCGATGCAGCGCCGCATCAGAGGTTCGCACTGAAAGCTCGAGCCTGTCGATGCGTGCTGGAACACGATCGGCCGCCCGCCCGCATCGGTATTGCGGCGTGCGTACAGATACCCGCCATCCACCGGGATCATCTCGGCCCGGATGCGCTCCTTGATCGCGCGGGTCGCTGCGACCGGCGGCGCCCTGTGCCCCGGATTGTCCCGCAGCAACCGCTCCAACAGGTCTTCGCTGTCCGCGTGGGTTTCGGGCTCGTGCACCTGCACGGACGGCGCTGGAGTGGGCATGCGCGCCATGCCCGCATGAAGCATGTCTTCCTTCGAGGTCATCACCACCGCCGGCGCACTGGCCTGTTGCACGGCTTCGCCCGCGTTGAACGCGAAAGCGGCACGATAGGGAGCGCGGTAGTGATCGCCCGCCCTGAGGATCTCCATCACGCGCCCGTGCAGATACTCGGGATCCGGCATGTCGCATTCCAGGCGCGAGGCAAGATCGGTACGAAACCAGGGAAAGAACAGGTACTGGCCACGCATGCGCGACCAGATCCAGGTGAGATGACTGCCGCTCCAGTCCACCGGCAGTTTCGCGAAATAGTTCGCGAGAATGTCATCGATATCGGCCGGTTCCATGTGCAGGTAACCGTTCGTAATCGTCATGACGACGCGGTCCGGGTGACGCCGCGCCAACTCCAGCGCGCAAAGGCCGCCGGTGTGATATCCATAGACCGGCGCCCGCTCGATGCCCAACTCGTCGAACAGGGCCACGAGAGCGTCGGCGAAGTCGGCCATTGCCGGCTCCTCGATCGGCAACGGGTCAGACAGGCCGTTGCCGGGCGTGTCCGGCGCGAACACCGTGTGATTCTTCGCCAGGCGCCGGATCAGCGGCACGTATTCGGTGGACGAGTTGGGCGATTGATGCAGCAGGAACACCGCAGGGCCATCGCCGGCCCGGCGGTAGTGAACCTGGCGTTGGCCGACGGTAGCGAAGTGGCGTGAGATCGGGAAGTTCATCGATGGCCGATTCGCGTTACACGATGTTCATGGTAACGGTCAGAGCAGATCCGATGCTTCCCGATCCGGAACCGCTGGAAATCCGCGAAGGACCCCGATTGGCCGACAAGCGGTGACTGGTCAGATGATGCCCGCATCGCGCAGGGCGCTCACCTTCTCCTCGCTGTAGTTCAGCAACCCGCGATAGACGTCCTCGTTGTGCTCGCCCAGCTCGGCGCCGCACCAGCGCACCGAGCCGGGCGTGGAGGAGAGCTTCGGGCAGACATTCTGCATGGCCAGCTCCCCGAAGCTTGGATGTGCGACCTTGATGATCGCTTCGCGCGCCTTGAAGTGGGCGTCTTGGAGCATGTCCGGCGCCGTGTAGATTTTTCCATTCGGTACCCCGTGCCGGTTGAGCAGCTCGCCGAGTGCATCCGATGAGAGCGTGGCCGTCCAGCCCCCGATCAGGTCGTCAAGCTCCGTCTGGTGTCTGCCCCTGGAGTTGTGATCCATGTAGCGTGTATCCGCTGCAAGTTCGGGGCGTTCCATGGCCTCGGCCAGGCGAGCGAAGACGGTATCCTGGTTGGCGGCGATGAGATGCTCGCCGTCGCTGGTGGGATAGACGTTGGAAGGCGCGACATTGGGCAGAATCGCCCCCGTCCGCTCGCGGATGAAACCCGTTTGATCGAACTCCGTAATCAGCGATTCCATGACGTTGAGTACGGCTTCATAGAGGGCGGAGTCAACCACCTGTCCCCGGCCCGTCGATTGCCGTGCATGCAACGCGCACAGTGCGCCCACGCAGGAGAAACTCGCGGTGAGCGTGTCGCCGATGCTGATGCCCATGCGGCTCGGCGGCCGGTCCGGGCTGCCGACGACGTAACGCAGCCCGCCCATGGCTTCGCCGATCGCTCCGTAGCCGGCCCGGTACGCATACGGGCCGGTCTGGCCAAAACCCGTTGCCCTTATGAGAATCAGGCCGGGATTGACTTCCTTCAGCACCTCGTAGCCGAGGTTCCATTTCTCCAGCGTTCCGGGGCGGAAGTTCTCGATGAGGAAGTCGGATTGTGCAACCAGGTCCTTGATGATCTCCTGGCCCGCCGTCTCACGCGCATTGACGGTTATGCATTTCTTGTTGCGCGCCACCACCGGCCACCAGAGCGACTCACCGCCCGATTTCTCGCGCCCCCACTCGCGCATCGGGTCGCCGCGTCCGGGCTGTTCGATCTTGATAACCTCGGCGCCGAAGTCGCCGAGAAGCTGGCCGCAGAAAGGGCCCGCGATCAACTGACCCATCTCGAGGGCGCGCAACCCGTCGAGCGGGCCGGTATTGTCGGGTGGAGGCGCCATAGTCCTGATCCTGCTCCTGAGCAGCGTGTTTCGGGATTCCGATTGTATACAACTAGCGGTTTGGTAGGGACAGGGGCTAGAAGCGTTCGCGACAGATTCGATGTGCGGCGCGCAGGTGCGATGCCATGACGTTGCGTGCCCACTCCGGATCCCTCGCGCGGCAAGCCGCGACGAGTTCCTCGTGATGGCGATTGCTTCGCTTCAGGTCCTCATCGGCGTAATGCTTGAGTGTCTGCACCATTATCGGCGTGTAGAGCAGCGCGGGCACCAGGATGAGCAGCCTTTCGCTCTGTGCCGCGTCCAGCAACGTACGGTGAAAGCGATTGTTTGCCTCGAGGACGGCATCGTAGTCCATGGGCGCCTGCAAGCTCCGGTCGATGTCGCTCACACATTGTTCGAGGCAGGCGATCTGTTCTTCGTCAATGCGTACCGCGGCCCGCTCTGCCGCATACCCCTCGAGAAGCACACGCAGGTTGAATATGTCGTCCACGGCGTCTGCGGACCAGTTGGCGACGTAGGCGCCCCGGTTGGGCAGGAACGTCACCATGTGCTCCGACTCGAGCCGGCGCAGCGCTTCGCGGACCGGCGTGCGGCTTACCCCCGTCACTTCGGCGATCTTTTGCTCCGGGAGGTGATCGCCCGAGGCGAAACGCCCGGTCAGGATTTCGTCCCGGATGAGTTCATAGGCTCTCTCGTTAGCATTGCTCATGAGCTTTTTCGCCTGTTACAAGCCCGCTGTTGTATACAAACCTGCCGAATCCCTGGCCGGGTCGGATGGAACATCCAAAGTTACTCCGAGATGGTAAAACAAATTGTTTCATCATTGCGGCACTCAAACTTTCAGCCGCGGATGCCGGGAAGGGTGCACCGCTACTTCCACCGCCACGTCGGGCGCGGGGTCGGAAGCAACGCTTGCCGATTATTTCGGGATGAACTTCTGCACCTGACCGGTCAGTTGCGCCTGGAATACACCTCCGGATCGGGAAACGGTAACCCCGTGGCCTCCGGTTTCCACAGCCAGCCTTGTAACGACCGCGCCGTCGAGATCGCGCAGAACGCCGCCGGTCCAGATTTTCCGGTCACGGGTCATGAACAGGGCAGAGACGGGACCCACCGCCGGCCACTGGGCCAGAAACGCGCCATTGGCATCGAATACCTGGATCCTCCGGTTATCCCGGTCTGTCACGTACACGCGCCCCCGGGCATCGATCACCAGGTTGTGGGGGAGCCCGAACTCTCCCGGACCCGTTCCCCGGGAACCCCACTCCAGCAGGTAGTCCCCATCGCCCGAAAACTTGACGATCCGGGCATTCCCGTAGCCGTCGCTGACGTAGATCTCGCCGCCGGGCGCAAAGGCGACGTCGGTAGGAAGATTGAATCGGGCCCGTCCCGTTCCCGAAACGCCCTTTTCGCCGAGCCGCATAAGCACGCGGCCCTCTTCGTTCATTTTGTAGACGACATGACCGCCCGCATCCACCACCCAGATGTGACCCCGCGGGCCAACCCGAATCGAGTGGGCGCCGCACGAATGGCAGCCGGCCGGCCCGTATACGGCCGCGTAACCGGACGCCCCGGAAGCACGATGTTCCGGCGCGACCAGCGTCACCTTGCCCTCGCTAATCAGGCCGTTGCCCCAGGCTCGCTGAAAGTTGCCCGCGGGGTCGAATTCCATGATGGGGTCGGCGCCCCGGTGCAGCAGGAGAATGTTGCCGCCGGCGGTGGTCGCAACGCCAACGACTTCACCCCAGTGCCAGCGTGAGGGCGAGCCGACCGCGGTCCGCGCCGGTTCCGGCCAGGCCACCTCGTCATACGCCTGCCGACAATGCCCGGATACTGCGCCAACCAGCAGAAATGCAGGTAGAACCAGGCGGGCAAACGCCGCTCTTCCGCAGCGCCGGAGGGCATCCGGAAAACGACGCCACTCCAATGGCTCAATCCTCAAACAACTGCACCCAACGCCCATCGAACCCACCCTTTTGCTGCGCATACCAATCCAGCGCCAGCCACCGCCCGTACTGAAACTCCTCCGGCCCCCGCTGCCCGATATGCGCGAAGTAATCGTGCTGCCACCAGTAAGACCGATGCGAGTCCAGCCGCCCACTGGCGCTCCCCCGCGTGCCGCCCTGGTACGCCAGCGTGTTCCCCGTATACGCCTTCAGCTTCATGCTCCGGTGCCCGCCCCAGTCATAGGCCCCCCAGAACCACCCCTTGTACGGATACCCCTCCCGGTTTTCCCCTGGATCTTCGTCATCGATGGCGAAGTAGTAAAAGTCGTGCCACCCCGCCTCCTGTTCCACGGCGCCGCTCTCATCCCGAATGGGCGATTCCAGGAGTATCGTATGGAAGGGCGGCTTCCAGTGCTTCTCATATCCCCCGGCGGCCGTGTGGGTCGGAAGGATGTCGGCAAGGTCCTGCAGCTCGTAGGTCACCCGCGGCACCTCATCCCACCGCACCTTCTCCCGCACGCCGGCGGTAAGCGCGCGCGCGTTGTCCCCGCCGATCGCCTTTGCCCCCCAATAGTCCACCGCCGACGACGAACAGTCGCACACGAACACATAGTTCACGTTCTTCTTCTCGCCGATGTCGATCACCTCGACCTCGGCATCCTCCGACGCCTCCACGTTCGAGGACAGGGTCGGCCACCCGTCCTCGACGAACCGCAACTCCGCCCGATTGGTCTCGAACACGCTGCCCGACCATTGCGCCTGCCACACCAGCACGTGCCTGCCGGTCTGGGTCTCCATGAAGTTGAGGTCCGGGTCCGGATTCCTTCTCGCCTTGTGGGTGCCGTGGTTGGTGACGACAACGTAGGTGAGTTGCTCGCTGCCCTGCCCGGGCGTGCCGTAAACATCGTCGATCCGCACCTCCACCCGCTCCCAGTCGTGAATGGAGCCGATCTGCTTCGCGTGGTACACGTGATACAGCATGATGATCGACTTGGTCTCGTCCGGCTCCATGAACTCGATGAGGGCGGTGTAGAGCGTGGGCCGAATCCGCCAGTGTTCCACGTCCCGGTGCCCTTCGACGAACCGGTAGATCTGTTCCCAATGCCTCTTGTTGTTCGAGAACACGTAGTCCCGGTCGAAGTCGAAGTTGGTGACGAGGTCGAGGCCGCGCTGGTCGTGGCCGTCTTCGTTGGAGCGCTTGAGGATGATCGGCGAGTAGTATCGCAGGTATGCCCGGCGCTCGTCGTTCGAGAGCGTCCAGTTCGGCGGCCGCTCAACCATTAGCGTGGCGGACGCGCTCGCCTCGCCGCCCGGGCCTTGGCAGGTCACGGTTACCGTCCAGTCGCCGAATTCGTCCCTTGTGTACGATCGCGAACCGCTGGTGTCGGTGGTGTCGCTCTCGGGAATGCCGCTGCAGCTATCGGTGTGACCGGAGTTCCAGGTCAGCGTCACGGTGCCTCCTTGGACGATCGACGGCGGGTCGAACGCCACTTCCACCCAGGGCGCATCGATGCCGGTGACATCCACCGAAGCGAGCGTTCGGCCGTCGAAGCTGTCTCCGTCCTTGAGTACGAAGGTGTTCGTACCGGCCGCTATGTCGACAGAGGCGGTGGAACCGATGCCGCACGCAAGACGCTCGCCCGCCTCCGTGAACACGCAGGCGCTGTCCGTATCGCTGCTCGACCAGGTGAGGGTCGAACTGCAGTGCGAGTCGCCCACCGCGATCACGCACGACTCGGGGGAGGCGGAAAGGGTGCCGGTCGGGTTTGGTGACGATGAACCCCCGCAGGCACCGAGCAGCAGACAGGCGGCGAACACCAGCGCCAGTTCGAGTGGTCGTTGCACTATTGGCGAGTTCCGGACAAAGAGGACTCCACCCTGCCGCGTGTCTGTGAGAAGAGCGGCGACCCTGACCAGCCTTGGCCTCGGCACACGAACAAAACTGCTACCGTTGCTCCCTTCCGGGCCTGGCGGGGTTCACAACCTGTCGTTGCGAGGGGACCGGGCAGGGTCACCATCGTTCCCGGTAGTCGGAACGCAAATGGTACCGTCAATCGGTTCGCCGGGGCTACTTGCGCGGCTGCGGCGGCCGCATGGTCGTTGAATGGCGCCTCGACCCCGAGGGAGCGCCGTCATCGGGCTCACTGCCGCACCAGCCGCATCTCCGGCGCTGTAGCCGCATGGGTGGAACGAAACGGGTTGATGTCGAGCCCGCCCCGCCGCAGGAACCGGCCATATACGGTCAACTCGTCCGGACGGCAACGCTGCATGATATCGACGAAGATCCGCTCGACGGTATCTTCGTGAAAGGCCATGTGGCGCCGGTACGACACCAGGTAACGCAGGAGCCCTTCCGGGGCGATCGGCAAGCCCGTGTATTCCACCATCATCGATGCCCAGTCGGGCTGGCCGGTGATGGGGCAGATGCTGCGAAAGAGGTCGGTATGCCATGCCGCCGTAACACGTCCGGCGGGCAGCCCTCCCCGTCCCGCTTCCAGGCCTTCGGCCAACGTCAGCAACTCCGGATTCCGCTCGTAGTCGTTCACCACAACCCGTAACGCATCCAGGCTCTCCCCCAGCATCCTGGAGGTGGCTCCCAGCCCGTCCGGTTCCAACACTTCAACCACGGGCGTCGCGCCAAACGCCTCCGCCAGGTCGTTCTCGAGTATCTCCAGTACGTCCCCCCGGCTTTCGAACCGCGTCTCGGCAAAGCCATTAAGGTAGAGCTTCATCGACTTGCTCTCGACGAGGTTCGTCGACGTGCAGGGAACCCGTACTCGCAGTCCGGCGGCAACCGGTTTGCCCACCTCGTTCAACCAGGAAAACTCGTAACCGGTCCACAAATCCTCGCCGCGAAACGGCAGTTCATCTGCAATGCCCAGCAGGGCTCGCGCGCGGGATCGGGCAATACCTTCCAGAAACTCGGGTACAAAAGCAGCGGCGTTGCCCACCCGCTTGACCGGGATTTCGTCCGACGACACGATGGTTCGCACCAAATAGAAGAACCTCACTACAGCGGGGCCATCTCCGGATGTCAATCGCGGGGCAACCATTGCCACACACTCCGCCGGCCGCACATGCCTGACCGGATCCAGGAGGCGGCAGCCATCTTTGCCACCTACGCCTGGGGCCCCTGGCTGCTGGTGCTTCTGCTCGGCGGAGGCCTCTTCTTCCTTGCCTATTCCCGGGCCCTGCCCTTCCGCTACCTCGGCCACGCCTTAAGCCTGCTGCTCGGCCGCCACGACAGGGCTGACGATCCCGGGCAGATCAGCCATTTCCAGGCGCTCTCGTCGGCGCTCGCGGGCACTGTCGGCATGGGAAACATCGCCGGCGTGGCGCTGGCCATTTCCATCGGTGGGCCAGGCGCGATCTTCTGGATGTGGGTCACCGCCGTGGTCGGCATCGCCACCAAGTTCTTCACCTGTTCGCTGGCGGTGATGTACCGCGGCCGCGACAGCGAGGGCGTGCTGCAGGGCGGCCCCATGTACGTCATACGGGAAGCTCTGCCCCGCCGCTTTCGGTTCCTGGCGTACCTGTTCGCCGCATTCGGGCTGCTGGGCTGCCTGCCGGTATTCCAGGCCAATCAGCTCACGCAGGTGTTGCGCGAGGTGCTGTTCATTGAACAGGGCTGGCTCGCCGCGGAAGCGAACCATTTCGCCTTCAACCTGACGGTGGGCCTCGGGCTGCTGCTGGTGGTGGCTCCGGTGGTTCTGGGCGGGCTGTCCCGGGTCGCGAAGGCCGCCGCCACGCTGGTGCCCCTCATGTCGGTACTGTACGTCGGCGGCGCCGTTGCCGCGGTATTGCTGAACATCGACAAGCTGCCCGGGGCAATCGCCCTGATCGTCACCGACGCCTTCACCGGCGAGGCCGTGGCCGGCGGCGCCCTGCTGTCGGTGATTCTCTACGGTGTGCAGCGGGGCGCTTTTTCCAATGAGGCCGGCATCGGCACCGAGGCGCTCGCCCACGGCGCGGCGCGCACCCGTGAGCCCATCCGGGAGGGCCTGGTCGCCATGCTGGGCCCCGTCATCGACACTCTGCTGGTGTGCTCCGCAACGGCGTTCGTCATCTTGATCTCGGGAACCTGGCAGTCGGAGGGCGCCAACGGCGTGACCCTCACCGCCGCGGCCTTTCAGGAACTGCTCGGTCCGGCCGGGCTGGCCATCGTCTTCTTATCGGTCGTCTGTTTCGCGGCCACGACAATGTTCACCTACTCGTTCTATGGCTCACAGTGCGCGAGCTTCCTGTTCGGCGCCGGCAGCCGCCGCTACTACGTCTGGGTCTACCTGGCTTTCATCGTGATCGCCGCCGTGGTCACCATGCAGGCGGCCATCGGCATCGTCGACGGCGCTTTCGCCATCATGGCAATTCCCACCATGGTCTCGTCACTGTGGCTGGCGCCCAGGGTGATGGCGGCCGCGTCGGACTATTTTGCCCGGCTTCGCGCGGGAAAAGCCGGCTGAACGACCTTGCCTGCCTCGCACCGAAACCGTTCCGGGGCTCGTGTAGAATCCGGCCCGGTTCCGCGGGGTGGCCCGCTATCGGATGAGGTTCAAAGATGCGGGTAGCTGTAACACGCGCCCTGTTGCCAGTCTGCCTGCTCGCATGGGTCGCAGGCTGCTCGGGAAACGGGGCGCCGCCCGACCCTCCGCCACCGCCACCCACCGCCCCGGCGCCGCCGGAAACCACTTTCCAGGCCGAAATCCGCCGCACCGAATACGGCATACCGCACATCAAGGCCGATGACTGGGGCAGCCTCGGCTACGGCTACGGCTATGCCTACGCCCAGGACCGGTTCTGCGTGGCCATGGCGGCCATCGTCTTCGCCACGAGCCGTTCGGCGGAACTGCTGGGCGAGCAGCACGGCGACATCACGGCCGATTTCGTACTGCGCTACCTGCTCGGTACGAAGGACGAATTCCGCGAAAAACACCTTTCGGACCCAAACGACGAGGTGATCCGGCTCGCAGAGGGATTCGCGGCGGGCATGAACCGCTATCTCCGGGAAACCGGCGTGGAAAACCTCCCCGGCGGCGACCAGGGCTGCCGGGGCGCGAACTGGGCCTACGAGATCGATGCGGCGGATGTCTCGATGCACATCGCCCGGGTGCAGCTCTCCGGCAGTTCCGACCAGAGCATCGTGCGCCGGGCGATCTTCGCGCCGGAAGGGCCCGACGGCACCGCCCCCGTCGGCTACAGCGACGCCGAACGGCACGAACTCGAGCGCGCGCTGGCCCGGGACGCCCACCCGTTCGGCTTCGGCGGCGACGGCAGCAACGCGCTGGCCGTGGGCCGGGACCTGAGCCAGACCGGCAAGGGGCTGCTGCTCGGCAACCCCCACCTGAGCTGGAGCGGCCCGCGCGGCTTCCACCAACTGCACCTGACCATACCGGGCGATTACGACGTGGCCGGCGCCGCCCTGCACGGCGTGCCCTGGGTGGGCATCGGCTTCAACGGCGACCTCGCGTGGACGCACACCACCTCCTTCGCCACCCGATTCACCCTGTACGAACTGGAACTGAACCCCGAGGACCCGCTGCAATACCGCTACGAGGACGAGTGGCGCGACATCGTCAGCAAGGAGGTCACCATCCTGGTCAAGTTGGAGGACGGGTCACTTGAGGAGCGTACGCACACCTTCTACCGCTCGCATTACGGGCCCATCGTCAGCCTGGGAGAAGTCAGCGATCTGCTCGGCGGCTGGCCGCTGCCGAACGGCAACCTGTTCACCATGCGCGACGCCAACGCGCTGAACGACCTGCGGGCCGTAAACCAATACCTGGACATGGGCCGGGCGCACACCGTCGCGGAGTTCACGGAGGCGCTGAAGCGCATCGGCATCCCCGTATTTCACGTCTTCGCCGCCGACCGCGACGGCGAGGCCTTCTATGGCGAGATCGCCGGGATACCGCACGTCACACAGCAGCAGCTCGACGACTGCGAAACCGAACTCGGCCGCCTGATCGCTTTCGGCACCAACGACGCGGTGCTCACCCTCGACGGCAGCAGCGCCGCATGCGAATGGGGCGAAGACCCCGACAGCCCGCCCGGCACCAACCTCTACGGCTACGAGGCGCGCCCGAAACTGCAGACCACCGACTACGTCGGCAACGGCAACGACAGCTACTGGCTCAGCAACGCCGACAACCCGCTCACCGGCTTTCCGGTGGTGTTCGGCTGGCTCGGCCACGAGAACAAGCAGCAGTCGCTGCGCACCCGCATCGGCCACCTGATGGTGCGGGAACGGCGGGAAGCCACCGACGGGCTGGACGAAGCCCCGGGCTTCACCCTCGACTCGATGAAGGCATTCATGTACCGCAACCGGATGTACGGCGCGGAAATCGTGCTGGATGACGTGCTGGCGATCTGCGAGGGGCTGACCGGCGTCGACGCGAGCGAAGAACGGGCCATGCCGGCCTGTGCGGCATTGACGGACTGGGATCGCAAGGTCGATCCGGAAAGCCGCGGCGCACAGGTCTTCACGGAATTCTGGCGTGCCGTTCGCCGGGAACTCGGCAACGATTTCAACCTGCTCATCGAGAGCCGGTCGTTCTGGGCGGTGGACTTCGACCCGGCAGATCCGCTCAATACCCCGCGCGGCATCGACCGTTCACGGTCCGGCAACCGGGAACTCGTGGTCTCGGCCTTGAGCGATGCGGTTGTGAATCTCGAGCAAGCCGGGATCGCTCTGGACGCCCCCTGGCGGGAGGCGCAGTTCGTCACCCGCAACGGCGTACGCATCCCCGTACACGGCGGCGACCCGGAAGCCGGCGTCTACGGCGCCATCTCCGCCAGGCTGAACGACGGAGGCTATACCCCCCGCTCCGGCAACACCTACATCCAGGCAGTCACCTGGAACGACACCACCTGCCCCATCGCCGACGCCATCCTGGCGCCGTCACAGTCCATCGACCCCGAATCGCCCCACTACGTCGACCAGACGGAACTGTACAGCCGCAAGGAGTGGGTGCGGTTTCCGTACTGCGAGGAGGAAATCGAGGCGGCGCAGATCGGGGAAACGGTGGTCGTGGAAGAGTAGCCGGAAACGGACCCTCAGGTATCTTCGGCAAAACGCCGGGCAAGACGGTTGTTGGCTCCCACTGGGGCAACCGAATGAAACAATGCAGCGGCGGCCGCCCGTTCCCGGACTCGAAACCGCCGCTCCATAGGCAGCTTCTAGCAGCCTGTCGGACTTAGAAACACGATTCTTGTAAGTCTTTGTTTTTGTTGTAAATTTTTTATGTAGAATCTCTTATGTATCATTGAAATTAGTATATATTTCAATAAGTTATGAGTTTTCCAGTGCCTAAACCCGACAGGCTGCTAGCGCGTCAATTCGTACATTGCGCCCAAGCTGATTTCGTTTACCTCCCTGGGGAGGACGGCGAGGACGATCGCGCGAGTGCCCATACCCGGCATATCGGACGGGTCCATGACGCTCATGAACATTTCCACTTCGTCTTCATTGCCTTCGCCGCCGAAGGCGAGCAGGTCGCAATCGATTACGGGTCTGGTATAGAAGGAGTTGAACGCGGGATTGACGGCAGCGATTGTGCCGGTGAACTTGCAGTCGAGTTCTCCAAGGTCCGATTGGACAATCAAATTACCGACGAACGCGCCATGCTCGTCGGTCTCAAACATGGCGGGCAGATCGGCCATATCACCCAACGTCGGCGCCCATGCGCCCTGGATGCTCGCAGTCGAGCCGCCCCGCTCATAACCGGTGAACGCCCATCCCCGAAAGTCGCGCGCCGCCTCCCCCGCAATCTCATAGCTGCCGTCAATCCAGTCACCGCTTCGGAACATCGCGGACAAAGAGACATCCTCGGTACCTCCAACGGGAGTAAGGCCGTCCAATTCGATCAATCCGGATACATAGACCACCCCTTGTGCGTCAACAGTGCCTTCACCTGAATTGAAGCTTCCACGAGCGACATGATTGGTTTCCGGATCGTTTGCGTTCGGCAACCAGGCGTACATCCTGCTGTCCGGCAACAGGACGAGGATGCCGTCGTCGCTCATGCCGTCGTCGAACGAAATGTGCCAGAGCCCCGCCGCCCCGCGGTACTCCCGCCTGCCGGCGGAAAGGTTGGCGAGGTGCCCGCTGGGCGTGTCCATCAGGCTCATCACCTGGATGGGCTGGTCCGACATCACCATCAGCGACCATTTGCCCGCGCCGTCACCCAAGCCCATGTCCTCGACATCCGCGGCGCTTATGGAGGTGGCGCCATTCGCGGGCACAGTGGCGCTCATGCTGTTGTCACCCGCCGCGCCCATGTCATCGACACCGGTAATCGTGAGGTTGGCCATAGCATCGCCGAGATTGATCACCCGCAACGAACTCCGCTGATTGGGGTTGTCGCCCGGGTTGAAGATCGGCACCCGGTGCATCATGCCCTCGCCGCTCACAATATCGTGCACGCTGATGAGCAGGCCGTCCCCTTTCGTACGGACATAGGCCAGCGGTTCGATATCGATCTCGTCGCTGGCGAGCACCAGGCGCCAGTTGCCGCTGCCATCGCCGATCCCGCCCGGGAGGCCCTTGTTTTCGTTGCCGTTCTCCACGTCCCCGGAGTTGACATGAACAGTCTCGTTCGCGCCGATGGACAACATGGCTGTCTCCGACATCATGCCCATGTCATCGTAACCGGAGATCCGCACCATGCCGGCCCAGTCGGAATGATTGATTATCCTGAGGAACCCCTGCTGCTGACCCGCAGCACCGGTCGACGGGGCATCGTTCGGCACGAACAGCGGAATGACGTGTTCACGCCCATGATCCGAAAACCCGGCCTGACTCCACCCCAGCAGAATCGCCATAGCCAAAAACCTGAACTTCATCACGTCCCTCCTTGATCTTTCGCGCCAACCACGCGTTGACGCCGTTTGCCAAAGGCTACCGCCATCGACCACGACCCGACAATCGATTCGCATCGATCCGATTGTAACCCGATTTCTCCGGTCGTTAATTTTTTTAATGGATGTGGCACAGACACGACAATTCATTCAAATTCGGGCCCGCTCGTCCCGCTTTCGACAGTCTCCTGAACGATCCGGAATGCAGTGATGCGACCGGGACCGCCACCCGGCTACTCGGCGGCAGCTCCCAGCCCTGCAACGGGTGAGGCTATCGTACCAGCCGCTTCTCTTTGAACGCGGCAACACCCCTGTCTGCCCGCCTGACCGGTTCAGGCAGCCGGAACCCTCCTCCGCAGCGCAGCACCAGCTCGATGGCGCCCGGGTGATCGCAACGATGGCCCGGACTCACGAACACCGGTTTGACGCCGGTTCGCGTTCTGAGCACGGTACCCACCCGCTCGTCCTGGTAGCGCAGGTGGGCGATGGCGCCGCGCGCGGGGCCCGGTTGCGCATGCTCCCCTACCAGCCGCGACTTGGCGCATCCCACGGCCGGCTTGTCCAGCAGCACGCCCAGGTGGCACGCGAGGCCCAGGCGGCGCGGATGGGCCAGCCCCTGGCCGTCGCAAAGGATCGCATCGAAGGGCGAGCGCACCCGGCGCAGCACGGCCATGAGCGCCGGCGCTTCGCGGAACGACAGCAGGCCGGGAACGTAGGGGAACTGGAGCGGCCGGCTCAGCGAGCGGGTTTCCATGACTGCGCCGCCATCGACATCCCAAACCACCGCCGTGGCGAAGATCTGCTCTTCCCCGAACGCACAATCCACGCCGACAACCGTCGAAACCGGAGGCAGCGGTTCGATGCTGACCTTGCCGCGCAGCTCGTTCTGAATCTCCACCGCGCGCCGGGGCGCAACCTTCCAACGATGCACGTCAGTCCACTACCGTAAACACCCGTGGCAGCGTACAACACCGGGACGAGGATGTTCGACGGCGGGTGGGACGGATCGGGTCCGTTCATTTCCGGTTGCGTTGTGGCCGACGCGGTTTTTCATGTTGAAGACGGGTTTGCTATCTTCGGGCCATGAACGAGCATGCCTCGGCGGCCGAAGGCATCATGAATCGGGTGCGGCTGGAATACCGGCCGGCGCCCGGCATCTACGACGAGGTGCTGGATACCGACGGCACACTTCGCCCGCGCTGGGCGACGCAGATTGACCAGTTCCTCAACTTCCAATCGGACAGCCGCGGCGACGATGCCGGGCCCGCGCACTTCGATCCGTTTCCCTACATCTTCGACACCGGCGAATGGCGCGCCATCGAACAGGGCCTGCTGCAACGGTCACGCCTGCTCAATGCCCTGGTCGCCGACTTCTACGGTCCGCAAGCGCTGCTGCGACGGCACGGCCTGCCCGCGGCGCTCCTGTTCGCCAATCCACGTTACCTGCCGCAGTGCCGCGGTTACCAGCCGCGCGGCGGGGTCTTTCTGAATCAGGTGGCTTTCGACCTCGGCCGTCCGCCCGACGGCCAATGGCGGGTGCTCGCGAACCGGTCCGATACGCCGTCCGGCCTCGGATATGCACTGCGGAACAGGCTTGAGACCGACCGGGCGCTTCCCGGCGCCCTCGACCGCGCCGGGGTGGTACCGCTGTCCGGTTTCTTCGACGAGTTCGCCAATCGGCTCGAAGTACGGGATTCCGCCCCCGAAGATGGCGTTTGCATCATTCTCTCCGGCGGCCCGCACCACGCCAACCACTCGGACCACGCCTTCCTCGGCAGGCAACTGGGAATCGCGGTGGCCGAGGGCCATGACTTGAGGGTGCGGCAGGACGGGGCGCATCTGGCGACACAGGCAGGACTGAAGCCGCTGCGAACGATCGTGCGTCAAATCGAATCGGCCTCGTGCGACCCGCTGGAACTGTCCACAGATGCCTTGGGCGGCACACCCGGTCTGCTCGCCTGCGCCGCCGGCGGCCGGCTTGGGGTCGAGAACGCCATCGGCACCGGGGTGACGGAAAGCGCGGCGCTTTCGGGCTTTCTGCCCGGGCTTTGCCGTACGCTGTTCGATGAGCCGCTCATGCTGCCGGACCTGGCAACCTGGTGGTGCGGCCAGGCCCGGGAAGCCGGCCATGTGGCCGCCAATCTCGAATCTCTCGTGCTGAACCGCGCTTTCGAACGGGACTCCAGCGGGGGCGGCGACGTGGCCGCAGGCCTGCTGCCGGAATCCATCACGCTCGATGCCGGCGTGTTCCGCGAGGAATTGAAATTGCGGCCCTACCATTACGTGGCACGCGAGCCCATGCTGCTGTCGACCATGCCCCATCGGGAGCGGGGCGGCCGGCTGCGGCCGGCGCCACTCAGCCTCCGTCTGTTCGTTGCGGCAAGCCCGTCTGGCTATCGCGTGATGCCTGGCGGTCTGGCGCGCGTTGCCACTCGCAGCGGCATCGTGTTGAAGGATGTCTGGGCAATCGACAGCCAGGGGTCGGCGGAGCCCGGCCGTGATTCTGGAACAGGCGCCACCAGGCGCGACGCGTCGGCAACAGGATTCGAGACGCGGCAGGAAACGGCTCCGGCGACAGGCGGCGACCGGCGGTAACGATGCGCCTGCAGTTCTCCCACCTGACGCGATTCACGTACTCGAAACCCGTCACCAGTTCGCACAAGCTGCTCCGGCTCACCCCAAGGGCATACGACAGGCAGCGCGTGCATGCATCCGGCATCGAGACCGTCCCGGCCCCGGCCGGCACCCGGGTGCGCCGGGATGCGCACGGCAATACCCTGACGGAGGTATTCGTCGAGGAAGAACACCGGGAACTGTCCGTTCACGCCCTGGCCGAAGTGGATGTTGCCCCGGCGCACACCACCGATTCAGACCGAAGCCCGGCCTGGGACGAATTGGCGGTGCGCCTGCAGGCTCCGTGGAACGAGGACGCCTGGGAAGCAATACCATTCTGCTTCCCTTCGCCCCGGGTCGCGCTGGACGGCGCCCGGGATTTCGCAGCCCCGGTTTTCGAACCCGGGGCGCCCCTGCTGCACACGGCGGCTGCACTTGCGACGCGCATCTGTTCCGAGCTCGAATACCAGGGAGGCGTGACCGACGTGCATACACCAGTGGCAGACGTACTCAAGGCGGGACGGGGCGTGTGCCAGGACTTCACCCACCTGGCCATAGCGTGCCTGCGGGCGTACGGCTTGCCCGCACGCTACGTCAGCGGATACCTGCTGACCGACCGCGACGGGGCCGGCACCGGGCTCACCGGCGGCGATGCCTCGCACGCCTGGTTCTCGGTCTGGTGTTCCGAGTTCGGCTGGGTGGATTTCGACCCGACCAACGACCTGATGCCAAGCGACGAACACATCACCCTGGCCTGGGGCCGCGACTACGGCGATGTGAGCCCCACCACCGGATTCCTTCGGGGCGGCGGCGAGCAGGTGCTGGAGGTGGATGTGCGGGTAATGCAGGCAACATAGACGCCGCCCCGCGCCGGCGCGCGGGGGCGGCGTACATCGTTGCAGCGGCGGCCCGCCTTTCGGGCCGCCAATACAGGGCAATCAGGCGGCGGCTTTCTTCTGCGCCTCGAACTGCTCCTTCATGCGCTCGAGCTCTTCCCAGCCCAGGTAGTCGGTGAACCCGTTCTCGTCGAAGAACAGCACCGGGCCGTCGCACAGGAAGAGGTAGATCGTGTCTTCCAGCGCCGTCGTCGCGCCGTGCAGCATGCCGTTCGGCTCGTAGACGAAGTCGCCCTCGTTGAAGACGCCGTCCCTCACCTGCAGCTTGCCCTTCATCACGAATGCGAACGCGCCGCTAAGGTGCTTGTGCGCGCGGGCGACAAAGCCCTTGTCCCACTTGAACAGGCAGACCCAGCGGCCGGTCTCGGCGCCCGTCCAGAGCACCTTGAGCGCGCCGCCCGGCTCGTACTCGATCCAGTCCATCTGCGAGGTGGATGTGATCGTGTCCATCATTTCGCTGTTCAGCGGGGAGATGTCCTGAGGTAATGCCATGTGTTTACCTTCCTTCCGGTTTTACCGGTTGCAACAGAAACCGGCCGGTTTTACCACGAATGGCCTCGGCAGACACCTTTTGCCCCCATTTGACCACCCTGGCCTTCTCTATACGGTGTGGCGCCGCATTACCCGCACCGTTTCGCCGTGAGGGTCGACGATGCCCAGAACGGCAACGGGCTCAAACAAGGAATCACGCCCCTCGGTGGGCGCCGACCTGACCGCGGTGGCGCAGCAGGTGATCCATCAACACCAGTGCCACCATGGCTTCGGCGATGGGCGTGGCGCGGATGCCCACGCAGGGGTCGTGGCGGCCCCTGGTGACCACCTCGGTCTCGTTGCCGTCGATGTCGATGGTCCTGCCCGGCGTGGTCAGGCTGGAAGTGGGTTTCAGGGCGATGCGGGCGACGATGTCCTGGCCGGAGGAGATGCCGCCGAGCACGCCGCCGGCGCGATTGCTCAGGAAGCCTTCCTTCGACATTTCGTCCCGGTGCTCCGTGCCGCGCTGGCCGACTACCGCGAACCCGTCCCCGATGCCCACGCCCTTGACCGCGTTGATGCCCATTAGCGCGCCGGCGAGTTCGGAGTCGAGCTTGGCGAACACCGGCTCGCCGAGCCCGACGGGGACGCCGCTGGCGACGACCGTGATTTCAGCGCCGATGGAGTCGCCCTCCCGGCGCAGGCGGTCGATCAGAGCCGCGATCCGGTCCACCGCCTCGGGGTCGGGGCAGAAGAACGGGTTTTCCTCCACCTCTTCCCAGGATTTCCACGCCGGCACGATGTCGCCGATGCGGGACAGGAACCCGCGCACCCGCACGCCGGCATCGCTCGACAGGTATTTCTTGGCGATAGCGCCCGCCGCCACCCGCATGACCGTCTCCCGGGCCGAGGCGCGGCCGCTGCCGCGGTAGTCGCGGATGCCGTACTTGTGATGGTAGGTGAAATCCGCGTGGGCGGGCCGGAACTTGCGCTTGATGTCGTCGTAATCCTTGCTCTTCTGGTCGACGTTGCGGATAAGCAGCCCGATGGCCGTGCCGGTGGTCTTGCCCTCGAACACACCGGAGAGAATCTCGACCCGGTCCGTCTCCTTGCGCTGGCTGGTGTACTTCGAGCGGCCGGGGCGGCGGCGGTCGAGATCCGGCTGCAGGTCCGCCTCTGACAGCGGCATCCCCGGCGGGCAGCCGTCGACGATCGCCCCGAGGGCAACGCCGTGGCTCTCCCCGAAGGTGGTCACCGTGAACAGTCGACCGAAAGTGTTGCCGGACATGGGATGCTCGGCTCCCGCGAACTGAAAGCCCCGCAGTATGGTCTGCTGTGGGAGAGTGTCAAACGGTTGGAGGCTGACTTACACGTTCCGATCTTCAGACCCGACCGATTGCGAGGTCGACCCCCGATCCGGCTCAACGGCCACGGCCCCGATGCGGGACTCGACGGCGGACAGGCGTTCCCGGATGGCGTCCTGGCCGGCCTCGATGGCGTCCTGGCCGACCTCGACGGCGGACAGGCGTTCCCGGATGGCGTCCTGGCCAGCCTCAATGGCGCCCTGGCCGACCTCGACGGCGGCCAGCCGTTCCCGGATGGAGCCCTGGCCGGCCTCGACGGCGGCCAGCCGTTCCCGGATGGAGCCCTGGCCGACCTCGACGGCTCTCAGGCGCTCCCGGATGTCGACTTGGCCAATATCGATCGCTTCGACCTTCCCACGCAGGTCGCGCATGTCAGCACGTTGCCAGTCGGCGACTGTCAGGATCAACGAGGCGATGGCGATCATCGAGGCAACCAGGGAGGCGAACAGCGCGACTCCCGTGCCGATAACGGCCCAGAACTCGGGACTCATTTTGCGGGGGGTTTCCGCTTGGTCAGCCATGTTCGAATCCCACTTCGCGCCAAAACCGCTAACGTGAAGTCAAGATCGATTCTATTCTCCCAAGCTTGTGAAAACTACCGACACTCTCGCTTTAGCTTGTAAGCGATCGCTGATATCGGCTGCAGCCTATGCAGCCACGCTTCACACTCTCGCGGAACAGATTTTCGACCAATAGACAAATGGTATTTTTTGGACTCGGCAGTTTGATTGATTGCTTCGATCGGACACCGAGAGCAGGTATGCGGTACGGGTATCCGGCACGGCAAATGGCACACCAAGCGGGAGTCCCTTGTTTGACAATACTGGCTGTTCGACACCCGGCCCCGCAACCAGTTGCGGGGCGTCTCCACCTGCCGAAGCGGTGCTTCGGCTCGGGCTGCGCCCGACCGATGGCGACCCCGTACCGCACACCTACTCTCTTCCAGCGGATTTCTATTCCTTGCGCGTCCTCGTCCCGGCGCGCCGGGTTCGCGACTTCAATCGATCGCTCAGGGCGCATCGTCGGCATGCAGCAGGAAAACCCCGGTGCCGCCGGCGGGAAGGTCCGGCCAGAAAAACGGCACACCGGGCCAGCGCGCCTCCAGCCGCCTCGCCCCCTCGCCCACTTCTCCGATCAGGATGCCTTGCCCGGCCAGGAATGCGGATGCGTCGCCGATCACGCGGTTCATGAGCGCCAATCCATCGCTGCCGCCGTCGAGTCCCAGTGCCGGTTCGAGAGCGAACTCCGGCGGCAAGGTTTCCATGCTGTTGGCGTCGACGTAAGGCGGGTTGCAGAGGATCAGGTCATACCGCGCGCCGGTGGCGCTTCCGCCGGCGTGCAGGCCGCAGAACAGGTCGGACTGCAGCGCCTCCACCCGGTGTTCGAGGCCATGCGCCGCCACGTTGCGCCGCGCCGTCGATACCGCCAGGGGATCGATGTCTGCGAGCACGACGCTCGCGTTTGGGAAGCGCTTGGCGGCGAGGATCCCGAGGCAACCGCTGCCGCAACAGAGATCGAGGATGCGCGCAGGGGATTCGACCCAGGGCCGCAGACCGTCCGTGAGCAACGGGCCGATCGGCGATCGGGGCACAACGATGCCTTCCGGCACGTGGAAAGGTTCGCCGCAGTAGGGTGCCCTGCCCAACAAGTAGGCCAGTGGCCGGCGTTCCTTCACCCGGCGCTCGGCAAGGTTCCGAATCGTGGCCGCCTGTTCTTCTTCCAATCGCGCATCGAGGGACGATCGCGCGTCCCGCAATCCCGTGACGCCCAGGATGAGCGCGACCGCCTCGTCCCAGGCGTTCCCGGTGCCATGGCCATAGCTCAGGGGCGCGGCGGCAAAGCGCCGGTGCACGTCACGCAGCACCGATGCAAAGCTGGTTTCCTGTTCCATCGTGTTCCATGGTTTCGCCGCATCGTACGAAGCCCGCCGTACGGCGGCACCCGTCGGGTCAGTCCCGTTGCTGGCGGTGCGGCAGTACCAGTTCGATGCGCGACGCCGCGCCGCCCTGCCGGGGCATCAGCGGGCCGGCGCCGAACGAGATCAGCTCCGGGCCGCCATCCGGGGGCAGGCCGCCTCGCAGTTCCGCGGCGGCCGCCTGCGCGCAAGCTCCGGCACGTTCAAGGAGTACTTCGCCGGATTCCGGCCCGTACAGGTGGCACACCACGTACAGGCTCTGGCGTTCGAATATGCGCAGTTGCGGAGCGATGTCCCCGAGCAACCGCACCCCGTCGTCGGGGATGGTGCCGTCCCGGCGCGGCCGTACGCCGCCGATGACGGAGAAGCCGTCGCCGGCAAGCCGCTCGGTGAGCTTTGCGTTGACCGTGGCGCTGACCGCCTCCTCCGGCTGCAGAACCTCGATGTGGGCATAGACACGGCGGTTGCCGCGCTCGATCACATAGGCTGAAACAAGCCGGCCGTTGCGGTCTGCCGCGATGTAGAACTGATTGCGGTCGGGCCCGTAGAGCAGCGCCTGCCCGTATACCTGGCTCGCCCAGGCATTGCTGCGTCCGCAGTCAAAGCCCTCGCAGGAAAAGAGCGCATCCGCGCCGAGCGCACGGCGGTAGTGGCCGGCCACCTCGTCCCGCGGCGTTCCGGACGGCACCTGGTAGGTCACCTTGAGGGCGGTGGCGTCGACCCGGAGCTTCTCGTCGATGCGCAGTTCCCGGCGGATCTTCTCCACGGCACTGATGATGAATTCCCTGGGGACGAGGTTTTCTTCCTCTTCGAAGAACACCACCCAGGAGCGGGGAAATCGGGGGATGCCGTCGGGGTCCCGGGCGCCGGGCAGGTCTGTCTGTGCCTGAGCGGTTGCCGGCATTGCGACGAGCCAGGCGAATGCGCAAAGCCAGCCCACCTCCGGCAAACGCCCGCTCCATGCCGCGCGGCCGACTCCTGCCCGGCAACGGCCCGCGATCTCACGGGCGCTGCGCGGGAACCTGCCCCGGCGAGGATGTCTGCGGAAATCGGGTACGGCCCCCTCCTGCAATGCGGCGCCACCGCCGCAATGCTAATCCGACAGCAGTTCCAGCAGCAAACGGTTGATGCGGCCGACATAGGCCGGCACGTCCGTCAGCCCGCCCCCTTCGGCCAGCGAGGCGTGCTCGAACAGCACCATCACCAGGTCGGCGAAGCGGTCTTCATCGGCCTCGTCGTTCAGCCGCTGAAGCAGGGGATGGGCGGCGTTGTACTCGAAAATAGGCTTGGAATCGGGCATTTCCTGGCCGGTCGCCTCCATGATGCGGCGCATCTGGGCGCCCATGGCGAACTGGCCGAGCACCAGGCAGGCCGGCGAGTCGGTGAGCCGGTTCGACTTGCGCACGCCTTCCACGCGCTCCGCGAGCACGCCCTTGATGCGCCCGGTGAGCGGATCGTCGTCCTCCTTCTCCTCGTCTTCCTGAGACTCGTCCTTTGACTCACCCGGCATCTTCAGGTCGGCGCGCATGACGTCCTGGAACGACTTGCCGTCGAACTCGCTCAGGTGCGACATGAACCACTCATCGATGCGGTCGGAGAGCAGCAGCACCTCGATGCCCTTGTCGCGGAAGGCTTCCAGGTGCGGGCTCGCGGCGGCGTTCGCGTGGGTGTCGGCCACCAGGTAATAGATGGAGTCCTGGCCGTCCACCATGCGGCCGGCATACTGTTCCAGGCTGACATTCCTGGCCCCGTCCTCGCCCGCCGTGGAAGCGAAACGATAGAGCTTCAGGAGTTGCTCCCGGTTCGCGAAATCCTCGCCCGCGCCTTCCTTGAGCACCTCGCCGAACTGGTCCCAGAAACCCTGATAGTCGTCGGGCTCCTTGTCGGCCATGGTTGCCAGCCGGGACAGCACCCGCTTGGTGAGGGCGGTGCGAATGCGCGAGACGCGCTGGTCCTCCTGGAGGATTTCGCGGGAAATGTTCAAAGGCAGTTCGCTGGAGTCGACGACGCCCTTTACCCAGCGTAGGTAGAGGGGCAGGAACTGCTCCGCATCGTCCATGATGAACACCCGCTGCACGTAGAGCTTCAGGCCGCGCGGCGTTTCCCGGTTCCAGAGGTCGAAGGGCGCGCGCTTGGGCAGGTAGAGCAGGCTCGTGTATTCCAGCTTGCCCTCCACCCGGTTGTGGCTCCAGGCCAGGGGATCGTCGAAGTCGTGGGAGATGTGCCGGTAGAACGACTTGTACTCGTCGTCGCTGACTTCGGAGCGGGAGCGGGTCCACAGCGCCTTGGCTTCGTTGACCGTTTCCAGTTCCGATTGCGCCTCGCCCCCGGCCTCGTCATCGTCGTCCTCGGCCGACGCTTCCTTGGGCATGCGTACCGGCACGGCGATGTGATCGGAGTACTTGCGCACCAGGTTGCGCAGGCGGAAGGAGTCGGCGAAATCCAGAGCATCCTCCCTCAGATGCAGGACGACCCGGGTGCCCCGCCCGGTATCGGCATCCTCCACCGTGAAATCGTCCTCGCCGCCGGATACCCACCGTGTGCCCTGGCCCGAGCCGGCCGCGCGGGTGAACACCTCCACCTCGTCGGCCACGATGAAGGCGCTATAGAAGCCGACGCCGAACTGGCCGATCAGGTGGGCGTCCTTCTGCTGGTCGCCGGTGAGCTGGGAGAGAAACTCGGCGGTGCCCGACTTGGCGATGGTGCCGAGCTGCTCGATGGACTCCTCCCGGGTCATGCCAATGCCGTTGTCTTCCACCGAGACCGTCTTTGCGTCCTTGTCGAAACGGATGGTGATGGTGAATTCCTCGCCGGCGGCCACCAGGTCCGGCTCCGCGATGGAGCGGAAGCGCAGCTTGTCGATGGCGTCGGAGGCGTTGGAGATCAGCTCGCGCAGGAATATCTCCCGGTTGGAGTACAGGGAGTGGATCATCAGCTTGAGGAGCTGCCTGGCCTCGGTCTGGAAGCCGTGGGTTTCCGCTTGTGCCGTCATGGGTATGGTCCTTCCTGGGATAGCGCTACGTTTGGAGGATGCGCAATAGATGAGGTCGCGGTCGGAGATTTCAAGCCGGTCTTAACAGCGCGTTCGCATGCGGCGCTTCCCTTTCGGCGCACGGCCACAACGTCCTGCGGTGTTCGAGGCTTTCGGACGAGCTTAACGCGCCGAAAGGGAAGCGCCGCATGCGAACTCTTTCCCGAGATTCTGCGCTGTTCCTCCCACGTTCGCGCCACGGCGCGCCGGGTTCCCGACTCGCATGGAAACAATTTTCAACTCATTGTTTATAATGGATATTTTATGTTGCAACTGAATTTGGGACAGTTCCTTCGATTCGGCTCCGAGAGCAGGTACGCGGGATTCAAGCCCAGCCCGTTGCCTCGGCCAGTGCGTTGCCGATGCCGGCCAGGCTGCGGACTGTCTTTACGCCGGCTTCTTCCAGCGCCTCGAACTTTTCGGCCGCCGTGCCCTTGCCGCCGGCGACTATCGCACCGGCGTGTCCCATGCGTTTGCCGGGCGGGGCGGTGACGCCGGCTATGTAGGCGACAACCGGTTTGGTGACGTGCTCGCGGATGAAGGCCGCTGCCTCCTCTTCCGCCGAACCGCCGATTTCGCCCACCATGACGATCGCTTCGGTGTCCGGGTCCTGCTCGAAGAGCGCCAGGATGTCGGTGAACTGGCTGCCGGGGATGGGGTCGCCGCCGATGCCGACGCAGGTGCTCTGGCCGAAGCCCGGGTCGGTGGTCTGCTTGACGGCTTCGTAGGTCAGGGTGCCAGAGCGCGAGACGATGCCGACCTTGCCGGCGCGGTGGATTTCGCCGGGCATGATGCCGATCTTGCACTCGTCCGGGGTGATCACGCCCGGGCAGTTCGGGCCGATGAGGCGTGCGCCGGTGATGTCGAGCCTGGCCTTGACGGCCAGCATGTCCAGGGTGGGGACGCCTTCCGTGATACAGACGATCAGTTCGATGCCGGCGTCGAGGGCTTCGAGGATGGAGTCCTTGCAGAACGGCGCGGGTACGTAGATGACCGAGGCGGTGGCGCCGGTTGCCTCGACGGCCGCCGCCACGGTGTCGAACACGGGCCGGCCAAGGTGGGTGGCGCCGCCCTTGCCGGGCGTCACGCCGCCGACGAGTTGGGTGCCGTAGGCGATGGCCTGTTCGCAGTGCAGGGTTCCCTGGGAGCCGGTGAAGCCCTGGCAGAGGACGCGGGTGTTGCCGTCGACCAGGATGCTCATGAGCGATCCCCCGCGCCGGTGTCGGAGCCGACGGTTGCCGCGCCGCCGCTCGCTGCCGCGGCACGGGCCGCTTCCGCCCCGGGGGCCGTTGATCCACCTGCGGCCGCGATCGACTTCAGCGCCGCTTCCTCGAGCGAGGCCGCGGCGATGATGTTGAGCCCGCTTTCCGTCAGTATCTCCCGGCCGCGGGCCGCGTTGTTGCCCTCGAAACGCACGATGACGGGTACCGATACCCCTACCTCTTCCACGGCCCCGACGATACCTTCGGCGATGATCGCGCAACTCACGATGCCGCCGAAGATGTTGATCAGCACCGCCTGCACGGCCGAATCGGAGAGGATGATCTTGAACGCTTCCGACACCGCCTCGCGGGTGGCGCCGCCCCCCACGTCCAGGAAGTTGGCCGGGCTGCCGCCGTATACCTTGACCAGGTCCATGGTGCCCATGGCGAGGCCGGCGCCGTTCACCATGCAGCCGATGTTGCCGTCGAGAGCCACGTAATTGAGGCCGAACCCGGCGGCCCGGGCTTCCCGCTCGTCCTCCTGGGAGGGGTCGCGCAGGTCCGCGAGCCGCTTCTGGCGGTGGAGGGCATTGCCGTCGACGTTCATCTTCGCATCGAGGCAGTGCACCTGGCCGTCCGTGGTGACGACCAGGGGATTGATTTCCACCAAGGAACAATCCAGTTCCTGAAAAAGCCTTGCCAACTGCATGAAAATATTGGCGAATTGCCTAACCTGGGGGCCAGTGAGGCCGAGGCGGAACGCAAGCGCCCTGCCCTGGTACGGCTGCGGCCCCACGTAGGGATCGATGGCCTCCCGCAGGATTTTTTCCGGCGTCTCTTCCGCCACCTTCTCGATCTCCACGCCGCCTTCCGTGGAAGCCATGAAAACGACGCGGCGGCGGCTGCGGTCGATGACGGCGCCCAGGTAGAGTTCGCGCTCGATGCCGACGCACTGTTCCACGTAGATGCTGTTCACCGGCTGCCCCCCGGCGTCGGTCTGCGCGGTGACCAGGCTGCTGCCGATCCAGCGCTCGGCGAATTCCCGTACCTCGTCCAGGGACCCGGCGACCTTGACGCCGCCCGCCTTGCCCCGGCCACCGGCGTGTACCTGCACCTTCACCGCCCAGCGTTCGCCGCCGATCTCCTCCGCCGCGGTCACCGCCGCCTCCGGGCTGTCTGCGGCGATGCCCGGCGAGACCGGCAGGCCGTATTCGGCAAAGAGGCTCTTGGCCTGGTATTCGTGCAGGTTCATTCGTCAGTGTCCGGTCCCATGGGTTTCCTGCACTTCAGAGGACATCAGGCCCGTTTCCTGCGGTTGACCATGTGGATGGCGTGCCCGGCAACGCCGAGCGCCGCCTCGTGCACCGCCTCCGAGAGCGTCGGGTGGGCGAACATCGTCAGGCCCAGGTCTTCCGCGCTGGCATCGAATTCCATGGCGATGACGGCCTGGGCCACCAGTTCCGACGCCTGCGGCCCGAGGATGTGCACGCCCAGAATGCGGTCGGTTTCCGCATCGGCGACGATCTTGACCACGCCGACCGCGTCGTTGGCCGCCAGCGCGCGGCCGCTCGCCGCGAAAGGAAAGGCGCCGGTGTGAACGGCAACGCCAGCTTCCTCGAGTTCCTGCTCCGTCTTGCCCACCCAGGCGATCTCGGGGTGGGTGTAGATCACGTTGGGCACGGTGTCGTAGTTCACCAGCGGCTTGAACCCGGCGATACGCTCCACCACCATCACCCCCTCTTCCGAGCCCTTGTGGGCCAGCATCGGGCCGCGCACGCAATCACCGACGGCATGGACGTTCGGCGCCGCGGTGGCGCAGAGATCATCGACGCCGATGAAGCCGTTGGCATCCACCGCCACGCCGCTGCCCGGGTCCAGGAGCCCCTCGGTATAGGGCTTGCGGCCGACGGCGACGATCAGCTTGTCGACCTCGATCGACTGCTGCCCGTCCGCATCCTCGTAGGTGACCGTCACGCCGTTCCCGCCGACCTTCGATCCGGTGACCAGCGTTTCCAGCCGGATATCGAGGCCCTGGCCGCGCAGCACCTTCAGGGCATCGCGCGCGATGCGTGCATCCGCCATGGGCAGGAAATCCGGCAGGGCCTCGAGAATGACCACCTCGGAACCCAGCCGGCCCCAGACGCTGCCGAGTTCCAGCCCGATCACGCCGGCGCCGATGACCCCGAGCCTGGCCGGCGCCTCCTGGAATTCCAGCGCGCCGGTGGAGTCGACGATCGAATCGCCATCCACCGGCGTGGGCGGAATGCCGGCGGGCACCGATCCCGGCGCCAGCACCACGTGCTCCGCCTGCAGCGTGCTCACCGCCCCGTCGTGGCCGGTGTATTCGACCCGGCGGCCGGACAGCAGCCGCCCCACCCCCGGCATCCCGGTGACGCCGTTGCCCTTGAACAGCGCCGCGATGCCGCCGGTGAGGCCCGCCACCACGTCGTCCTTGCGGGCAATCATCTTCGGGACATCCATGGATACGCCGGCCACCTCGATGCCCACGTCGCCGAGATGCTGCGCCGCCTCGACGTACTTGTGCGACGCATCGAGCAGCGCCTTCGAGGGAATGCAGCCCCAGTTGAGGCAGGTGCCGCCGAAGGCGGGCTTGCCGTCCTTGCCCAGGGACTTGTCGATGCACGCCGTCGCCAGCCCCAACTGGGCGGCCCGGATGGCTGCCGCATACCCCGCCGGGCCGCCGCCGATGACCACAACGTCAAACTGTTCGCTCATGTCCGTTCAAACCTCTCGGTTACAACTCAAGGAGAATCCTGGCCGGGTCTTCGAGCAACCCCTTGATCGCCACCAGGAACCGAACCGCATCGCTGCCGTCGATCAGCCGGTGATCGTAGGAGAGCGCCAGGTACATCATCGGGCGGATGACGATCTCCCCATCGTGCACCACCGGCCGCTCCTGGATCTTGTGCATGCCCAGAATGCCGGTCTGCGGCGGGTTGAGTATGGGCGTCGAGAGGAGCGAGCCGAAAATGCCGCCGTTGGAGAGCGTGAAGGTGCCGCCCGTCATCTCCTCGATGGTGAGCTTGCCTGAACGCGCCTTTTCGCCGTATTCGTTGATCTGGTCCTCGATCTGCGCCATGCCGAGCGCATCCGCATCGCGCACCACCGGCACCACCAGGCCGCGCTCGGTGCTTACCGCCACGCCGATGTCGTAGTAGCCGTGATAGACGATGTCGTCGCCGTCGATGGAGGCGTTCACCGCCGGAAAGCGCTTCAGCGCCTCCACCGAGGCGCGCACGAAGAACGACATGAAGCCGAGCCGGGTACCGTTGTGCCGCGCCCGGAACTCGTCCTGGTACTTGCGCCGGAGCGCCATCACCGGGGACATGTCCACCTCGTTGAAGGTCGTGAGCATGGCGGCGTTGTGCTGGGCCTGCACGAGACGGCGGGCGATGCTGGCGCGCAACCGGGTCATGGGCACGCGGCGCTCCACCCGTTCGGCCACCCCCTCCGGGTCGAACTCCGCCGCGGCGACGGGGGCCGGCTCCGGTTCGGCAGCCTCAGGCCGGCGTCCCGGCGGCGGCGGTGTCGGCCGCTCCTCAACCACGTATTGCGCCACGTCGTCCTTGGTGATGCGCCCGTCGCGGCCGGTGCCCTGCACCCGGGCGATGTCCAGGCCCTGTTCCTCGGCGAGCTTGCGCGCCGCGGGGCTCGCGCTTACCGGTTCGGCAATTTGCGGCGCCGTGTCTTCCACCGGCACTTCGGGCGTCGCCACCACCTCGCCCGGTTCGAAGGTCGCGAGCAGCTCCTCGCTGGCAACGATGTCGCCTTCCTGCTTGACGATGCGGCCGAGTTTGCCGTCGGCCGGCGCCACCACTTCCAGAACCACCTTGTCCGTCTCGATGTCCACCAGCAGGTCATCCCGCCGGACCGCCTCGCCGGGCCCCTTGTGCCAGACGGCGACGGTGCCCTCGGTGATCGATTCCGGGAAGGTCGGGGCTTTGATGTCCATGGCGGTTATCCGAAGAGTGCGTCCCTGACCAGGCGCTGCTGCCGGTCGTTGTGCATCTGCATGTAACCCCCCGCGGTGGCGGCGAAGGAGTCCCTGCCGGCGTATTCCAGGTTGGGGAACGCTTCGTGGGTGGCGATCGCCTGGCGCATCTTGTGCTGGGTCTGGTACCAGGCGCCCTGGTTCATGGGTTCCTCCTGGCACCAGACCACCCGCCGCAGGCGCTTGTAGGGGGCGATCGCCCGGGCCAGGTTCTCCCGCGGATACGGGTACAACTGCTCGATGCGGAGGATCACCACGTTTTCCGCATTGGCCGCGCGCCGCGCCTCGAGCAACTCGTAGTACACCTTGCCGCTGCACAGCACCACCCGGTCGACGCCCTGCGGGTCGATGTCGTCGATTTCACCGAGCACGGTCTGGAAGGCGCCGTCGTAGAGTTCTTCCAGCGTCGACACCGCCTGCTTGTGCCGGAGCAGGCTTTTCGGCGTCAGGGCCACCAGCGGTTTGCGCAGCGGCCGGATGATCTGGCGGCGCAGCATGTGAAAAACCTGGGCCGGGGTGGTGGGCATGCACACCTGCATGTTGTGCTCGGCGGAGAGCTGCAGGTAGCGTTCCAGGCGCGCAGAGGAGTGTTCCGGGCCCGCGCCCTCGTAACCGTGCGGCAGCAGCATGGTGAGGCCGCACAGCCGTGCCCATTTCACCTCCCCGGAAGAGACGAACTGGTCGATCACCACCTGGGCGCCGTTGGCGAAATCGCCGAACTGGGCTTCCCAGATGATCTGCTCCTTGGGCGTGGTGGTGGCATAACCGTACTCGAAGGCCAGCACCGCTTCCTCGGAGAGCAGCGAGTCGTAGATGTCGAAGTTGGTGGTCTCCGAGAGGTGGTTCAGCGGAATGTAGCGCTTGCCGTCGACCTGGTTGTAGAGGCAGGCGTGGCGGTGCGAGAACGTGCCCACGCCCACATCCTGCCCCGTCAGGCGCACGCCGTGGCCCTCGACCACCAGCGTGCCGTACGCCATGGTCTCGGCGTAGCCCCAGTTCACCGGCATTTCGCCCGCGGTCATCAGCGCGCGGTCGTCCATGGTCTTCTGCACCTGCCGCTGCAGCTCGAAGCCGTCGGGAACGCGCCCGAGCCGCTCGGCAACCTCGATGAACCGCTCCCTGGGAACCCGGGTATCCGCCGCGGCCGTCCACTCGTGGCCGAGATAGGGCCGCCAGTCGACGAACAGGCCCTCGTTCGGTTCCTGGACGATGGAGAGCGCCACGTGGCCGCCGCTCTCCAGGGTGTTCCGGTACCGTTCCGCCATCTCGGCAGCCTGGTTGCGGCTCACCACCTGCTCTTCGACCAGCTTTTCGGCGTACCGTTCCCGGGTGGTGGGCAGCGCCCTGATGCGCTTGTACATCAGGGGCTGGGTCTTCATCGGCTCCTCGGCCTCGTTGTGCCCGCGGCGGCGGTAGCAGACGAGATCGATGACCACGTCCTTGCGGAAGTACATGCGGTAGTCGGCGGCGAGCTGAGTAACGAAGATCACCGCCTCCGGGTCGTCGCCGTTGACGTGGAAGATGGGCGCCTGCACCATTTTGGCGATCTCGGTGCAGTACTCGGTGGAGCGGGCGTCGTCCTGCCGGTGGGTGGTGAAGCCGATCTGGTTGTTGAGGATGATGTGCACGGTGCCGCCGGTCTTGAAGCCCCGGGTCTGGGACATCTGCAGCGTCTCCATGACCACGCCCTGGCCGGCGAAGGCCGCATCGCCGTGCACCACGATGGGCACCACCAGGTTGCCGCCGTAGTCGCGCCGGCGGTCCTGCCGGGCGCGCACGGAACCCGCCACCACCGGGCCGACGATCTCCAGGTGCGAGGGATTGAAGGCCAACGCCAGGTGCATCTCGCCCCCCGGCGTCATGACGTTGGTGGAGAAGCCCTGGTGGTACTTGACATCGCCGGAGGCCAGGGACTCGTCCACCTTGCCGTCGAACTCGCTGAACAGGTCCCAGGGATCCTTGCCCAGGATATTGACCAGCACGTTCAGGCGGCCGCGGTGGGCCATGCCGACCACGGTTTCCAGCACATCGTGGGAGCCAAGCCGCTGCAGCAGCTCGTGCACGCAGGGAATGAGCGACTCGGCGCCTTCGAGGCCGAAGCGCTTGGTGCCCGGGTAGCGCCCGTGCAGGTACTTTTCCAGGCCTTCCGCCGCCGTCAGCCGCTCCAGGATGCGGCGCTTCTCGGCGGCGGTGAGCGGCGGCTTCGACCGCGCCCGTTCCAGGCGGTGCTGCACCCACATCTGCTCGTCGGCCTGCACGATGTGCATGTACTCGGCGCCGATGCTGCCGCAGTAGGTCATCTCCAGGGTCTCGACGATTTCGCGGAGCTTGGCCTTGCCGTCGTGGTAGCCGAGCGAGCCGGTGTCGAAGATCTCCTCGAGTTCCGCCACGGACAGGTTGTGGTAGGCCAGGTCGAGCACCGGCATCTCCGGCCGCTCCATCAGGCCCAGGGGGTCGATGTTGGCCTTCTTGTGGCCCCGGTGCCGGTAGGCGGAGATGAGCTCCAGCACGCGCATCTGCTTGCGCTCGTGCTCGCTCTCCACCGCGGCGCTCTGCCGCTCCGGGCGCGCTTTCAGGCGGTTGCGGCCGATACGCTCGAAATGCTGCACGATGCCGCTGTGGGGCACTTCCACGGCCTTGTCGCCGTTGTCGTCCTCAAGCGGCGGCAGGCTGCCGAAATAGTGCTCCCACTCCGGTGGCAGTTCACCGCCGCCGGTCAGGTATTCCTCGTACATCGCCTCGATGTAGGCCGCATTGGCGCCCGCGAGGTGCGAACTCCGGCGCATGCGGTCGAGTTCGGATTCAGCCATGGGTGTGCCTGGTCTCTGCCTGTCTGGTCACGAGTCGCCGGGGTGCCTTGCCGTGTATCCGCCCGACAGCCGCTCAGGTGCCCTGCGAGAGCATCAGGGTGCGAATCTTGCCGATCGCCCGGGTCGGGTTCAGATCCTTGGGACATACGTCGACGCAGTTCATGATGCCCCGGCAGCGGAAGACGCTGAACGGGTCCACCAGGTCGGCCAGGCGCTCCTCCGTAGCCGTGTCGCGGCTGTCCGCGATAAACCGGTACGCCTGCAGCAGCCCCGCGGGGCCGACGAACTTGTCCGGGTTCCACCAGAACGACGGGCAGGCAGTGGAACAGCAGGCACAGAGGATGCACTCGTACAGCCCGTCGAGCTCCGCCCGCTCCTCGGGCGTCTGCAGCCGTTCCCGCGCCGGCGGCGGCGTATCGTTGATGAGATAGGGCTTGATCCTCTCGTACTGCCGGTAGAACTGCGTCATGTCCACCACCAGGTCGCGTACCACCGGCAACCCCGGAAGCGGCCGCAGCACCAGCTTGCCGCCCCGCGCCGCCTCCGAGACGGGTGTAATGCAGGCCAGGCCGTTCTTGCCGTTCATGTTCATGCCGTCGGAGCCGCACACCCCCTCCCGGCAACTGCGCCGGTACGACAGGCTCGGGTCCTGCTCCTTCAACAGCGCCAGCACATCGAGCACCATCAGGTCGCGCCCCTCGGGCAGATCGACGGCCATGTCCTGCATGCGCGGCTTTTCGTCCGCCTCCGGGTTGTATCGATAAACGCTGACGTGCATGGCGGTTCCGTTCTCCTTTGACCCCATTCTAGCCCGAACGTTCTGCGAAATGGTTTCCGGTAAAGCCGGTAGGAGCGGCTTCTGTCGAGGGGAAAAAACTGTCTCACAGATTCGGGCGACCGGTAAAGCGCCCGGACATGGGCTTTTTCCTACATACAGAGGGGCCCTGACCCTGTCACACTTGCGGTTGCATCAACACCCTGGGGATTACATTGCGTTCGCCACGCATTTCCGCTGGATCGTGACCCTAAACCACGCAATCGTTTCACGAGCATGGAAAATGAAGATTTTGAAGTTCATCACCACTTTCCAATCGCTGCTCAAGCGCATCGGAAGCATCAGCCACGTGCTACCGGCAACTCGATTGGACAGTCCCCTTACGGAGGACGTGCCGCCACCCCATCCGCCGGCAGGCACATGGCTTGGCGCAATGCGCAACCAGGGCACAATCGTCGGCGATCTGATCGAGCCAGCCGCTGAACCAGACGACTGGGAAGCCACCGGATCGCGCGACACATCGTGAAGTTTCATTTCGTCTGACCATCGGGTGCAGCTTGAATTACCTTGGTAATGCATGGGATATTACCGTGGTAATTCACGGCGGCGAACCAAACGATGATGCGGCTAGAGTCCAAGCTCACCTCTCAGGGACAGATTTCCATTCCAGCGCGTATACGGCAGAAGTTGGGGTTGGGGCCCGGGTCCAGGGTCGAGTGGTGCGAGCGGGGTGACGAGGTGATCGTAAAACGGGCCTCAAAGTACAGTTCTCAGGACATCCACGATGCGCTTTTCAAGACTCCACCCAAGCCCCGTACGGTAGACCAGATGGATGAGGGCATCCGAGCCCACCTCAGGGAGAAGCATGCGCGCCGTTGATACCAACGTTCTGGTCCGGCTGATCGTTCGGGACGATCCGGAACAGGTTGAGAGCTCCGAGGCGTTTGTGACGCCCGGCGCATGGGTTTCGCACCTGGTGCTCGCCGAAACGGTCTGGGTACTGAAATCCGTCTACGGATTGGACTCGGCCGGGATTGCCACCGCTGTGGAAATGCTGGTCGAGCACGATCGGCTGGTGCTGCAGGACGGCGATGTGGTCCAGAACGCGCTGGCAGCATTCCGACAGCAGTCAAGTGTCGGATTCGTCGACTGCCTCATCCTGAAAGTCGCCCGAAAGCTGGGCCATCGCCCGCTCGGAACGTTCGACAAGTCAATGTCTCGGCTGGATGACGCCGTCCGGCTATAAGGGTTGGCGCATGAATCGCGCTTAGTACTTCCGTTCCTTCGGCTCGAATACGGGTACCGTCTTCGGCGCGAAGTTGACGGCCCGCTTGCCGACCCGCTTCTCCTCGGGGTAATACATCGAGTGGCACAGCCAGTTCTCGTCGTCGCGTTCCTGGTAATCCTCCCGGGCGTGGGCGCCGCGGCTTTCCCGGCGTTCCTCGGCGACGATCGCCGTGGCTTCGGCGACCTCCAGGAGGTTGTCGAGTTCCAGGGCTTCGAGGCGGGCGGTGTTGAAGGCGTTGCTCTTGTCGCCGAGGTGGGCCGCGCCTATGCGTTGCCTCAGTTCGTTGAGCTTCTCGATGCCGGAGCGCATGTGCGATTCCGAGCGGAACACGCCGAAGCTGTTCTGCATGACGGTCTGCAATTCGCGTTTCAGGCTGTCGACGGGCTCGCCGTCGGTGGATTCGTTCCAGCGGTTCAGGCGGGTGAGCGATGCCTCGAGGTCTGAGTCGCTCGCCTCCCGGAAACTGACGCCCTGGCGCAGGGTTTCCTCGATGTGCAGCCCGGAGGCCCGCCCGAAGACGATGAGGTCGAGCAGCGAATTGCCGCCGAGGCGGTTGGCGCCGTGCACGGAGACGCAGGCCACCTCGCCGGCGGCGTAGAGGCCTTCCACCATCCGGTCGTTGCCGCCGGCGTCCTGGGTCAGCGCCTGGCCGTGCACGCCGGTGGGAACGCCGCCCATCATGTAATGGCAGGTCGGCACTACCGGGATGGGTTCCCGGACCGGGTCGGCGTGGGCGAAGGTTCTGGACAGCTCGAGAATCCCGGGCAGGCGGGCGTTGAGCACTTCCTCGCCGAGGTGGTCGAGCTTCAGCAGCACGTGATCGCCGTCGGGGCCGCAACCCCGGCCTTCCAGCACTTCGAGAACCATCGACCGGGCCACCACGTCACGGCCCGCGAGGTCCTTGGCGGTGGGTGCGTAGCGCTCCATGAAGCGCTCGCCGTCCCTGTTGATGAGGTAGCCGCCCTCGCCGCGGCTGCCCTCGGTGACCAGCACGCCGGCCCCGTGGATGCCCGTGGGGTGAAACTGCCACATCTCCATGTCCTGCATGGGCAGCCCGGCGCGCAGGGCCATGCCGACGCCGTCGCCGGTGTTCATCAGCGCATTGGTGGTGCTGGCGTAGATGCGCCCGGCGCCGCCGGTGGCCAGCACCGTGGCCTTGGCGGCGATGTAGACCACCTCGCCGGTCTCGATTTCGATGGCGATCACGCCCACCACCACGCCGTCGGCGTTCTTCACGAGATCGACGGCGAACCATTCGTTCAGGAAGGTGGTGCCGGCCTTGAAGTTCGCCTGGTACAGGGTGTGCAGCAGGGCGTGCCCCGTGCGGTCCGCGGCTGCGCAGGTGCGGCTTGCCTGGCCGCCCTTGCCGTAGTTCTTCGACTGGCCGCCGAACGGGCGCTGGTAGATGCGGCCCGACTCGGTGCGGGAGAACGGCATGCCCATGTGCTCCAGTTCGAAGACGGCCTGGGGCCCTTCGCTGCACATGTACTCGATGGCGTCCTGGTCGCCGATGTAGTCCGAACCCTTGACCGTGTCGTACATGTGCCAGCGCCAGTCGTCGTCCGGGTCTTCGCTGGCGATGGCGCAGGTGATGCCGCCCTGGGCGGAGACCGTGTGGGAGCGGGTGGGAAACACCTTGGAAATCACCGCCGTCTTCAGGCCCGACCGGGCCAGGCGCAACGACGCGCACATGCCGGCGCCGCCGCCGCCGACGATGACGCCGTCGAATTCCATCCTGCGCGGCAGCGTCACGGCGTACCCTACAGCGACCAGAACAGGGCCAGGCCCCAGGCGACGTAGACGAACAGCACCAGCACCATGCCGCACTGATAGATGAACCGGAAAACCGTGGCATGCCTGCCGAAATAGTGCGGCTGCACGTAGTCGGTGCCCACCGTCCACATGCCGATCCAGCCGTGCACGGCGGTCGCCAGGAGCGCCAGGGTGCTGAACAGTTGCATGGGCATGGAACCGAAGTACGCGGCGAGGGCCCCGTGGCTGACGCCGTCGTTGACGAGGAACCAGCCGACCACGCAGCCCGCGTAGAGCGCCAGCACCACGGCGCTCACCCGCTGCAGAACGAAATCGGCCAGCCCGTTGCCGGTGAGTGAAGTGACGCTGGTCACCATAGCCAGGCCCCGAGCGCCAGGACGGTAGCGCCGGTCAGCGCAAACACCAGCCAGACCCCTCGCCGGGCCGCCTTGAGCGTATCGCCGATGTGGATGTCGAGCAGCAGATGCCTAATGCCGGCAATCAGGTGATAGGCCAGCAGCGCCAGCACCGCGAGCAGGGCAAGCTTGCCGCCGGTCCCGGCCAGCATCGCCTCCGCCCGGTCAAATCCGGCCGGGGAGTCCAGCGCCAGGCCGAGCAGGTACAGGAGCCAGGCAAAGCCCGCGAACAGGCCCACCCCGGTGAGCCGGTGGGCGATGGAAGCCATGGCAGTCACCGGCCAGCGGAACTTGGCCGGCGAAAGCGACAGGCTGACTGGACGCGCGGATTTCACAATTGCGATTCAGACTGTTTCTCTTATTGGGCGACCGCGCAAATCCGTACGGGAGCCCGCGCGACCATCGGTATATTAGTGGGCGCGTTCCAGCAATCCAACCGGCAGGGCATGAAAGGTGCGGCCTTCGACTCGGAACGGCAGAACCTCATCCCCGGTGTAGATCAGCACGCCACGATGAAGGTTGCCCCGGACGCGCCGGTGGGCCCAGGTGCGCGGCCGGGGTGCCCGTCTAGCGCGGCTTGCGCGCATGGACGAGGAAACCGGGCGTGAAGATGCCCAGTTCACCGCCTTCGACCAGCGCGTCGGCTGCAACGTTCAGGAGTTCAGCGGCTTCGGCGGTCCCTGCCGGTACGATGCGGAGCCGTTCGAGCACGGCGGTCGCAGCCGCGGTCAGGCGCCTGCCCGCCGGGGTGCGTGCGAACGAGGACAGGGAGGCGTCGCGTCCCTGCAGCGAGAGGTACCAGGGCGTGCCCGGATCGCTGGTCGCCGCCTGGTCCGTGGCCGTCAGCACCTCGAACCCGGCGGCCTCGGCGGCCTCTACCTGCTGTCGCGTGGCAAGGAGGTCAGGGGTGGCATTCCCGGATTCGATGCGTTCGCGCACGTCGCGATGACGGCCGTCTGCCGCATCGAACCGTTCCGTCAGGCACCAGTCGATGGCAGCGATCTCTCCACCCGAGCGCAGCAGGCGGAATATCTCGGCAAACAGCCGCCCGGTGTCCGGGGCATGGCACATGGCTTCGAAGGAATAGGCGGCGTCGAAGTGGCCTTCCGGTAGCGGCACGTTCATGAAGTCCGCGAGCAGGAACCGGCAGGACGCCTCAAGGCCCGCCCTGGAGAGCGACGCTTCGCCCCTTCTGATCTGGTGGGCGTTGTTGTTGATTCCGGTGATGCTGGCGCCGGTGGCGCGTGCAATCGTCACCAGCGGCCCGCCGACGCCGCAGCCGACATCCGCAACCTGCATGCCGGGCCGGAGGTCGAGCAGGCGTCCCACGCCCTCTTCGTGAAGGCGTTGTGCCGTCGCGAGGCGCTCGCCGGCGTGGCGGGGCGAGAAGTGGAACGAGGTGCCCCACGCGTACTCGTAGAACGGCGTGACGACGTCGTAGTAGCGGCTCACGAGGTCGGACTGCGACCGGACGCTGTCGGCTCCTGCGGAGGAAGCGACAGGGTTCTGAAGCTCGCGATAGTCCTGGAGTGCGGAAGAGAGATTGGTGCGACTCGCCATGGCTGGGCCCGGTTTCCTTGTCAGACCGTGCAGGCGGTGGCGGCTGCACGGGCCTTCACTCGGCTCTGGCCGCCGCCAGCGGCGGCGATGAAGTCACCCGGCATCATGACGAAGGTGATCATGCGGCCATGTTACTCCTTTGTGCGCCGGGTCGTCGTCGCAACGACCGGTAGCGGGAGGAGATGAGAGCATTAGACACCAGCGAGGTCCTCACCCGGAGAGCAGTTTGCCCGGATTCATCACTCCGTTCGGATCGAAAACGGCTTTCACGCCCCGCATGAGTTCAATCTCCGCCGGACTGCGCGAGAATTCGAGGAAATCGCGCTTGAGCAGCCCCACGCCGTGCTCGGCGGAGATGCTGCCGCCTCGATTCCGCACCGCTGCGAACAGCGCGGGGCTGATGCGGTGGCACTGTTCGTAGAATTCGTCCGTGGCAAGGCTTTCCGGTTTCAGTATGTTGAGGTGCAGGTTGCCGTCACCGATGTGGCCGTACCAGCAGATCTCGAACTCGGGGTAACTCTCACCGACGATGCGGTCGACCTCGTCGAGAAAGTCCGGAACGTCCGACACGCGCACACTCAGGTCGTTCTTGTACGGTGTGAGCGGGGCAATGCTCTCGGTGATGCCTTCCCGCAGCGCCCAGAGCGACGCGGCCTGGGCATCGGACTGGCTGATGACGCCGTCTGCTACCCAGTTTCTTTCGACAGCCGCCTGAAACACCCCCAGGGCCGTATCTTCCGCCGCGGCATCGAACTCGATCAACGCATAGAACGGAGCGGCCTTGTCCAACGGCCGTTGCAGGCGACGATGGGCGACCACGTGGGTCAGCGCCAGCTCCGAGAAGAACTCGAACGCGGAAAGCGCCAAGGCAGCCTGGAAAGCTTCCAGAACCGGCAGAATGGCCGCCAGGCCGTTCAGGCCCAGCACCATTACGCGCTGGGGCGGCGGCGGCGGCCGCAGGCGCACCTCCGCTTCGACGATAAAGCCCAGGGTTCCCTCCGAACCGATGAACAGGTGGCGCAGGTCGTAGCCGGTGGCGTTCTTCACCAGGCCGTTGTTGCAGTCGAGCAGGGCGCCGGTTCCCGCGACCACCTTCAGCCCCGCGATCCAGTCGCGGGTGAGGCCATAGCGAATCACCCGGATGCCCCCTGCATTGGTCGCGACATTGCCGCCGATCTGGCTCGAACCGCTCGACCCGAAGTCCACGGGATAGCAGAGGCCACGTTCGTGCGCGTATGCCTGCAGCGCCGCGGTGACGACGCCGGCCTGGCACCTGGCGAGCCGGTTCACGGGATCGAACGCAAGTATCCGGTTCATCCGGTCGAAGGAAACAACGACTTCTCCGTCTGCCGCCACCGCGCCGCCGGACAGGCCCGTGCGGCCGCCTGAAGGGACGAGGGCCAGCCCCTGGGCATTCGCAAGACCGGTCAGCGCAACCACTTCGTCAACTGTCTCCGGAAACACGATGGCGCCCGGCGCGGCCTTGAAGTTCCGTGTCCAGTCGACCCCCCAGGCCGCCAGGTCGTCGGCATTGGTTCTGACGCGGCCGGGAGTGAATATGTCCTTTAGCGCTTTCAGCAGGAAAGACCTCATAGCGACGCCCCATAGATCTGTGCCATCCGCCCCCATAGCACCACTGGCGGCCCATGGCAAAAGTGAGTGCACTCCACCTTCGCGGAAACGGCGCTGCCGACAGGCCTGCCGAGTGACTAAAGGGGCTCTTGAACGGGCTAGCGGGGAGCTGTCCGAGACGGCGCTGTCGATAGGTTCGTCAGGTGCCCGGTCGGGCTGCGCAGCAGGCTGGTCACCGCAAGTTGGTGATGGGTCTCGACGAGCAGTTGCCACTTGCCTTTTCCATCGCCGAGCAGGCCGCCGAATATCTCGCCTCCCTCCGGCCTGTCCGGCGCCGGCATGCCTGTCTCGAGTTCCGCAGCCGTGAATTCGGCCGCCTGGCCCGCCGGGATTCTCAGGCCGATGCCGCCCGTTGGAGAAGCACCCGTGTCGTCTATGCCAACCACCAACATTTCTGCATCGGAGCCGCCCAGGTTCACGATCCGCAGTATGCTGACCTGCTTTCTGTTGCTCGCCGGATTGAACGTGGCGATGCGATGAAAGCGTGTCGCCACCGGCGCCCGGTCGTGTACCGCGGTGAGGAAGCCGTCGCTCGTGCGGATGTAGGACAGCGCTTCGAAATCCAGGTCGCTGTCCAATTCCAGGCGCCAGTCGCCGGTACCGGGGCCGACACCGTGCGACAGGCCCTTTTCGGGATTGCCGTTCTCGATGTCCCGGGAATTGAAGTGGGCCGCCGCGCCCGCCTGAATCGTCAGGGCAGCCGCGGGGTAGCGGTGCCCCGCGTCATCGATGGCGGCAATGCGGATTTCGCCACCTTCCGACGAGCGATTGATGACGCGCACGAACCCCTGGCGCATCGAGTCCGACGCCGACGGGAACAGCGGCACCAGTGCGCGCCCGTATACGGTCACGACAAAGGTCTGGGTGATCCGGAACTCCTCGCCGTCATCGCTTGTGGCGGTAGCCGTCACCGTTACCGTGGTCTGGCCCGAGACGTTGCCGACAACGTCCATGTCACCGTCCTGCGTAATCGTCACGTCGACGATCTCGGGATCTGCCGCCGCCACACTATAGGTCAGCGGGCGCTGCTCGGGATCGTCAAAATGGCCCGCCACGTTCAGCAAGGCGCCCGTCCGGGCTCCGAGCGTCCAGTCTCCGATTCGGGGACCCTGACCGAGGGACCGCGGCACCGCGTTGACGATGGCGGAAGGCTCCGCGTCGGCAACGCCCCTGCGCGTCGCAATGATCCGGACGTGGTATTCCGTGCCGGCCTCCAGAGGTGTAATCGTGAATTCCGTTACGTCCCCTTCGCCGATGACACGCTCCCGGTCGGTGCCGAACGACTCGCTTTCGGTGCGCCACTGAACACGGTAGCCGTCGGCGCCGGCGACCGCGTTCCAGGACACCGTCAGCCCTGCGGCCACCGGCTCGATCCGCACACCCCCAACGCGACCGAGCGCCGGGTCGGCGATGCCCGAGATCGAGAAGGACAGGGTCAGCGGTGTGCCGGCTTCACCACTGCCGTCGCGCTCCCAGTATGGCGTCGCCGTGATGCCATAGCTGCCGTCGACGAGCGGTTCGCCGTAGTAGTCGCCCTGCCCGTCATCGCCAAACAGGGCATACGGGCCGTCGTTGTCGGTACTCGAGGTCTCGACGGGCCCGGTAAGGTCGAACTTCAGGCTGCCGAGCCAGGGAACGCTTTCCACGTCGGCGCGAATCGAAACGGAGCCTGCGCTGGAGTTGTACACTTCGATGGCCTGGCCGTCCCCGATGGCGGCGATGTCGCTGTCCCGCGCGGCGTCGACCAGCACGAGCCCCGTGACGGGCGGCAGGCGCCGGATCTCGACCACCGAATCGGCGCCGCCGGCCAGCGTTGCGCCTGCCGGCGAAGAGAGTTGCACCCTGAAGCGCCTGGTCGGGTCCGTTTCGTCGTTCTCGAGCAGGCTAATGACGATAGACTGCGGCCTGGCGTCGCCATCGTCCCAGCGCAACCGGCGCGTTGAAGGCGCCCGGTAGTCCGTCCCCGCCACGGCGGTATCCGGGCTGACCGCAACGGATGCGGTGACGGCGCCCGCGGGGTTGCCCTGACGCTGCACGGCGACAACGGCGCGCTCCGCGCCCGCTCGCACGGCAGTCACCTGTTCCAGGAATCCGAGTGAAGCGGGTGCACCGGCATCCCCGACGAAAAGGCTCGCCAGGTTCGGGTGATCGAGCACCGCCCCTCCGGTCGGGTTCTCCAGGCGCACAAAGGCACGCTCGATCGGCTCGGAATCGCTGTCGCTCGATAGCGGCACGGTGATGGTGCGGTTGCCGGTGTCGCCGGCCGGCCAGTTCAGCCTGCCGTCCGCCAAGGCGATGTCACCGGTACCGGCCGACGCCCCGTAAACCCTGTAGTCCACCGAGACGCTGTCCGACGAGCCACCGGTGCGGGACGCCGAAACGGTCAGATCGGTACCCTCCTCGCCGCCGAAAGCAGGTGCCGTGAACGCAATCTTTCCCTGGCGGGAGTCCAGGGTTCGATCGGCGACCACGTACAGGCCGCCGCTGAAGTCGCTGACCAGAATGTTGCCGCTCGGCAGGTAAGGATAGACGCCCCAAGCCCCGTCGAATGCGGTGGAGTCGGAAACCGGGAAGGTGTCGAAACGTCCAACGTCCCTGGGCGCATCGGGCTCGGTGATGTCGAGCACCGTGAACCCTCGCGTGTAGTTCGACATGTAATACCGGTTGCCGCGCACATAGCCGTTGTGATCGATTGCGGCGGTCGGCCCTTCCCAAACGCGTGAAAGCACCGGGTCGACGAGGCTCTTCAGGTCGAATACGCGCAGTGTCGTATTGAGCCCGTGATTCTGTTCGTCGAGTTCATCGTGGACGAAGAGGTAGTTCCGGTCTTCGCTCAGCCAACCCGAGTGCACGTAGCTTGCCCGGTCGTAGGTGGTGGAACTGAGCAACTTGGGGTTTGCCTGGTCGCTGAAGTCCCAGATGTCGAACGTGGTCTCGGAAAAGTCGAAGAGAACTTCGCACAGGCGGTTGCCGGATTGACAGGCCGTCGCCCGGGCATCGTCAACCAGCATCGAGGTGGCGTCGTGGGTGTAGTGGGCTGCGGTGTCCCCGGGGGACTGTCCGGCAAGGCTGGGAGCCACGGGGTCTGTCAGCCCGTAGGCACGGAAGGCGCCGTGGAGTTTATTCGAACCCAATACCTGCAACAGGGGCGGCGGCCAACCCGCCACCGGCGCGTTAGTCGTGAAATCGACATTGCTGACATAGACGTTGTGGGAAGTGACGTTGTCCGTCACCCTGCCCGCGAGGGATATCCGGTTCGGCAGCCCGGTCAGGTCGATGACCATGATCTGCTCCGCGGCTTCCGCGCTCACATAAGCGAAAGTCCGCCAGCGCTGCGACTGCTCCTCATAGACCTGAAAAACCTTGACGTCGCGCCAGAAAGTGTCGTTACCCGCCACCTGGCCCACCTGAAACGGGATTTCGGGATCTGTGACGTCAATGACCGCCAAACCGATGTTCAGGCCGAGCAGGGCGTACTCACGCTCGGTGTTCAGGTCGACGAAGCCCCAGATGTCGTTCGCAGCGCTGGGCTCGACCTGGAGGTCTGTCAAGGCGACATGGGACAGCAGGTCGACCCGGTCGCAGGGGAACTCGCCCGCCCTGCCGTTGTTGCAGGGAACCCGCCCGCTGCTTGCCTGCATGGCCGCGAAGCCGGCGCGAAACTCCTCGAGCACTTGGCGCTGTTGCGGCCGCAGGCCCTTGCGGTCGACCACGACATGAAATCCCCGGTCGCGCAGTTGCTGCCGGAATTCCAGCGGCACCCCGACCAGCGTGGTCCGGTTCGTGTCCGGCGCCTGCCTGGCGAAATGGTCGAATCGGTCGAAACCGCCCTGAACGTCGAGCATGCCGCTGGTCAGCATGAAGATGTCCTGGGCGGTACGCACCGGGTAAGTGCCACTGGCAACGAGTATCCGGTCGCCCTTGCCGGCTACGGATTGGGCGTACTGGATGGTGCGGCAGGGGCGCACTGGGAGTTCGCAATTGCCGGCATCCTTGCCTTGCGGCGCGACGTGTCGCGGAATCTCATGTTCACCATGGCCCCACGCCAGACCGAACAAAAACAGGAGGAGGGCCGGTGCGACTTTGCCGATGAAATGCCTACCCAATTTTGGGGACTGCTGCATACGCGCTCAAGCCTACCCTTTCCAGGACCTCTCTGTAAGGACTCCGTACATGTCCGGTGCTCCCTGCCCCTGCCGCCCTCCTGCGACCGCTTCTGGCGCGTTCCCGTGTCGGCTACCATTGCCGGCATGCCCGTCACATCCCCCGTCCACGCGAGTTTTTCCAGGCGCTCCAGGCTCTGTGTCCTGGCCCTGGCCACGACCATGGCTCAAGGCTGCGGCGATACCGCCCACGAACCGGTACGCCTGGAGTTTCGCCTGGACTCGTCTCACCTGGCCTGCGGCGCCGGCGTCGTTTCGGGCCAACTGGGATTTTACGTTTCCGGCCTTCGACTCGTGGATGCGTACGGTACGACGACTCCGGTGTCCCTGGACACAACGTCAACCCAAAGCCAGGCTGACGGAGTCGCCCTGGTTGGGTGGGCAGGTAGCTGTGAACAGGCCCCGGATGCGGATGCGGCCTCAATGGCGAATCCTGCGGTCACAGGGCGTGTTGCCGGCGCGATGCACCAGGCCGTCGAGTTCGAACTCGGCGTGCCGTTCGAGCACAACCATGCCAACCCGCTCACCGCCCAGCCACCCCTGAACGTGTCGTCCATGTTCTGGACCTGGCAGACGGGCTACAAGTTCCTGCGCCTGGATCTCGGCAGCGACTGGTCGTTCCACCTCGGCAGCACAGGCTGCGTCTCGGCGTCGGCCGTGCGGCCTCCCCAGGCCTGCAATCGACCCAACCTGGCAACGGTACGCCTGCCGGCAGCGGCGGCGTTCCAGGGTGTCGTGGTGGTCGATCTCGATAGCCTGCTCGCCGGCCTGGACGTCACCGCGGCGGAAAACTGCGTCGAAGCGTACGGCAAGCGCGAGGAATGCCGGCGTTTGCTGGCAGGGCTGGGCATCGATGCTGAAACCGGGCGCTGTGTCAGTGAATGCGGGCACCAGACCCTTTTTCGCTACGAACCGGCTCCATCGTGACCGGAACGACTGTCCGGGCCCCCCGGCAACCCGGGACGCCAATGGATTCGGATTTGATCGAGCGCAGGGAAGATCCGGCGTCCATATACGAAGCAGGCCGACGATTCCTGCGGTTCCCACGCCGGTGCCCGCCGGCCCGAAACAGGTTTTCGCCACCGACCGGCAACGGCTGGATTGGCGCGCTCGCCATCGCGATGCTGCTCGGTTCCGTCGGCTGCGGCACTCCGGAGCAGTACGACTGGCCGCTTCCGGAGGGCTACCCGTTGCCGGAAGTGCCCGCTGACAATCCCATGACCCGGGCCAAGGTGGAACTCGGCCGGCACCTGTTCTACGACACCCGGCTGTCCGGCAACGGCGAACAGGCCTGCGCTTCCTGTCACCGGCCCGAGTACGCCTTTTCGGAACCCCGGCCCCGGGCCGTGGGCTCGACCGGTGAACTGAACCGGCGCAATGCCCTGGCGCTGGTGAACGTTGCCTACAACAGCACGCTGATGTGGGCGCATCCGGGCCTGCGCCGCATCGAACGGCAACTGCTGATCCCGATGTTCGGCGAAGCGCCAGTCGAACTCGGCATCGCGGGGCGCGAAGACGAGGTACTGGCCCGGTTCCGGCGGGACGAGCGCTACCGGCAACTGTTCGGCGACGCCTTTCCGGGCGAGGGCCGGCTGGAGTTCACGCATATCGTCCATGCGCTGGCCTGCTTCGTGCGGTCGCTGCTGTCGTTCGAATCGCCCTTCGACCGTTACGCCTACGGCGGCGACGATGCCGCCCTCAACGAGGCCGCGATCCGGGGGATCGGGCTCTTCTTTTCCGAACGCTTCGAGTGCCACCATTGCCACACCGGGTTCAACTTCACCGAGTCGACCGATCACGAGAGTTCCGCCATGCTCGACAACCCGTTCCACAATACGGGGCTCTACAACGTCGCCGGGGACAATGCCTACCCAGCCGAGGACCAGGGGCTGTACGACCTCACCGGCGACCCCGCGGACCGCGGCCGCTTCCGCGCGCCGACCCTGCGCAACGTGGCGCTCACGGCCCCCTACATGCACGACGGCAGCCTCCCCGACCTGAATGCGGTGCTCGATTTCTATGCTGCCGGGGGCCGCGACATCGAGGACGGTGAACATGCCGGAGACGGACGCGCCAACGCCTACAAGAGCCAGTTCGTCAAGGGCATCGACATGACGGAACGGGAACGCACCGAGATGCTGGCCTTTCTGAACGCCCTGACCGACCCGTCGTTCGTCGACCGGGCCGAGCACCGGAATCCCTTCGCCGAATGAGCGGTCCAAAGCCTGGGCCACTTACTGACTTCATGCTGCCGACACAGCCCCGATCCTCCTGACTTCCGAACCTGGCAGGCTCAACAGTCCGTGTATCAGGAGGGCACACGACAAGGAAGCGCATAGACGGCCGCGTGCCCTGATTCAGCTTCGCTGCCGGGGCTGAATTCCAGCGCGATTCAACGATCGGGCCCGTAATATGTATAATCCGTTTTACCGATGGGGTTCGTCCCATCGCATCCCTTGGGGAAGACTTGCAGCGCCGCTCCGGGCAATCCTGCCGGAACGGCAGGTGGTTCATGCGCTGTTTGCATACCCGGAACCGGCTGCCGCGGCGGCCTGTAGATGAACTGATACGGAGGATACATGCAGGACGCCAACGGCAAGGTCGCCCGGCTGACCGTTGACGACAATGAAATCGAACTGCCCATGTACGAGGGCAGCGAAGGCCCGATGGTCATCGATGTCGGCAAGCTCACCAGCCTCGGCTATTTCACCTACGACCCCGGCTTCGTGTCCACCGCCGCCTGCGACTCCGAAATCACCTACATCGACGGCAACGCAGGCGTCTTGTTGCACCGCGGCTACCCCATCGAGCAGCTTGCCGAGCAGTCCGACTACCTGGAACTGGCGTACCTGCTGCTGAACGGGGAACTGCCGGACGCCACGCAGAAGGCAGGCTTCGTCGAGACGATCAAGCGCTACACCATGGTGCACGACCAGCTCCGCTTCCTGTTCCGCGGCTTTCGCCGGGACGCCCATCCCATGGCCATCATGTGCGGCGTGGTCGGCGCGCTGTCGGCCTTCTACCACGACTCGCTGAACATCGACGATGCCGAGCACCGGCGCGTCACCGCCCACCGGCTCATCGCCAAGATGCCGACCCTCGCCGCCATGAGCTACAAGTACTCCCGCGGCGAACCGTTCATCTATCCCCGCAACGACCTGCACCACGCGGAGAACTTCCTGCACATGATGTTCGCCACGCCCTGCGAGGAATACAGGGTCAGCCCGGTGCTCGCCCGGGCGATGGACCGCATCTTCCTGCTGCACGCCGACCACGAGCAGAACGCATCGACCTCCACGGTGCGGCTCGCGGGGTCGACGGGGGCCAACCCGTTCGCCTGTATCGCCGCCGGCATCGCCGCGCTGTGGGGGCCGGCCCACGGCGGCGCCAACGAAGCCGTGCTGAACATGCTCGACCTGATCGGCGACGAGAAGAACATCGACAAGTACGTCAAGAAGGCAAAGGACAGGAACGACCCGTTCCGCCTGATGGGCTTCGGCCACCGCGTCTACAAGAACTACGATCCCCGGGCGAAGGTCATGCAGCAGACCTGCCACGAGGTACTCGAGGAACTCGGCGTCGAAGACAATCCGGAGTTGCGCATGGCCCAGCGCCTGGAAAAGATTGCGCTCGAGGACGAGTTCTTCGTCGAGAAGCGGCTGTATCCGAACGTCGACTTCTATTCGGGCATCATCCTGAAAGCCATTGGAATACCGGTGGAGATGTTCACGGTGATCTTCGCTATCGGCCGCACCCCCGGCTGGATCGCCCACTGGAACGAGATGATCAGCGGCCCGTACCGGCTCGGGCGGCCCCGGCAGCTGTATCACGGGCCCACTCGGCGGGATTACGTGCCGCTGGGGGAGCGGTCACCGGCCTGACCGGCGGCTGTACCGCCGCAGCCGCTCGAAGGCCTGCGTTCGGACGCTATTCCGGGCGCCTTCAGCCCTTTCTTTCACCGCACCCGCGGGATTGGCATGCAAGTTTGCAATGCCCGGCGGAGCCGGCTTGCCGGACAATCCGGAGTGACCTGGCGTCGCGCCCGCAGTCAGTCGCGCAGCCGGGCGATCAGGCTGGAGGTGTCCCAGCGGTTGCCGCCGAGAGCCTGGACATCGGCGTAGAACTGATCGACCAGTGCAGTGAGCGGCAGCCGGGCCTTGTGGGCTCGGCCGGTGCGCAGCGTGATGTCGAGGTCCTTGCGCATCCACTGCACCGCAAAGCCGAACTCGAACTCGTCCCGCGCCATGGTGTGCGCGCGGTTCTCCATCTGCCAGGACTGGGCGGCCCCCTTGGAGATGACATCGACCACGGCGTCAGCATCGAGGCCCACCCGCTGCGCGAAGTCGATGCCTTCGCTTAGTCCCTGCACCACCCCGGCAATGCAGATCTGATTGACCATCTTGGTGAGCTGGCCGGCCCCCACCGGGCCCATGAGCCGCGAGAATCGCCCGAAGCACTCGAACAGGGGCGCAACGCGCTCGTAGTCTGCCGAATCGCCGCCCGCCATGATGGTGAGCTGGCCGTTCTCGGCGCCCGCCTGACCCCCGGAAACCGGCGCATCCACGAATCCGATGCCCCGGGCGCGCGCTGCCGCCGCCACTTCCCTGGTCACTTCCGCGGAAACCGTGGTGTTGTCCACCAGCACTCCGCCCGCGCGCATGCCGCCCAACACCCCGCCGTCGCCGAGGCTGACCGACCGAACGTCGTCGTCGTTGCCGACGCACATGAACACGAGTTCGGCCCCGGCTGCTGCTTCTCCGGGTGAAGCGAACGCCTCCCCGCCGTGTTCGGCTACCCAGGCTTCGGCCTTCGATGCCGTGCGGTTGTACACACGCATGGGGTAGCCGGCGGCGGCGAGATGGCCCGCCATGGGGTATCCCATGACGCCGAGTCCAATGAATGCCGCGGTGGGTTTGGACATGTAATCGCCCCCTTCGAGGAAAAGGCGGCAGTTTAGCGCAGGGCGCCCGTTGCACCACGGGCTCGGCGGGCTTTCCTTCCGCCACGCCGAGTGCACATCGAATCGCTGTCGGCGGCATGCCGGGGGTCGTTCAACCACCGAGCAGACGGACCGAGGCACGCCCCGGTCAATTCAGGCCAAAGGCCACCAGTGCATCGCCGAGACGCGATTGGGACCTGGGATTTCCCCCGGCGTAGATCAGGACGTATTGGCGGCCTTCCCAGACGTAACTCATGGGTGTGGCCTGGCCGGCCGCCGGCAGTCGCCAATGCCACAGTTCTTCGCCGGTGACGATGTCGAATGCGCGCAGGGTATCGTCGATGGCGCTCGAGGCGATGAAGACCAGGCCGCCGGCGGTGACGATGGGGCCGCCCAGGGTCGGCGTGCCCAGATTTATGCCTTCCACGTCGCCCAGCGCCCTGCGCCAGACGATTTCCCCCGTGGCGAGGTCGATGCCCGCGAGCACGCCCCAGGGCGGATGCGTGCAGGGTATGCCTAACGGTGACACCAGCAGTTCGCGCTTCACGCCGAAAGGCGCCCCCGTCTGCGGTGCAACCTCCTGGTCGTGATACACCTCCCGCGCCGCCTCGACGCGGCCGGCCGGGATCAACTGGATGTGGTGGGCGAGGTTGTTCATGTTGATGACCAGCAGGTTCCGGCCCGGGTCATAGGCGGCACTGCCCCAGTTCGCTCCCCCGCCGGTAAACGGAAAGAGCAGGGTTCCCTGCTCGGAAGGCGGCGTGAACAACCCGTCGGCCAGCGAGTCCGCAATGCGCGCGCGGCAGTGTTCGCGGTCGAACCAGGTCAGCCCGAAGGCATCGTCCGGGGTCAGGCGATTCGGCACGACCGGCGGGGTCGCGACCGGGAACGGCTGGGTCGGCGAAAGCACCTCGCCGGGCGCCCCCTGCTGGCTGACCGGGCGCTCCTCGACCGGCAGGAACGGCTCTCCGGTGTCGCGGTCGAGCACGAACAGCAGGCCGGTCTTCGTCACCTGGGCCACCACGTCGTGGACGCGGCCGTCCCGCCACACCGAATACAGGCCCGGCTGGGCCGGCAGGTCGTAGTCCCAGACATCGTGATGCACGGTCTGGAAACTCCACCGGACCTGACCCGTCTTCGCGACCAGCGCAACCACTGCATTGGCATGGCGGTTGTCGCCCGGGCGCAGACCGCCGAAGAAGTCCGGGCTGGGGCTGCTGGTCGGCACGAAAACCAGGCCGCGTTCCTCATCCACGGACATGGGCGCCCAGGCGTTGGCATGCCCTTCAACCGGCGGTTGCGAGCCCTGCCAACTCGAGGAGGCCGGCTGGTCCGGCGACCGTGGAATCGGATCCCAGTCCCAGCGCGGCGCACCCGTCCTGGCATCGAAAGCGCGCACGGAACCCACCGGCGCCGCCACCCGCGCGTTGTCGGCGATCGCCGACCCGACCACCACCGTATCGCCGACCGTTACCGGCGGCGAGGTAATCTGGAATTCGCCCGGCCACATCAGCGCCCTGCCGGGGTCGATCCACACCTCCCCGTTGTCGCCGAACCCGGCGCAGCGCCTGCCGGTGGCCACATCGATGGCCACCAGCCGCGCATCGTTGGTGCCCATGAAGATGCGGCCGGCGCAGGCCCCGGAGGATTCGCCCTCCCGCCAGTGGGCGACTCCGCGGCAGACGAACTGATTGGCGGGGTACTGATCGAGGTCGATTTCGGCATCGAATCGCCAGCGCTCGGCGCCCGTGCCCGGATCGAGCGCGATGACCTCGTTGAAGGGCGTGCAGAAGACCAGCGAGCCTTCCGCCAGGATCGGGGTACCTTCCGTGGCCGCCTGGCTCATGAGACCCGCCCTGTCCGTCATGTCGCCCGTCCGGTACTGCCAGGCCGGCGCCAGCCGTTCGACGTTTTCCACGCTGATCTGGCTCGCCTGGCTGTAGCGATGGCCCCCGGCGTCGCCGCCGTAGTGCGTCCAGCCATGGCCGACATCTACGGTGTTGGGGGGGCGGCCGGCGGCTGTCGCCCGGCCGTGGATATCGAGGCTGTGCGCACCGCCCAGGTACCAGACCATGGATCCGCCCAGGAACGGCGCCGACATCGCGACGGCGACGAATGCCAGGACGAACAACAGGGTTCTTCGCCTTCGGGTCATCGGGGCTATCCGCAGGTTGATGGTTGACGGGTTCGAGCCACGATACCTGCATCGCGTGCAAGCCGGCAATCCAGTCAGCCCGATTCACGGGTCGCCGGTGTCCTGTCCCGAACGCTCCTTGCACCTGAGAGTTCGCGGGGCACGCTGAAATGTACGAAACCCATGGGACGGGACACCGGTCACAGGCCGGTCACCCGTCCGCTCCCGCCGGAGACGGGTTAAACTCCGGGGCCCGCCGATGAGGGCGCCCAGACTCCGCCGATCGGAACAGACGGCCATGCAGCCCAGCGACCTGCCCGGTATCGACAAACTGGTCAACGCACCCGCGTTACGGCTGCTCGTCGCCCATCATGGGCCGGAATCCGTGAAACGGGCGTTGCGGAATCTGCAGGGCGAACTGCGCGCCGGCGGAGACATCCCGGCATGGGCCTGCGCCCCCGAGGGCTATGCCGAGCGATTGGAGCAAGCCCTGGCCGGCCAGGGATACCGCCCTGTCCACAACATGACGGGAACGATCATTCACACCAATCTCGGGCGTGCTCCCGTCAGCGCCGAGTTGTGGGATTCGATCAGGCCGCTGGTCACCGGCGCCATGAACCTGGAATACGACCTCGCCCGGGGCGGCCGGGGCGACCGGGAGGGCATCGTGGCGGACCGGCTCACCCGGCTGACCGGCGCCGAGGCCGCCACGGTGGTGAACAACAATGCGGCGGCGCTGCTGCTCGTGCTCAACACCTTCGCGCTCGGCCGGCCCGTGCCGGTCTCCCGGGGCGAACTCATCGAGATCGGCGGCAGCTTCCGGCTGCCGGACCTCATGGAACGGGCCGGCTGCCGGCTGCGCGAGGTGGGCACCACCAATCGAACGCACCTGAAGGATTTCGCCGCCGTTGCCGGGGATGCCGCGCTGCTCCTCAAGGTGCATACCAGCAACTATCACATCGAAGGGTTCACCGCTGAGGCGCCGACGGCGGACCTGGCGGCCCTGGCGGACCGGCACGGCGTACCCATGTGCGTCGACCTCGGCAGCGGTGCGCTGCTCGACCTGCGCAAGTTCGGCCTGCCCCACGAGCCGCTGCCCGGGCAGGTGCTGAACGCCGGCGCGCACCTGGTCACGTTCAGCGGCGACAAGCTGCTCGGCGGGGTGCAGGCCGGGCTGATCGCCGGCCGCAAGGACCTCGTCTCCAGCCTGAAAAGCAACCCGCTCAAGCGCGCGCTCCGGGCCGACAAGGTCACCCTCGCGATGCTGGACGCCACGCTGAAGCTCTACGAAGAACCCGACCAGGCGCCCGTCAGAATTCCCCTGCTGCGCCTGCTTACGACACCGGTCGAGGTGCTGGAGAAACGTGCCGGGGTGTTGCGTGATGCGCTGGCAAAGCGGCTGGACGGCTACGATCTGGAGGTTGCAGCCTCGGACGCGCAGATTGGCAGCGGAGCGGTACCCGACAGGACGCTCGAAAGCCGCGCCGTGACGATCCGGCACGCGAAGTCGGGGCAGGTTCGGGGTCTCGAAGAACGGTTGCGGAAACTGCGGGTGCCGATCGTCGGGCGCATCCAGCAGGGCGCGTTGTGGCTGGATCTTCGCGCCGTGGCGGATTTCGACGGACTGCTCGCCGCGCTCGAAGAGCTTTGAAACATGCGATGTCCCGCTTTTTTGGCGATTCCGCTTCTGGCGAGTTCGTGCGCCCGCCCGTCAAGCCGGGATGACAGCCGGGCCCGGCTCTCGTGATCGTCACGCTGGCCGGCCACGTTGACCACGGCAAGACCAGCCTGGTCAAGGCCATCACCGGGGTCGACACCGACACCCTGCGCGAGGAACGCCAACGCGGGCTGACCATCGACCTGGGTTTCGCCTACGCCGTTGACGGGAAGAACAGCGGCGATGTGCTGGGTTTCGTGGACGTTCCGGGCCACCACCGCTTCATCCACAACATGGTGGCCGGGGTCGCCGCCATGCAGTACGCGCTGCTGGCGGTGGCCGCGGACGACGGCCCCATGCCCCAGAGCCGCGAGCACCTGCAGATCCTGGAGTTGACCGGGTTGCGCCAGGGTGTCGTGGCCCTGACCAAGTGCGACCGGGTGAGCCCGGAACGTGTTCTGGCGGCGGAGCGGGAAACCCGGGCACTGCTTGCAGGCACCTTTCTGGAAGACGCGGACGTCATCAAAACCTCCGCACAGACAGGGTTGGGAATTACGAAGTTGACAGAGGCGCTCTGGGCGGCCCATCGCGCGCAGCAACGGAGTATTCCGGAACGAGGATTCCGGCTCGCTGTGGATCGGGCGTTCATTGTCCGTGGATCCGGCCTCGTCGTGACCGGAACCGTTCATTCCGGGCGGATCGAGCGCAATCAGGAAGTCTCCGTCTTTCCAACCGGCGAGAAAGCGCGCGTGCGTGGCCTTCGAGCCCAGGATCAGACCGTGGACAGCGCCGGCGCCGGAGACCGGACGGCGCTCAACCTGGCGGGAATCGACGCACAGGGTATCAGCCGGGGTTGCTGGCTGATGGAAACCCCCTCCCCCATGCACCGGAACTTCGCCGTCGACCTCCGCGTGGTGGAGGACTTTCCGCGCCCGGTGAAACACTGGCTGCCGGTGCACGTCTACCACGCGACCACGCACAGCACGGCACACCTGGCATTGCTCCGCCCAGGCCGCCTGGAGCCCGGCCAGCGTGCGGAGGTGGAACTGGTGACCGACGAACCGCTCTGCGCCCGCCACGGCGACCCCGTCGTGGTGCGCGACCAGGGTTTGGACCGCACCCTGGGCGGCGGGCCGGTGCTCACTGACCTGCCCTCGACGTCACGGCGGCGGAGGCCCCAGCGGCTCGCCCGCATTGCGGCGTTCCAACGGGACGACCCGAAGGGCATCCTTGGAGCACTGATTGAACTGGGACCGCTCGAAACCGAGCCGTTGGAGTACACCCTTGGCATGACCAACAACCGGCTGCAGGCGATACTCGACGACCTGGATGCCGACCGCCGCGGCACCGCGATGGTCGGGCGGCCGCTCTGGAGACGTTGGCGTGCTGCCGCGCTCGAGTTCATCGAAGGCTATCAGGCCGCACACCCCGATCGCACCGGAGCGCGGCCGAACCAGTTGCCCTCTGACATTCCTGCCACATACCGCCTGGAACTGCTGAACGAGCTTGTCGCCGAAAAAGCCCTTGGCGTCACCGCCGGTGCCTATCATCCACCGCGGCACGTGGCATCGCTGCCGGAAACTGAGCGGGCTCTCCTGGATCGCGTCCAACCGCTGCTGGACGTCGACCAGGCGCCCAGCGTCGGCGACCTGGCGAAGGAACTGCGCACGCCCATCGCCGTGCTCGACCGCGGGCTCAAGAGCCTGGCCCGGCGCGGGCTGCTGGTGCAGGTGTCGGCCAAGCGCTTCTACTGGCCGGAACGGCTGAGGCAAATCGCCGGCTACGCAGCCGATCTCGCCGCGCGCGGGCCGTTCACCGTACGGAGTTTCCGCGATTCCACCGGAATCGGCCGCAACATCGCCATCGAAGTGCTGGAGTATTTCGACGGCAGGGGCTTTACCCGGCGCACCGGCGATACCCGGCTGGTGGTCAAGGCATTCGAACTGTGATACGACTTAGCCGGCACGGATAACCGGCCCGGCATGCGGAAGAGCATCGTCTCCGGTGGGGCGCGCGGCCTTCAAAGCCGTTGAGGCGCGATAACGCGCCTGGTGGGTTCGACTCCTACCTCTTCCGCCAACTACCCTTTCTCACACCGTTTCTAAAGCACTCAAAAGAACCAAAAAAATACTTTAAAAACAATATCTTATTATAAGTCTGCTAAGCAACTTGGAGTTGCGTGCATCCTTCAGACACGCTATCGTCCCACCACTGTTTTGGTGGGACGATTGGTGAGACGTCGCCGTGGCGAAGCTGACAAAGGCAAAGTGCAACGCGCTCACCAAGGCCGGTCTGCACGGCGACGGCGGCGGCCTTTATCTGCACGTCAAGCCAACGGGCGGCAAGTCCTGGTGCCAGCGGATCACGATCCACGGAAGGCGCCGCACGCTCGGCCTGGGCAGCTTCCCCCTCATCTCCCTCGCCAAAGCGCGAGCCCTGGCCGCACTGAACCGCGCCACCGTGGCCGAGGGTGGCGATCCCCTGGCCGAAAAGCGACGCGGCCAGTCCCCAACGTTCCGAGTGGCGGCAAAGGAAGTCTACGAGTTGAACCGGCCGCGTTGGCGCAGCGACAAGCACGCCGCCGACTGGTGGGCGACGCTCGAACGCCACGCGCTTCCCTCGCTCGGCGACATCAAGGTCGACGCCATCGACCGCCTGAACGTGCTCGACGTTCTCACACCAATCTGGACCGCGAAGCCGGAGACCGCCCGCCGCGTGCGCCAGCGCATCAGAACGGTCATGCGATGGGCCCTGGCCCATGGGTATGCCCAACAGAATCCGGCCGGAGAGGTCATCGACGGCGCCCTGCCCGCCATGCCGAAAATCAAGGCCCACCTCCGCGCCCTGCCTTACCTTGAAGTACCGATGGCTCTCGCAGCGATCGACGAGTCGCGATCGTCGCTCGCTGCGCGCGCCTGCTTTCGCTTCCTTGTCCTGACCGCAGTGAGGTCGGGCACCGCTCGTGGAGCCCTATGGGCCGAGATCGACATCGAGCGCCGCGAGTGGAACATCCCCGGCTTCCGCATGAGTCGGGTTCGCCACATCGTGTTCCCCTGTCGGGTGCGGCGCTCGCCGCTCTTCGCGCGGCCGAGCCGCTGCGCGACGAATCGGGGCTAGTCTTCCCGTCGCCCGCACGCCCCGGGCAGCCCATGTCCGACATGACGCTTACCAAGGTACTGCGCGACAACGGGCTCGCCGAGCGAACCACGGTCCACGGCTTTCGGTCCGCGTTTCGGGACTGGGCCGCGGAGCAGACCAACGCACCCCACTCCGTGATGGAACTCGCGTTGTCGCACACCGTCGGCGCTGCAGTCGAGCGGGCCTATGCCAGGTCCGATCTCCTCGAAAAACGACGCCTCCTCATGGAACAGTGGGGCAGGTTCGCCACGTCGACGCCGGCCATGGTCGTACATCTCCATCGGTAAACAACGTCCGGACCTGCGTACGGCTCACCAACTTCGGCGTGCATTCGGCGCCTATGGACTCGCCCTCGCCCATCTCCGGCGTTTTGACGAGCCTACCGTTCCGACTGACAATTGCGCACGACGACCGGAGCCGAAGGTGCGTCCGCATGGGCCGACTGACCACCGCCGCTGTGCGCGCTTTGTCCGGACCGGCGCTTCACGGGGACGGCAACACGCTGTACCTGCGGGTCAGCAGGACCGGCGGAAAGTCCTGGATACAGCGCGTCGTCATCCACGGCCGCCGCCACTCAATCGGTCTCGGCGGCTTTCCGACCGTCTCGCTGGCCGGCGCCAGGTCACAGGCCCTGCGCAACCGCAGGGCAATACGCGAGGGACGAAATCCGCTGGACGAAAAGCGAAGGGCCGACGCCCAGTCCCAAGCCGCCCTCGACTTTGGAGATTGCACAAACCGCACCTGCCCCTGGTCGGGGAAACCGGTGCAGGCGGACTCGCTGACGAGCTATGGCGCACTGGTCGTCGGCTTCTGCAATCCGGGGTGCCGCGACAAGTTCGACGCAGCAGTCCGCCACTTCGACCAAGCGGCGGCACGAGCCAATTTCTCTTAGGTGCCGCGAATCCCGCCACGGCTTCGTCCGGCTGAGTCAAACTCGGCAAGTAACCGTTCCGCGTCGCGCCGTATTCTCCCGCATGCCTCGCTCACGCCGCTTCCCGCGAGGATATGAAAAACATCGAGCTGCTGCCGCTCGACACCCTGCATCGCACCCCCGTTTTGCAGTATGGGATGCGCGTCCACCTGCCGCCTCTTTCACTCCAAGCACGGCGGTCTGGCCAGTTCAGTACTGTCGCACCCCGACAACACTTTCTCCAGCGCGGAGGCTTTATCTCCGTCGACGGTCATGGCGTATTTCAGCTTGACCTCAACCACACGCCGCGCCAACCAGCGCCGGTTCGTTTCCGGCAGCCAGTCGAACGCATCCAGATTGTTCTTCGCGCTGTTGACCTCGCCCGAACCCAGGGTGAGATTCAGCAGCTCGCCGGCGAAGGTCCGCTTGGCCTCAATGTCCGCGGTGCACATGCCGCTGTGATGCGCTTCGTTGATTGCGACGATGTGCTTGATCTTCGCATCGCGGTCGGATTCGTAGCACCCTCCCGTGTACGGGCCAAATATCCCCCCGAATTCCTCGATGGTGTCGTCTTCCTTCTGGCAATCCGCCGATTGCTCAGGTTCTGGGACCACTTGACGCGCAGGACCTCTTTGATTTTACGCATGGATAACCTCTTTGCCGGCATCTGCTCCTCTTCATGTCGACAAGGTCAGATTACCGATTCGTTATCCCGCGTCGGACACTCCAAACGGTGATCTCAGACAACCGGCCAAGGTGGCAGCTTTGCCGTGGTATCAGTGGCAGCTTCAGCGTGGAATGGGTGGCAGGCTTCCTCTGGAATCAGTGGCGGCTCTTGGTCTGGAATACCCAAGCCGTGGTGCGGGATCTCGACTTGTTCGGAATCAAGCCTGCACAAGGGCGCAGGGTGATCGTTCTTTGCATGGCGGCCATCGTCGTTCACAGCTACTGGTCTCTGGCGAGGTATTGGCGACTCCGGCAGAACTCGTCCAGGATTCTCCCTGTTCCTTGCACTGAAATCGAAGAAACGGTCGCGGCAATCGACAGGAAAGCCCAGTGGAACGAAGAGGCAAGCGTGTCCTTGCGAGTCGCCGGTCTATTGGCGAATTGTGCGGCTGCCGGGCTCACGCTCGTTTCCTGGTGCATCCTTGTGGTCTGGATGTTGAATGCTTGAACCATGGGGTTTTGACGTTCAACCAGATCACGCCTCAAAGCGACATGGTTCCGACTCGCTCTTGCGGGTGGCCGAGACAGGCCAGCCTTGTTGATCCCTTGAGAAACGGCCCAGATCGGTCTATTCCCGACAATCCAAGCGACTCGCTCCATCTGGGATCTGCGGACCTTCGTTTCCTCTGGTTAACCAATTTTCGTTTGCCACGGTTGTCGGTCCAAATCCCGCGGGACCGTTGTCCATCCCTGGAACGTGAACTCGCACACGAGATCCTTGCAGATCATTCCGAGCGTCAGGCCGACAGAACGGTGATGGACTTCGAACAGCCCTCGAGGTCGCTGCGATGAACCGGAATGCGAGGAACCGACGGTCGTCGAAGGCAGTACCGTTTCCTTGATCGCTCGACGCTCTTCAAATGTTCCTTTCCAAGATACCTGGCTTCCGGACCGAGAACGGGTCTGAGTCAACGCAGTCAATAGTGCACACCGAACCGATCGCCGGTAAGATCGCGCGCGACTCCAAGAGGTGGAACAATGTCGGGAATCTTCTGTATCGAAACGGTTTGGGAACGCGCCGATTTCGTTTCCGTAAAGCCGTTTCTGCGCTTTGTCGCCAAGTACCATGATGCGAAGTTCAAGCATCACATTGCACGCAAGCCGGAAGAGTTTGACGAGTGTCTAAAACAATGGGACGGCCGCGACGACTGGAAATATCCCATCCTCTATCTCGGTTTTCATGGCTTTACGAAAGGTCTCGTGCTTGCGGAATCAAAGAGTAAAACGCTTTGGAACAACGTGAGATTCGAGCAGCTTGCCGATTATTCAGCGGGAACCTGGAACAATTGCCTGGTTCATTTCGGCTCCTGCTCCACGATGGACGCAGAACCTGCCGACATCACCGCTTTTCTCGAAAGGACTAAACTTGAAGCCATCAGCGGCTATGCGGCAGACGTTGACTGGGTTCCGTCAATGGCCTTCGAGTTCCTGTATTTCAGTCAACTCCTTGAGCGAATCAAGCAACGCTATCTGCGGGTGGACACGATGCGCAACTGCAGGGATTGGGCGGCTCATGACAGGTACTGCGCAAGCCTTGCAACGGCGCTCCAATTCAGGATTTCCGTGAACGGCGACTAGGTTCGTTCGAAGGCCACACACCGCTCGTTTCAGGCGGACGGCCTTTTCCGGGGCCCGGTCACAGCCTTGGCCCCCGACGCGAGAATACGGATCCTGCGACCGCATTCGCCGCCCTGCAGTGACGGCACGAATCGATGCGAGAATCACAACTAGGAACGACACATGACCGACGGCGCTTCCCCGACGATCCACGACGTTTTTGAGGTACTGAACCGCTGGCGTCACCTGCCGTCCTATCCGCTGGAGGGCCGTGCGGCGCCGTTCTTCGAGGTGTTCTTGCGGGACGTGCTAAGCGTGCATTTCGAGACCCGGATTCACGACACCCTGGTTCCCGAGTTCCCGCTGCGCGTCGGCACGTTGTACCCCGACGAGGCGGGCGGCGGACCGGGTTCCACAGGAGCTCGCAAGCCCAGCCGCGACCAGTCCTACAACGTCGACTACGTTGCTTTCGGAACCGACAATCGGACAGCGTATCTCGTCGAACTGAAGACTGACGTGGAATCGATTCGCACGGAGCAGCAGGACTATCTCGATACGGCCCGCAACACGGCGTTTCGCAGTCTCGTGGAAGGCGTGGGCGAACTGGCCAGGGCGAGCAACCGAAAACAGAAGTACGTTCACCTGTTGCACCGGCTTGCCGCCGACGGGCTTGAGCTCGTCCACATGCCTAAAGCCCTCTATGACAAATCGTTCCCGAAGATGCGCCCCGGCTGGACCCGGGCGATGGACGCATTGTCGGTCGGCCGGGAGGCCGATCTGCGTGTTGAGATCGTTTTCGTGCAGCCGAGGAAACACGAATCGTCGGACAGGCCGGGCGACTTTCACTACATCTATTTCGATGACGTGGCGGACATCGTCGAGAAGCGTGGCGATCTCGGCCAGGTGTTCGCCGCCTACCTTCGTCAATGGACGAAGCAGGCCGGTTTCCGGGATCCACGACAACTCGGGCAGTGACCGACCGGCCCGGGCCTGCCGGGTCGCGTTCCGTCAACGGTTCCCGGTGCCACCTGAAGGTGTGGCAGGACTTTTGTTCGCCGCATCCGGCCGGTCCGGTCACGGATCCGCTCGGGGCAGTTTTCGGGGCCGGACACCGCGACCCTCTGCTCCTCGCGCACGACGATCGCGGGGGTTTACAATTCGTGGCCGCCAGTGCGATGGCGACTGATAGTGATCACTAGGGAGACACGCGCAGTGATCGCCCATGGACGATTCCGAGATGAACCCCTCCGGCACCAGCGGGGCTGGTTCGTCAGGAATCTGCTGTCTCACTCGTACTTAAGCTGCCCCAAAGCCAGCCACCGCATACGACCGCAGCGTCAGCAACGCATCAATGGTCACTCTTCCCCGCCATTCCAGTTCTACGCCAGGGCTGATCGCCGGCCACTTGATGGGCCAGCCGCCATCGTCACGCTGGGCGTTGGCCAAGGCGGTAAGACCCTCAATGAGCTGATCCCGGGTGAAAAGGTCCTGGCCGAATCCAATGGGAGCGGGCGCCCAGGCGAGCGGAGGATGCACATATCCGGAGGCGCTCAGGTCAAATTCGATTTCGTCGGAAGAGAACAGATAGTCTCGTATCCGGGCCAATGAAGCCGCTGCCCGGTCGAGGTCCGCTACCTGTTCCAGGAAAGCGATGGCGCAACGCAGATCAAAGAAACCGGTAGTTTGTTCATCCTCCAGCGATCGCCAGCAGAATTCAGTGCCCCGCTCAACCCAAGGGTGCGCAACCTTTCGTTTCGTCAGGATTGCGACGATCGACCCGGTCGGATTGATCGAAGGAGGCGGTTCCGATGGCGCTTCCCACCAAGGTGCATGGGGGTAGTCGTTTGCACTCGGCAACACAAATGGCACACCTCCAGTCGCGTCCGCGGTCT
>JAPPHD010000156.1:0-2121 GCA_028821125.1 Gammaproteobacteria bacterium
CGCGCCACCCAGTGCTTTCACTACTCTTGCCAGCCTCGCTACGTTCATTCATGAACAGGTCGAGCTAGGCCGGCGCGGGAAAATGTCTGCATCATCGTCAACCACGGGCTCCGGCAATGCCGGTCCGACGGTCATTCGCAACGCGCGCGTCATCGACGGCAGCGGCCGCCCGCCCCTCGAGCGTCAGGCCATTTTCATGGAGCGCGGGACGATAAGGGGCATAGTGCCGGAAGCCGATTCCCTCGCTGCCGGCCCCGGGCACATCGATGCGTCCGGCAAGACGGTCATTCCCGGGTTGATCGACATGCATGCGCACCTGATCAGCGGCGGGTTCGACACCGTGATCGATGTGGGCGCGTCCTACGAAGTGGACGACCAGAAACGGGTGCTCCGGCAGATGCTCTATTGGGGGGTGGTGGGTTGCCACTTCTCGGTGCAGCCCATCGACAACGGCCTCTGGCTGCGGCAGGCGCTCGCGTCGGGCGAAATCGACGGGCCGAGGCTGTTCGTTTCCGGGCCGGGGGTGACCGCGCCGGCGGGATGGGCGGGGTCCAACCTGGCGGAGGCGCGTATCGAACTCGACGATCCGGATCAGGCGCCGGCGGCGATCGCGAAACTGGCGGAAAGCGGTGTCGATTTCGTGAAGATCTTCTACGACTCGATGTGCTGCGCCTTTCATCAGGCAATGCCGATGCTGCGCAAGGACGTGATGGAGCGGGTAATTGCCGAGGCGCACCGGCACGGCCTGCCGGTTGCGACGCACGTCTACGAACTGGAAGGCCATCGGGAGGTGTTGCAGGCCGGTGGCGACATCCTCTACCACTCCTCGGTGACGGGCGAGATCGATGACGGGTACCTGGAAGCGATGCGCGCCAACGGCAGCCTGTACGTGGCGACGCTCTCCATCTACAACGACACCTATGAGCCGGAGGCGATCCGGGCGTGGGCGGACTCGTCCTGGGTGCGCGAGAGCGTGCCGAAGGTCACCTTGGAAACCCTGGGGCCCGGCGGCCCGCTGGACGAGTTCGACGCCTTCACCAGGCGGGACAACATCGCGCGGCAGTTGCCGACGATCATGGGCAACATGAAAAAGATCCACGACGCGGGCATTCCGTTCGCGGCCGGTCCGGACACAGGCGTTCCGGGCGTGTTTCCGGGCTTGAGCGTGCACCGTGAAATGGAACTCATGGTCGCCGCCGGCGTGCCGGAGCTTGCCGCCATCAGCGCGGCGACGCAGCAGGCCGCGACCTTTGCCGGCGAGCCGCTGATCGGCTCGCTGGCGCCCGGCAAGAGCGCCGACCTGCTGATACTGTCGGAAGACCCGCTGGCGGACATCCGGGCGACCCGTTCGATCGAAACCGTCATCAAGGAGGGGCGGGTCGTCGACCGGCAGAAGCTGCTCGGCGAAATCTTCGCCGCGGATCACACGGAGGAAACCCATTAGGTCGCGATAGCGTATCAGGCCCGGCGAACGGTCCGCGTTCGCTCCGGCAGACCGCCCGCCCGCCGGTACGGGGCCGCCAACGCGAACGAAATCAACGAAAGGAGTTCAGAATGTCCGATGCGCAAAAATGGTATTTCAAGACCAAGGACGACGGCATATTCCGCAAGCTGACCGACACCATAACCACCCGCCTGTTCATCGGCGAGAAGGTCATGTTCTCCCTGGCGGAGATTGGCCCGCATACCGAACCCACCATTCACAGCCACGACGAAGAGCAATGGGGCATCCTGATGGAGGGCGAGTGCGTGCGCATCCAGGACGGCGAGGAAGTCGAAATGCAACAGGGAGACTTCTGGTGCACCCCCGGCAACACGCCCCACGGTGTCCGCACCGGAGACAGCGGCGCCGTCATCCTGGATGTGTTCAGCCCGCCGCGGGAAGCCTACCTGACGGCCGGAGAGGGCCTGTCGGCGAAGTTCCACGGGTCCGGCTGAGCAGGCGCCTGTTTTCGTGACCGGCGCGCCCGATGCCCGTACCGCATGGCCACTCTCGGAGCCGGATCGTGGGGAAAGAGTTCGCAATCGGGGCATACCATTAGGGGGGGTTTTCTCGGCCGAAAGCCATGGGGTAAGCAGGGTGACCGGGGCGGGGGCCGCAAGGGGAGCCCCCCATGCGCA
>JAPPHD010000156.1:2131-17393 GCA_028821125.1 Gammaproteobacteria bacterium
GCGCCGCGGGGCGGCTCCCTATGCGCCCGTTGTTCGCCCCCCCCATCCCTGCCGCCCCCCCGGGCCGCGGGGGCGGCCCCCCCAACCCCCCCCCCCCCCCCCAAACTCGCTGCCCGATGCTGGCGTTTGTTTCATGAGAACGGATTATTGAGCCATGCAGACCGAAACACTGCGCTGGGCTGACCGGTTTCCGGAGCTCGGAACCGGTCCGCTGCCGACTGCGCCTTATACGTCGTCCGACTATTTCGCCCGTGAACGCGGCCGCATCTTCTCCCGTCACTGGCTTTATGCGTGCCGTACCGACGACGTGGAGGAACCCGGCAGCTATTTCGTGCGCGACCTGCCCCACATTCCGGCCTCCATCGTCATCACACGGGCGGAGGACGGCCGCATCCGGGCGTTTCACAACGTCTGCCGCCACCGGGGCAACCGGCTCGCCGACGGGCAGGGCCGCTCCCGGCGCCTGACCTGCAACTACCACGGCTGGACGTACGCACCCGACGGCAGCCTGGTCGGCGTACCGGACGAAGACCAGTTCGTCGGCCTGGACAGGTCGAAATGCGGTTTGCGCCCGGTGGCCGCGGAAACCTGGCAGGGTTTCGTATTCATCAACCTCCAGGATGCGCCGAAAGAGAGCCTGGAAGACTTTCTGGGACCCCTGGGCAGGCGAATCTCTGACTTCCCGTACGGGGATATGCAACGGGTCGTCCGCTTCCGGGCGGAACTGGCGACCAACTGGAAGACGGCGATGGACATCGGCCGCGAGGGATACCACATTCGCTTCGTGCACCGCGCCACCGTCCCCGACAGCCACGCCGGCGGCGACAATCCGTACGCGCACCTCCCCTATTTCGACATCATCGGGCCGCACGCGGCCAACAGCCTGGGCGTGAACCCGAATCATGAACCGTCCCCGGCGGAATCCTTTGTCACCAGGTTCGCATCCACGGTGATTCAGCGCGGCGATGCGGGCGCCGGCCAGCCGGCCTGCCTCAATCCGGGCGGAGCGGAATTCTGGGGCTTCGACGCCTACTTCATCTTCCCCAATTTAGGCCTGATCCTGGGGCCGAACTGGTTCAATGCCGACGTGTTCATACCGATATCGGTGGACCGCACGATCTGGGAACAGTCGTTCTACGCCCGGCCTCCACGGAATGCGGGCGAGCGCATCAGCCAGGAATTCTCATCGGTTCTCTCGCGCGACCTGATCCGGGAAGACTGGGCGCAGGTGGAGCGCGTGCAATCCGGCCTGGCGTCGGGCGCGATCGGGGAATTCCACCTGTCCGACCAGGAGCTGCTCGTGCGCCATGCTTATCGAACGATAGACAACCTGGTCTCATAGGATCTTGTCTGTCTCGAGTTGAGTCGGAGGCGGTATTGCTACCCTCTCGCCGCGTCTCGCTCATCGACCTGGCGCCGTAATTCCTGCTGCCGCTCACGGGTCAGGGGGAACCGGAACATCAGCGCGGCGCCGATCAGCATGGCGACGATCGGCAGAAACACGAAGGCGAAACGCAGGCCGTCGAGCGCTTCGGGAGTATTGACGGCGCCGGGAACGTATCCGAGAAACTCGAGCAGCGGATAGCTCGTGCCCACGCCGATGGCGAACCCCAGCTTGTCGGTCATAGTGACCAGGGAATAGAAAAGGCCGGTGCGCGCTTCCCCGACCTGCAGGTTGTCGTAGTCCGTGACGTCGGCCGTGGTAGCCCTGATCAGCACCGCCATGCCGGCGAAGACCAGGCCCGAGGCACAGATCAGGGCCATGAACGGAACCAGGTCTCCCTCGCCGAAAAAGTAGAAGGGCGGCGTGATCAGCGCCATCAGCACCATGCACAGCACCAGCGCGTTGTGGCGGCCGATTCGGTAGCTGATTCTGACGGTCAGCGGCACGCTCACCAGGGCGAAGAAGTAATAGCCCAGGATGACGATGCTGATCCAGCGCGGCGCATGGAGAATGTCGCTCACGTAGAAAACGATCAGGGCGCCCATGACGTTGCCGGGAATGCCGTGCATGACGCTGGCGCCGAGAACCCGCCGGATCAGCCGGTTCTTCAACAGCGCTTTCACGCCCTGCAGCCAGTGCACTTGATCGTCCGCCGCGCGGCGGGGGCGTTCGGGTACGCGCCATACCGCAAGGCCCGTGGTGACCGGCAACAGCAACAGGATGAAAGCGCCCATGGCGAACACCTTGAGGCTGTTGGGCACGCCGCTCGTCTGCCCGGGTTCCGGGGCGATATCGAACAGCACGTCGCCGAACTGCTCCATGACGCCGGCCACCCCCAGAATCAGGAACATGCCCGTCAGGTGCCCCATCTCGCGCCAACTGAGAATGCGGGAACGCTCGTTGTAGTCCCCGGTCAGCTCCGCCGCCCAGGAGTATTGGGAAAGCATGGCCACCGTGTAGCCCACGTACAGGACGACCATCCAGAACAGCAGGTAGCCGCTCGATGCCTGCTCGACGCCCACGGCGCCGGGCATGAAAACCATGACGACGCACAGCATGAGAACCGGGACGGAAAGCACCAGCCAGTGACGGCGCCGGCCATAGCGGGAACTGTAGCGGTCAGTGAGATATCCGGTCAGCGGATCGGTGACCACATCCCAGACCCGCGACAGCATGAACACCGCGCCGACCGCCGTCAGCCCGAGGCCCATCTCCATGGCGTAGAACGGCGGCAGGTACACCGTGATCGGCGCGCTCAACGCCGACAGCGGCAGGGCGGGCGCGGCGTAGGCGAAAAGCTGGGAGCGCGAGAGCCTGCTAATCGGTCAGCGACTCGATGATCTGGTACCTGCCGTGCGGCAGCCCCCGGGAATCGTCCGGCGCGTGAAACAGCTCGACGGCCAGGGACACCTCGATGAACGATAGGGAAAGATTGAGCAAGTTCCGGGCGGCCGCGTCCAGCTCATCGAGCGGGAACGGGTTGAGATACTCGGCGATGGCGTCCATGCGTGGCAGTATCGTCTCGTAGAAATCCTCCAGATCCTGCATCGCCGAGTTTACCCGCTGGGCGTGCCGCTCGGCCTGGGACGGGAGACACCAGGTGGATGCGAACCTTTCCAGATCCGCAAACTCCCCGGGCAGCATGGCGTCTTCAGACATGGCGATTCAGCCCAGGTTTGCCGCGGCGGCCTGCAGGGTGCTGCCGTGGACAGGCGTTGCAAGTACCCGGCGCACCATCGGCTCGAATTCCTCGAGCGGCAGGTTGTCGTAATCCGGATCGAACGAGTTCTGATCGAATCGCTCGCAGAACTCCGCGCAGGCATCGAAATAGGGGCTGTCGCGATAGGCATCGCGCGCATTCCGGTCGAAACCCGCCAGGTGGTAGTAGTAATAGCCCTGGAAAATCTCGTGGTGCTTGAGGACCCAATGGTTCTTCTCCGATACATAGGGCTTCAGCACGAGCGCCGCGAACGAGGCGTGGTCTTGGGGCGACAGCACGTCCCCGAGGTCGTGAAACAGCCCGCATACGATCGACTCTTCGTCCATCCCCGCCCGAACCATGCGGGTGGCGGTTTGCAGCGAGTGGTCGTAGCGGCTGATCGGCAGGCCGCCACGGAAATCCCTGAGAAGCTCGAAATGTTGCAGAAGGCGCCCGGGCAATCCCCGCTCGCCTTGCAGCAGATGGGCTGTGACGATGTTGCAGTCGTCCTGGGTGATGTGCTTGAAGTCGGTGCAACTCGCCCGTTTGTTCAGCAGGTCTTCAAGCATTTCCCCTTCCCGCATCAAGAGTGGAGCCGTGGCCGTCGCCGGGACCGGCCTCGCCGTCATTGCCCCGGGATTCTATGGGATGTTCCCGGCGAAGCAAAGAATGGCGGGGACCGCTGTTTCGCGACCAAATGTCATCCACTTCACAATCCGACATTCGACGCCCTTGAGTTTCCGGACATCGCTGAATGCCGTGCTGTATGAGAGGTTCAGTGTGACGCGGAGGATAGGCAGCGACGGTTCACACGTAGTATTGCGTGAGTGCTTATGGTCCCTTGGTGGCTGGGGTTCTTTGTGCAAGCCACTTCTTCAGCGAGCCCTGGCTCTCGCCGGACGGGCGACCGCCCAACAGGCCGTCCAGACTCACGTCCTCGTCCAGATCCCGCCAGTGGATGCCGTGACCCTGGTCAATGATGGTCCAGTGGGCCCGTTCATCGTCAGTCGCGTACGCGAGTCGCGGATACCATCCTGTTGGTACCGACAGCGTCCTGCCGTCGCTGAGCTCGACGCTCAGCGTCTCGTTCGAGACGGCAACGTCGAGCACCTCCGGCAGCATTGCTTCAAGCAAGGAAGTACTCATCCCAAGCCTCCATAATCTGATGACGGTTTTCGTGCACCAGCCTCGATATACGAAGTATCTCCGGCCTACGGAATCCACCGCTACGCTGCACCCTAACAGGATCGAGCCAGAACTTGGCGACATGCTGGTCGCGTTCGACATGAACGTGCACCGGCTCTACCCCGTCGTTGGAGTAGAAATAGAACCGATAGGGGCCGTGTCTTAGCACAGTCGGCATGCACCACTCTATACCCTGTTCGCGTGCCCGGACATCCTGCGCTTGCTTTACCGAGAACGCAAAAAAACCTGAGGTGTTCAACTCTTCCAGATTGGGAATTGCAGTACGCCTGAAGATCAGCGGCCTGAATCCAGAATCTTCAGCGCGTCTTCCGCGGCACGATACCCCTGACCCGCTGCGCCGGTGACATGGCAGAACCCGTCGAGATCGGTGTGCGCGTACGCGATTCTTCCTTGTGGAACGGCTGCCAGGCGCCGTTCGGGGCCGCTCAGCAATCCCGGGTCCGGCAACATGTAGCCGTGGCCCCAGCGGCTGACGGAGAATGCGGCGATGTCCCGCCTGTCGTTGAAGCCGTAGGGTCCGAAGACTGCTGTCAGATCGTCGCGTATGGCCGTCTCGAAGAGGCTGAATGGGGCGGTCAGCAATTCGTGCCGGCCTTTCACGGCCTGTGCCTGTGCCGGTTCGCCCGGGAAGAAGTAGGGAATGCTCAGGCCGACCGCGACGGGCCTCGCGGGATCCCGGTGTTCGGCCCAGCCCGCCGTGTTCATCTTGTCGTAGGCCACCAGGAGGCTGGCCCGGCGTCCGGACAGTATCGTCATGAAAGGCGGGTCGGCTTTGTCCAGCGCCGCGGCGTTGCGTAGCGCGACGTTTGCCCAGACAACCGGTGCGTAGATGAAGCGCCCGAGGGCGGCGGCTTTCGCTTCGGTCAGGTCGCGCACCACATGGCGGGTAACGAAAGCCCCGCCCGCCATGATGACGGCGCGTGCGTGCACGGTCTCCAGTTTCCCGTTACGACTGTAGGTCACGTCAACCGCCTCGGCGGTTGCCGGGTTGCCGGCGTGCTTGACATGAACGGCCGTTGCGCCGAGGCGCAGACTCCTGCCGCCCGGCGCGGACCGGAGTGCGTCGAAGTCGAACAGATCGCTCACGTGCTCGTTGATGCCACTCCGTTTGTGAATCGAGCCGGGCCAGAGTGAGCGAAGCAGGGCGATGGCCAGCGCGGCGTTTCCCCCGGGAAAGCTGCGGATCTGCGGCGGGCCCCCTCCGTATTGACGCCAGACGGCCGCGGCGGACACCCGGTCCGGCAGTCCGTAGAAGTTCGCGAGTTCGGGCACCATCCACTCGTAGACGGCGGGCGACCAGCCGCGGTCAGTGACGTATTCGGCAAAGGACTGCCCATCGAGCGCTTCCAGTTTCCGCGGCCATTCCTCATCCGCGTAGAGGCCGGCGCTTTCTTCAAGGAAGGCGAAGTATCCATTGCGGACATCTTCCGGAATGGGCGCCTCGAAGAGGCTCTTGTACAGCCTGCTGCCGCCCGAGACGGCGTCGGGAAGCACAATCCCGAAGCCCCGGTCCATGTGGGGAACCTCGTAGGATTCCCCATCGGGCAGCAATTCCGCCAGCAATGCCGCGACGGGCTCGGAGGCGGCGAGGCCCGGTGTGGGAACCTGAAAAACGATCGACCCCTGAGGCGCCAGCAGTCGTTTGCCGCCGACTTCAAACAGGTCGGTTCTGGCGGCTCCGCCCGGAAGCGGATGATTCTCGAGCACGAGAATCTTGAGGGATTCAGGCCCGAGCCGATCCAGGGCAGCGGCTGCTGTGAGCCCGCTGAGGCCACCGCCGACGATGACCACATCGTGAAGTTCGCCCGTATCCCTGGCGTTGCCGACATCGGAAAAGGCGCCGTCTCTCAGTGCGTGGGCCACCTCGTAAGTCGGCGTGTCGTTGCCTCCCCAGCGCTGTTCCGGGTTGGTGCCGCCGAGGGCGAAGGCCTGCCGGGGTGAAAGCGCCGCGCTCCAACCCGCCAGGGCGCTGACCGCAACCCCGTTCAGAAAGTCACGGCGGGCAATTGGCGGGGGCGATTCGGTCGTTTGATGCATGGATTCAGATCCCCAGCGCACAACCGTCGCGGCGCCCGTCGGAGACGCCCTGGAAGGTGCCGAATTCCGGCCGGTGCAACACGGCCTGGCCGCCGCCGAAGAATCCGCCGCTGTCCGTAACCCGGTGCCCGCGTACCGCAAGCTCGCCGCCGATGGTGTTCAGCAACCCCGGCTCCAGCGCGGTGTCGCGCAGATTGTCCTCAATGCGCCAGCGCGGCGCGTCCAGTGCGCTCTGCGGGTCCATGCCGAAGTCGATGAGGTTGGAGAGGAACTGCACCTGGCCCTGTACCTGCATGTCGCCGCCGACGAATCCGAAAGCCATGACGGGCTTGCCGCCGTGCAACAGCATGGCGGGAAGGATGGTGTGGCGGGTTTTCTTGGCGGGTTCGATGACGTTGGCATGGGCTGGGTCGAGGGAAAAACCGTGGCCGCGGTTCTGCAGCAGGAATCCGGCGTTGCCCGCGGTCAGGCCGCTGCCCCAGGGATGGAACAGGCTGCCGATCAGCGAGACCCAGTTGCCCTCGTCGTCGGCGGCGCAGACGAAAGCGGTGTCGCCGCCGCCCGTCGCCGCCGGTGCAACGGAAGGATGACCGTTCACGATTGCCTCATGTAGTGACTCGATTCGTTGCGGGTCAAGTAGGTTTTTGACGGATGTACGCATGCGGGAAGCATCGGTGATGTGCGTTGCGGCGTCCGCCAGACCCAGTTTCGTAGCCTGTACCTGCCAGTGCGCGGCTTCCGGGGACCCGAAGTCCACACCGGCGAAATCGAAACGTTCGAGTATCGCCAACGCCTCCAGTACGGCGATGCCCTGGGCATTGGGCGGCATCTCGGCGACGGTGTAACCCCGGTATCCGACGAGCTGCGGCTCGACCCACTCGATTCGGTGCTGGGCGAGGTCCGCCTCGCAAAGCAGCCCGTGCTGTTCGTTCGATGCCTCGATGACGGCATTGCCGAGCGGCCCGCCGTACATGGCGGCCCGGCCGGATGTGGCGATCATTTCCAGGCTGTCGGCGAGCCGGAGGTTTCGGAATCGCTCCGCGCACCCGAACGGCGCCCCGTCCGGCCCGAGCCAGGTTTCCTTCGAATGCCGCTGCCGGGCGAGAATCGGTGCGCCCATGGCCCAGGTCGCGGCGGTCTGCGGCGCCACCGCGAAACCCTCCCGAGCGGCGCGGACGGCCGGTGCGAACAGCCGCGACCGGTCGAGGCGGCCGAAGCGATCGTGCAGTGCCAGCCAGCCGTCGACGGCGCCGGGCACGGTGACAGCAAGAATGGAATGTAGGGGCAGTTGCGTGGCTTCGGCGCCCAGACGAGCCCTGAGCGTATCGAGGTCTGCGGCGGCCGGTGCGCTTCCGGAAGAGTTCAGGCCGATCAGTTCCCCGCTCGCGGCATCGAACACGAGGGCCAGCACATCGCCGCCCGGCCCGATCTGCATAGGCTCGGTGACGCAGAGCATGAGCGCCGCGGCGACGCCGGCATCGATCGCGTTGCCACCGTCCTCGAGTACCCGAACGGCCTCGTATGCGGCGAGTGGCTGACTGGTGGCGACTATTCCGCGTGAAGCGCAGACAACGGAGCGGGATGCGCCGAATCGGCTCGGTTCACCCGTCGCGCCCCCCAACACTGGCCCGTCAGGAACCCCGGGCGCCAAGCATTTCGGCGCGAAGCTCGAGCGTTGCCTGCTCATCCACCACGCCGTCGGCGACCACCACGCCGTACGCATCCCGGGCCTGTTCGACCGAAACCATGCCATTGCGGATATCGTCCAGCAGGGCCTCGGGATCCCGTTCCAGCGGGTCGCCCCAGCCGCCGCCGCCGGCGGAGAGCACGGTCAGCGTCTCGCCGTCCTTGCAGCGGTTCCAGCCCTCGTTGCTGGTCAGCTTCTGCTCGACATCGGTGCCGCGGTTGAGGTAGCCCTCGTTGAGGCTGCCCGGGCCGCCGCCGTTCAGGCCGAACGCCGGGATCACGGCGCCGTCGCCGAATACCGACACATCCGGAGAGACGCCCCGGAACTGGATGGTGTAGTCCACCCCGTTGCCGCCCCGCCGCCGGCCGATGCCGCCGCTGTCGCAGATGTACTCGTGACTGAGCGTCTTGATCGGGAAGTTCATCTCGTCGGACTCGATGTTCGGCACCAGAATCCCGTTGTAGTTGGAGATCGGCGCCACGAACGAGTCGCCGTCCCGGTGCGGGTAGCCGCCGCCGCCGCCGAGCGCCCCGAAACACCAGCCGATGAACACCTTCTCCGTGCGGGGATCGATGCCGCCGTAGCCCGCCGTGAACACGCTGAAAAACCCGCCCGGCACCCGGGAAGGGTCGCTCTTGCCGAACGCCTGCAGCACCGCGCCCATCATGGCGCAGGCCGGCGGCAGGGTGCACATGCCGACCGCCGCCGGCTCGATGGGATTCACCAGCGTACCCTGGGGCGCGATGATCTCGATCGGCCTGAAGGTGCCACTGTTGCGCGGGATCTTGCCCGACAGCGCCCACAGCACGGCCACGACGGTCCCCGAATAGGTGGTGGCGAGCGTGCAGTTCTTGGCGCCCTCTGCTTGCGGATCCGTGCCCGTGTAATCCACGGTGATGTGGTCGTCGTCCACCGTGACCGCAACACGGAAATACACCGGGTCGTCGTTGATCCCGTCGTTGTCCATGGCGTACTCGGCCTCATAGACGCCGTTCGGAACCTTGCGGATCTCCTCCTTGCACTGCTCTTCGGACATGTCCAGCACAGCGTTGATCACGCGGCGGATCTCCTCGTTCGAGTAGCTCGCCGCCAGCGCTTCGGTGAGCCGCTGCTTGCCGACGCTGCAGGCGCCGTACTCGGCCATCAGGTCGCTCCAGAGCACCTCCGGGTCGCGCACGTTCAGCTTGATGGTGTCGATCAGCGCCTTGTTCAGCTTGCCGCGCTCGTAGAGCTTCACCGGCGGGATGCGGATGCCCTCGGCAAAGATCGAGTTGTGCCGGGCGTTCATGCTGCCCGGCGTCGGGCCGCCCACATCGTGGTGGTGCGCCCGGGCCACCGTGAAGAACAGGAGTTCGCCGCGGATGAACACCGGCATCACCACGGTCATCTCCGGCAGGTGGTTGCCCAGCCGGTAGGCATCGTTCATCAGGAAAACGTCGTCCTCGTGGATGTCTTCCACCGCGAAATCGGCCAGCACTTCCGTGGGCCCGAAGCCGCCGGCGGCGCCGATGATGGGGATGCCGGCGAGCTGGGCGATCTGGTCGCCTTGCCAGTTGGTGACGCTGCAGGCGAAGTCGTTGGCCTCGGCGAAGATGGGCGAATGGCTCGACTTGCGCATGGTGACGCCCATCTCGGATGCGATGGAGTCGAGCTTGTGGGCCATCACCGACAGCGCGATCAGGTCGGTGACCCTGGTGTCCGTTCCTTCCTGGACGTTCTGCTGAATTGCTTCGGCCATCGCCCGGCCTCCCCTTTCGTTCAGTCGAGTTGAATCAGGATGTTCTCTTGCCCGTCGACGAGCGCTTCATCGCCCGGGACCAGGATCACGGTGGTGTTCAACCGCTCGATGATCGCCGGCCCGGCGACCCGATGCCCAGGAACGAGCCGTTCGCCATCATACACCCGGGCATCGATGAAGCCCGAGCCGGTGCCGAAGTAGGCGCGGCGCGACCCCTTCAGGCACATCGATGCGTCCGCGTCGCCAAGAGCCTTGACCGGCACCTCCAGGCTCGGCGTGCGGCCGATTGCCATGAGCCGGCAGTTGACCACCTCGGTTTCCCGGTCGAGCATCTGGTAGCCGTGCAGCATGTTGTGCCGGCGGTGGAATTCCGCCACCGCCGCCTCGAGGTCCGGGGTATCGTTTTCCATGACGGCCGGTACCTGGATGTCCCAGTGCTGGCCGATGTAGCGCATGTCCAGCGAGAATTCGAAGAAGCGGTTCTCCGCCGGAACGGCGTCCTGTTCGAGGCGCTCGATGCCTTGGCGCACCAGGTCCTGGAACTCCTCGGCCAGTTCCCCGACATCGATTTCGCTCGCCTTGGAAAGAAACGTCGAAATGTAGTCGTACTTGGCGTCCGCCTGCAGGCCGCCGATGGCGCAGAAGACCGAGGACGCCCTGGGCACGATCACCTGGGATATCTCCAGCGCCCGGGCCAGCACGCTGGTGTGGATGGGCGCCGCGCCGCCGGCGGCAACCAGCGCGTATTCGCGCGGGTCGTAGCCCTTCTGCACGGTCACCACGTGAATGGCGTCCACCATGTTGGAGTTGACGATCTCGAAGATGGCCTGCGCACCCTCCTCCACGGTCAAATCGAACGGGTCCGCCACATGCTGCTTGATGGCCTGCCTGGCAAGGTCCGGGTCGAGGGGCATGGCGCCGCCCAAAAAGTAGGACGGGCTGAGGAAGCCGAGCACGAGATTGGCATCGGTCACCGTCGGCTCGGTGCCGCCCCTGGCATAGCAGGCGGGCCCCGGCAGCGAGCCCGCCGAGCGCGGCCCGACCTTCAGCAGGCCGCTGTCGTCGATGTGGCCGATGCTGCCGCCCCCGGCGCCGATGGTGTGGATGCCGATCATTGGCAGCGAGATTGTGTAGCCCGCGATTTCCGTCTCGGCGACGAGTTGCAGCTCCTTCTCCTGGATTAGCGTCAGGTCGAAACTGGTGCCGCCCATGTCCGCCACGATCAGGTTTTCCCGGCCGACGGCTTCGGCGAGCATCAACCCGCCGATGGCGCCGCCGGCGGGGCCGGAAAGGAGCGCCCTGGCGCCGTGCTGGCCGGCCGCGCTCGCGGCCGTGACGCCGCCGTTGCTCTGAATCACCTGGTATTCGTGGGCCAGTTGATTGTCGGCCAGGAACTTGCCGAGATTGGACAGGTACCGGGAGAGCACCGGGCCGACGAACGCGTTGATGACCGTGGTGCAGGTGCGTTCGTACTCGCGGATCTGGGGCGAGATTTCATGAGAAGCGGATACGAAAACCTCCGGGTAGCGGGAGCGGATCAACTCCGCCGCCCGGGCTTCGTGGGCCGTGTTCTTGAAGGAGAACAGGAAGCAGATGCCGATGGCCTCCACCTGGTGGTTACCGACCAGGTCGTCGACCTCCTCCATGAGCTGGGCTTCATCGAGAGGCGTATCAACAGTGCCGTCGTAGAGCACCCGCTCGTCGATTCCCCGGCGCAGGAACCTGGGTACGATCAACGGCGGCTGCGGCGTGAAGAAATCCCATTGCCCCGCCCGGTGGCAACGCCGCATCTCAAGCGAGTCGCGAAATCCCCGGGTGGTCAGCAATGCGGTTGTGGCGCCGCGATACTGAATCACCGAGTTGGTCGCAACCGTGGTGCCGTGTACGAACTTTTCCGTCTCGGCCAAAAGCGACTGCACGTCCGTGTTGGCGAAGTCAGCCGCCTGCTCGAGCCCGGCGCGAATGCTCTCGGCGGGGTCCCTGGGAACCGTGGGCGTCTTGAACATCGCCACTTCGTTGTCGCGAACGACCGCCACGTCCGTAAAGGTGCCGCCGACATCGATTCCCAAGTGGTACATGAAACTGGCCCAGGCTGTTTAGCGGTTGAACGGACGCCCGAATAGCTGATCGGGTTATGTCTTCGGACGACGGGAAATCTGCGATCGGGCGCGAACTCGATTCATTTGTCACCGTTGCTCCGCGGTCAGTTGGTATAGACGGGCCGTACCGAACACACCCTACCGCGGCGTTAGCACCAGCCTTGCCGCCACGCCTGGTATTCGGCCAGACTAATCATGACCCTAACGAAACAGCCTCCGTCAAACCCGGGGTGATTCACTTCAAAGACCGACTTCGTCCTTGAGCACCCGTACGCAGTAGCTATTCAGGCTTTCGCCGATTTTCATCGACTCGATTGCCAACTGTTCATGCAGTTGCTCGCCGACCCGCAAATTGAATTTCCCGGAATACTGTTTCCCAGCGGTAGCAGTTGGCAGTGGCGCCCCTTCCTCGCCGTATATGGCAATCCACTCATCGACGACATTGCAGAGTTCCAGATAAACCGCCTGCTCATCGTTGCCATGCACACCCCCAAGGGCCAGCCCCGGTGCACGGCCGATATAGCATCGGTCTTCTTCCGACCATTCGACGGTTTTCAGATAGCGTTTACGCTTGCTCATCGGATGACAACTCAATGGCGCGCCTGACGTCGCGGATCTGATAGCGCTTCGCATCGCTTCCGGCCCTGCCGCTGATCGTGATATTCACGCCTTTGGGATGCCTAAAGTTCCGGTGACTCCCTTTTCCGCCACGACTCTCGAAACCCGCTGTGGTCAGTTCTCGCATCAACTCCCTGATCGTTGGCGGCATGCCCGAATAGTACCATTGTGGTACCAGGACTTGAACGCTGAATACAACAGCCTTACCAACCGGCGGGGAGTAGCTGCTACAGATGCTTGTTGTGTATCAACACATATGATACAAATTGTCATACATTTTGAAGTACAAATCAGGTACCGAAATGTCCACTCTCAGCATTCGTCTCTCCGAGAGCCTCGATGACGATTTGACGGAAGAGTCCCGCCTGGCCGGACAGCCGAAATCGCTCATCGCTCGAACCGCCCTGGAGCAGTTCCTGGACAATCGGCGCCGTCAACGATTCCTTGCTCGACTGGCTCGTGCGGCTGCCGCGATCGATTCCGATGAAGCCGCAACACTCGTCAATGAAGCCTTGCCAATCGACAACGAGGCATTGGAATTGACGGAAGGCGGCGCTCAGGCAAAGCCGTAGTTGGCGTAACCGACGAAAGATGATCACTCCGGTTCGACGGGGTCAGGTCTGGGTAGCCAATCTGAACCCGAATCGCGGTCGCGAAGTCGGCAAGATTCGACCGGTACTGATTGTTCAAGGCGATTGGCTGAGCACCGCCCAGGAAAGCACGGTAGTGGTGCTGCCTCTCACCAGCCAGGTACGCCAAGACGCCGAGCCCTTGCGCGTGACCGTCAGCGCCCGTGACGGCTTGCGCGACGATTCCCAGGTGATCGTCGAGCAGCCACGCACCCTCGACCGCACGCGCCTGGGCGAAGGCCCGCTCACTGAACTGACCGGCCGCGAGATGGCGGATGTTGAACGCAGCCTGCTTGCCGTTCTGGGCGTGAACGCGATCTGATCGCAGGCCATAGCCGCTACATCACCCGACCCGCCGTCGCCAAAGAAGTGGCCCCGGAAATTTGAACAACGCGTTGCGGTATTGCCAATCGGCATGGGAGCCCATTGGCATGTGACGAATCCGTGACCATCCCGCTCGGAAACTGGCCGGACTGAGGCCGTTGTCCGCCGAAGGCCTGCCCATGGCCGACGCGACCTGCGTGCCCGATGTACACGTGAATGCCGGTCACGGCGACTTGGGCTGGAACATGTCGGCCGGGTCAGGCAACATCGTTGCGGACCAACCCTGCGGCCTGGTGTTTGCGGTCGACCTCGATGGCTATTCTCCCTTGCGATTCTAGAGGTCTCATGGACAGACAGACCTGGCCCAACGATCTGGATACCGCCTCACGTGAACCAGTCACGCGGCCCACTCTGGCCTCGGACCTGCGTGCGCTCGGTCTCGACGAGGGGGCGACGGTGATCGTGCACACATCCATGTCGCGGCTTGGCCCGGTAATAGGCGGTGCACAGGCCGTGATTGCGGCGCTCCTTGACACGCTTGGCGAGCGCGGCACGCTCGTGATGCCCGCGCACAGCGGGCAACTGTCGGATCCCGCAAACTGGCAGGCGCCGCCAGCGCCGGAGGCGTGGTGGGACACCATTCGACAGGAAATGCCTCCCTATGACCCCGCATTGACACCTACGCGCGAGATGGGCGCAGTCGCCGAAAGCTTTCGTACCTACCCGGGCGTGCGGCGTAGCGCGCACCCACAGGTGTCGTTCGCTGCCCGTGGACCGCTTGCGGAACGAATCGTCGCCGAACATTCCCTGCAGTCGAAATTCGGAGAGGACTCCCCTCTGGCGAAGCTCTACGAATTGGACGCGCAGGTGCTGCTGGCGGGTGTTGATCATGGCAGCAACACGGCTATCCATCTCGGCGAAGCCCGAGCCCAGTTTCCCGGAGGGCGCAGATTGCGTGAAGGCGCGCCAATGCTGGTCGACGGTGAGCGGCGCTGGGTCCGTTTCGAGGAAACCGCACCGGCAGCACACGACTTCGCCGAACTCGGCGAGGACTTCTCTCGGGACACTGGCCAGGAAATCACCGGACCGCTTGGATGGGGGCGGGCACGACTGATGCGGGTGCGCGCGATCGTCGACTATGCGCAGGACTGGTTGAAGGAGCATCGCACGCCGGCCCGGTAATCGGGGCTGCCGCAAGCGAGGCGATCCGGTGCCGCTACAGGAGTCGACGGATGCCCAGCGGGCTGGTTTTTTCGTGCGAATCGACGTTGACAGACGATTGACTTGCGGAGTGGTCAAGCACATGGGGAAAGTGCTTTTGTTCGTACGCGTCGACCAGTGTCGCCAGGATATCCAGCTCATCGCCTTCGGCCGTGCCGGTTTCTGCTGACATCAGTACAGCAATTCGTGCCAGCGCGGCATCATGGTCTGCAGCCGTTCGAATAGGTCGAATGTCCAATGCACGGTCTCCGGATCAATACGATCGTAGTCGCGATGCGTTCCATCGAATTCCCGGCGTCACTACCAAGTCGGTTCGGGTGGATCAGATCCTTTATCGACCAATTGGATCTGGACCCTCTAACCATCGACCATGAAAATATACATGACGATCTATAGAGATATGAACAGTGGCGCAAATCCATTTCATACGCTGGTACATAAAGGCCATTATCGCTCGAAAAACTTGCATAAATGAGCTATAAAGAAAACTGTTATGGATCGAAACGAGCAAACATGGGTCTGGCAGGATCCTAACTGGCCGAATTTCAGTTGGGACGACG
>JAPPHD010000177.1 GCA_028821125.1 Gammaproteobacteria bacterium
CCGAAACAATAACGGCTCTCACGTCCCTTGAATCGACTTGTTCAGACCTTCCTTAACTTCCGTGTAGTCCCATATCATCGGTAGCGCTTGCCTACCGTAGGTGTGATTGACTTTCTCGCCGGTCAAGTGCCAAGAACACAGGCTCGACCAGTAGTCCACAGATCGGTCTAGAGCGATGGCAAGCAGTTCTTGGACCGATCTGCCGCCCGCATCGGCCACGTTCGGCGCCAACCGCACTAACTCTACCAGCGCCGCCTTCTGCCGGGCCGTGAACAGATCACCCCATGTATTGATGCCATATAGTGGCACGTTGAATGTCCCGCTCATAAGCGGCAAAGGCTCATCCGGCACCGGGCATAGCCCATGCTTCCCTCCGGCCTCCCACTCCTCCAATAGGCGGCCCACCCGCGCCTGCGCCTCGCGTACAGCCGCGTAGTCAGCCTCCGTCGGCAGCCGGTAGTGCCGTCCCCGCTCGCCCGGTCGTAGCGTCACCACGGCCGTCATGCGCGCTCCGCCGATGCGGTGCCCTTCCTCATCGAAGATCACGTCCGCGCCGCCCCGTTCGGCAGCGAGTTGCGACCTCACGCGCTCGGGCGGCAGGACTGCGCGACAGCACGGGCATGTTGCCTTTGCGCGGGACACTGTGCCCGGATATTTCTCGCTCGCAGCCTCCGGCTCGAACACCTCGAAGGCGACCGCCGGCGTCGCGCCGTCGGACCGTTCGACCGAAAGTCGGAGCGCCCACTTGCGCTTCGGCTTCTTGCACAGCCAGAAGGACCGCATCAGCGGGATTTCGGCACCGCATCTCGGGGACTCGCAGCGCACCGTGCGCGCCCACAGGTAGGCGATGGGAGTAGCGCCATCGGGATCGGTCGGATAGAGATCGGCGAGTTTCCGCTGGGCCTTCAGCCTGATGGTTCCCCCGGCCTCACGCAGTTCCTCGGCCAGTCCGGGGCCGTGTCGGGGGATGTCCTCCAGCACGACCTTGAGGATCAAGCACGCGACCGGGTTGAGATCGCTGGCGAACGTCTCGCAGCCGAGCCGGAGCGCTTCCAGCGGAATCGAGCCGCCGCCCGCGAACGGATCCACCACGAGCGGCACATCTTCTCCGTGTGCAGTCCTCACGAGCGCCCTGGCCGTATCGAGCCACGGTCGCTTTGCCGAGTGGTCCCAGTTCGCGAAGTCGGCGATGAACTTCAGGATGATCCGCTGAAGGCCCTCGTCCGTCTCGATCTTGTCGGTCCACCCGGAGGGGCGTCCTGCCATGCTGAGCAGAACCTGCCGCGCCTCCTTTCTGAAGGCGGGCGGGCAGTGCGGGTCGCACGGATCCGGAAGCAGAAGGGCCATCAGAACGGCCCGTGACGAGGCGAGCGGACGACGTGCCCACCAGAGGTGGAGCGTGGACGGATGACCGTGCCGGATCGACTTCTCCCGGACAGCGTGGCGCGAGACCTCGGCAATCGGAAAATCGACCTCGGCCAGTCGCTTGCACTCGCGCGGGATCATGAGGACAGCCCCCCTTCGGGCGCGGAGGATGCACCATCAGGAGCGTTGGGTGCCGTACCCTGGACGAGCATTGTCCGCGTACGTTCGATCTCCGAAGCGAGGAGCTCCTCGTCCGGCAGCGTGGTCCGGTACTCGGCTGCCATAACCTTGTTCGGCAGGCCTTCCAGCGCATACCGCGCCACTGCTTCATCCTTCTGAGCGCAAAGGATCAACCCGACCGGGGGGTTCTCCTCACGGCGAACCCAATGCTCCCGCGCGTAGTTCAGGTAGAGGTGCATCTGCCCGGCATCGGCGTGCGTGAACTTCCCGATTTTCAGGTCGATGACCACGAGGCACCGAAGACGGCGGTGAAAGAAGAGAAGATCGACGCGGTACCACTCGTCGCCGATGCGCAGGCGCCTTTGCCGGGCGATGAAGCAGAAGTCCCCTCCCAGTTCGAGGAGGAAGGCCTCCAAGTGGCGGATCAGCGCCTCCTCAAGATCGCTCTCGGAGTATTCGTCCTTCAGGTCGAGGAATTCGAGGACGAACGGATCCTTGATCGCCTCCTCCGGGAGAACGCCGTCCCCGGGACGCACCTTGCCGCCCTCCGCGAGCAGAGCGGCCTTGTTCCTCGAAAGCGCGGTCCGCTCGTAGAACTGGGTGTTGATCTGGCGGTCCAGCTGGCGGACGGTCCAGCCGCCCCGGAGCGCTTCGGCCTCGTAGAAGGTGCGAGCACGCTCGTTCCGAACGGAGAGCAGCCGAACATAGGCGGACCAGGGGAGCGGAAATCGTGAGCGGATGGCATCCAGCAGGGATTCTGCAGACGATGTCTGCAGAATCTGCCGGTCTCCCAATTCCGCAGACGGCGTCTGCACAATCGGCCATGAGAGGTAGAAGGCGCGCATGAGCCAGACATTGCGGACCGAGAAGCCCCGTCCGTAGCGCGCCGAGAGGTCGGCCGCGAGTCGCTCGACGGTCTCCTTTCCGTACTCCGCCCGGCTTTTCCCCTTCTGTTCGAGTTCGGCGATGTGACGTCCGATCAACCAGTATGCGGCAGTCATCACGGCATTGACCGAACGGGCCGCCGACCGCCGGGCGGCCTCGACGATCTCGGAAACCTCGCCGAAGATCGCCTCGTACCGCGCAGCCTCGCCGGTGGAGGGCACGGGCTCCTTCATGCCGACGAGTCCCCACCCGGCTCCTCCCGGTCCGACACCGGCATCGGCCCGGTCATCGTCTTCACGTCCATCCAGTAGTGCTGAACCTTGGTCACCTCGTGCCACGGGAAACGGGCGGGATCCCGGATCGGCTCCTGCAACTCGGGAGCGCCCGCGCAGTTCGTCACCACATACAGCCAGTAGCAGTCGCGCCGGTCCTCGGCCACGCGCCGCTCATTCGGCGTCAGCAGAATGCTCCCGCTGGGCGCGGCGAGCCCCTTCACCTCGATCAGCCGCAACTCGCCGGTCTGGAGATCAAGGCTGGTCACGTCGTAGCCGAGATTCTCCTCGTGGACATCGTAGACCTTCCGTCCCTGTGCAGCCTCGTACTCCATCGCCACCCGCATGGCCGTCATTTCGGTCTCGGGGTGCGGGCGCAGCCGGCGGAGATCGAGCACGTCGCTCTCGGGGTGCGGCAGCACCAGCGCGCTCGCGAGTCGCTCCACCCCTTGGAGGGTGACCGCCCCCTGGCGCTCAAGCTCTTCGCGCCGGCGCTCGCGCCGCGTCAGCGCCTCCGCGTGCCGCCTCTCGGCCAATGCCAAGCGCCCCTCGGATCCGGCAACTCCACCATCCACTTCGTTGGCGGCACGGCCGATCTCCTCGTCGAGCCGCTGTAGAATCTCGGTCAACGAAAGCTCGACGTGTTCGGAAACCCGGCCCACCTCGGCCCGGCGTTCGGAGCGGATTTCCTCCACGAAGGGGACCAGCACGTTCTGGTTGAGCCAGGCGGTCTCTTCCGGGAGCCGCGCCACGGCGGGCAGCCCGTTCGGCGCAGGTGCCGGAGTCATGTCTGCCAGCCCGCCCGGATCGCGTGGGCGTGGGGCGCTCCCGTCCCTCAACTCAACGGTGAACAGTCGCTCGTGGATGACCTGGCCCAGGCCGTCCACCGCCCGCGCACGGTAGAAGTCCAACCGCGCCGGTTCGTCGTGGGCCAGCGAGTGGAAGCAGGCTCCCTTCGCGAAGGCGTCCTGCCCCGAGTCATAGCTGTGGCGGCGCAGGGCCTCGAAAAGGGGGTGGCCGGGCGTCACCCACTCGAGGTTGTGCGCCTCCGCCGTCTCGCGGTCGGTCGACAGCCGGGGATACCGGACGACGAGTTCGGAAAGCTCCCAGTCCTCGTCGCGCTCGTATCGCTTGAGCCCAAGGGGCGTCCTCCCCGGCTGGAAGGTGTGGGGCAGCTTCCGCACCGGCTTGAGCGCGAGGGCGGCATCCTTGGCCGCCTCCCCCATGAACCGCGAAATCGTCTCGGGGACGACGCGGCGCTCCTTCGCACGTGCTCGCCGCTCGACGAGCAGGTCGAGGTTCAGCTTCTTCGCCGCCAGCCCCTCGAGCGCCGTCTGGCAAATCGCCCGGAAGCGGCCCTCGTCCACATCCCTGAGAATCCGCTCCTCGAGGTCGGAGTTGCCGAGCCGTCCGGCGTAGTAGTCCCGAAGCACGCGCTCGACCCGCGCGGAGGGAAGAACCTCCCCCACGACGTTGAACACGGCATCATCATCCAGGGCGTCGCGGATCTCCTGGAGCTTGTCCAACAGCCGTTGCAGCACCTTTCCCTCGATCGTGTTGGTCGCCACGAAGTTGAAGATCAGGCAGTCGCGCCGCTGGCCATAGCGGTGGATGCGCCCCATCCGCTGCTCCAAGCGGTTCGGGTTCCAAGGGATGTCGTAGTTGAAGAGGATGTGGCAGCACTGGAGGTTGATCCCCTCGCCCGCCGCCTCCGTCGCCACCAGAACCTGAATCCTACCCTCGCGGAACTGCTGTTCGGTGTGGATCCGGGTGCCGGGCTCGTCCCTGGAACCGGGCCTCATGCCGCCGTGGATGCAACCCACCCGGAAGCCCCAAGCCGTCAGACGCTCTGTCAGGTAGTCGAGGGTGTCCTTGAACTCCGTGAAGAGCAGTAGCCGCTGATCCGGGTGGTCGAAGAACCCCTCGGCCCGCATGACTCGCCGTAGCTGTTCGAGCTTCGCCTCGGTGCCCGAGCGCTCGACCGCCCTGGCCTGCTCGGCGAATTGCCGCAGTTCGGCGATCTCCTCCCGTACGTGGTCGGCGTTGCCCGCCAACGTCACCGCCTCCAGCATGCGCTCCAGACGCTCCCGTTCGGCGTCCTCGAACTCGTCGAGTTCGTCCCAGTCGGGCAGATCGGGCGGAAGCGTCCGCACAAGCTCGCGGGCTTGCTTCAGGCCCTCCTCAAGCCGCGTGGCCCGGTTCTTAAGCGACCGCCTCATGGCATAGGTGCTCGAAGCGAGGCGCCTCTGGTACAGCGACATCAGAAACCCGACCGCCCGCGCACGCGGGTTGTCGCTCTCATCGGCGGCGCGGCGGCTCTGCCGCTTCACGAACCGCGTGATCTGCTCGTAGAGTTCGAACTCCGCACCATCGATGGCGAAGTCGGCCGTGCGCGCGATGCGCTTCGTGAAGACGGGCCTCGCGGTCCACGTTCCATCCGCCTCCCGCTCGGGGAAGTAGACCATCGCCTCTTTGGTCCGCCTCAGGTAGAACGGGGCTCGCCGCCGATCCATCGCCTCCCGAATCGACTTCACGTCGCCGTAGGCGTCCCGGTCGATCAACTGGAGGAAGAGCGTGAAGTTCTGCGGATCCCCCTTGTGCGGGGTGGCCGTGAGGAGGAGCATGTGGTCCGAACTGTCCCGGAGCAGTTCGCCGAGCCGGTAGCGCTGACTCTTGTGGCTCTCGTCCCGCGCCGACATCCGGTGCGCCTCGTCCACGACGACCAAGTCCCAATGTGCTTGCCGCAGCCCCGGCAGGATCTCCTCGCGCTTCGCAAGGTCGAGCGAGGTGATGACCCGCTTCCGTTCCATCCACTGGTTGACGCCGAACTGGTCGCGGATGTCGCCGCCCTTCAGAATCAGAAACCGCTCGTCGAATTTCTCCTTCAGTTCCCGCTGCCACTGGAACGAGAGATTCGCGGGGCATACCACGAGAACCCGCTCGACGAGGCCTCTCAGCTTCAGTTCGCGGATGAGCAGCCCGGCCATGATCGTCTTCCCCGCGCCGGCATCGTCGGCGAGCAGGAAACGCACGCTCGGAAGCTTGAGCAGGTGATCGTAGACGGCCTCGAGCTGGTGGGGAAGCGGATCCACCCGCGAGATCGAAAGCCCGAAGTAGGGATCGAACTCGTACGCAATGCCCAGCGAGTAGGCTTGCAAGGCCAAACGCAAGCGCCGGCCATCGCCAGAGTACGAGAGCACCGCGTCGGCGATCTTCAGGCCGGAGATGTCCTCCGCCGTCAGCGTCACCCTGCGGAACCGCTCGGAACGCTGGCCGACCATCCCCACCACCCAGACACGACTCCCGTTCTGCCGAACCGTCTCTACCAGCATCGGCTCGCTGAACGAAGGGCCGGTCAGGACTTGACCTTCGCGGAGTCGAATCTCATCTTCCACCCAGGTGCTCCAGGTTCGTTCCAGTCTTGCGGCCTCATCTCTCCCCATGGGCGGATGAGCAACCCCTGAAATCATTGTCGGGGCATCCTCCCGATGCTCTGCCACGCCGCGTTTCGGAAGCCCAACATAGTCTAACAGGGAACCCATCGTCACACGGGTGGCCGCTGGCGATCCCGGCGGATCCGGTGCCGTGCGTGCTGAGCCGTCGGAACAGCACGGTGACGGCGAGCGGCTTTCCCCCGCGCGGTTGAGACCCCTCGGGGCTTGCGGCACCCACTGTCCAAGCTGTTTCAGGTGATCCCGATGGACGAGGCCTAGCTGGACAGCACCTTGGGCGAATCTGAAGTTCGCTTGGCAGAGTAGAACCGATGGGCGGACCGCAGAGGGTTTGGCCTAGAGACCAAAGTGCCTGATATTGGCTCATTTCGCTCCTCCAGGGCCGAAATCAGCCGATCCGGAGAAAAAAGACGCCCTCAAAGCACCTATGTTGGCCGGAAGGGCCAGCACGAAGGGTTAGGTATCGGCCCCCGGACAACGGAGAGCCGCTTGCGGGCGGCGCGGCTCTATACGGATTCGCGCGAGAAATCTAACAGGGCGGTGCTATCCATCGTCTTCTCCATTCTCCCGTCCCCGCTGCCACCCCGGCAAGCTTTCATAGCCGACGTGCTATACAAAAAGCTTCTGCTCGACCCGGTCACCGCCGACGTAACCATCAAGACGACTTGGCGGAAGCGGCTTCAATTGTCATACGTCGCAGAACCCGACGACATCATCCAAGCGGTCTCGGAGGGCGTGGACGAGTTCCTGGTGGAGTACCTGCGGGTGAACGAGGAGCACTGCCCCCGCTGAGTGGCCAGTAAAACAGTTCCCCCCTAAAAGCCTCTTCCAGCGACGCGGCTCGATCAAGGTTCGCGAATCCGGTAAGGGATAGACTGTACAGGGAAGGATTCAAAGATTTGCTACGTGGCGACGCACAGTGAGAGTGGTAGGCAATATGTCGGCATCACCAAGGGCTCGCTGAGTCTCCGTAGGAGTACGCACGAAAGCCATGCCAAGAAGGAGGTGGACAATACCTTTTTCCACCAGGCCATCCGAGCATACGGTGCCGATGGATTTTTTGGAAGGTGGTTGCTGAGGGAGACGAAGAAGTTATCAGGCTGCTAGAGAACGTCCTGATTCACACATGGCACACTAATTGGCCTGACAAAGGTTATTACTCCAAGGGAGGGGCAGATGGATTGACCGATCCCCGGTGACACGGCGGCCAGTAGACCATTCCGATTTGCCTTTCGGAAATGTGGATGTCTTGTGCATGATGAATGACTTGAACGCGATCGTCAGCTGGGTCGAGAGAAGTCACCCAGACGGTGATCGTTGTAGCCACTTACGGGAAATGTGCCGTAGGTTGCTGCCACGTCTGGATCGAATCGACTCCCCTCGTGGTCCAAGCGGCGCTGACGGACCTGAGAGCCGAGAGAACCACTGAATGCCACAACATATCGGCGGCTCGTAGGATTTTCAGTAACCATCTGTGACTCAATCGGTGGTGCCACTTCCGCCGCCGAAAAACTCCCGCAACAGATCAAGATAGCCTTCGCCATAATAATTTCCGCCTCTCGGGGAAATCCTCTTCCCGCCGCTCGATAGAGCAATAGACTAGGTTCTCGGGGAGCCTTTCGGTATTGCCCGGGCAGGACGAACTCCAGCAGCCATCGTCGAGCTTGTAGGGTCGCCAACTCTGGAGCGGCGGTGCTTTCGTAGGTAGAGTTTTCGGGATGAGTGCCACGTTGGGAGATCGCCCTGGATAGCCAACAGGTCTTCATAAATCTTCTCAGGGGCCTTCCCGCAGGGCTTCCTTGATTTAGTCAGAGACATCGTCCAGGTAAGTCCAGTATTGTCCATAAGTGTTGTTAATTGATTGGTTTACCACAAGATTGGACATCCGACCTTGTCCCATACCGATCCGCTCCATCCCCTTGCATCCACCATATTGTGGTAGGTATAGGGGTAGGTATGAGAATCCCGAAACGACCTCCGAAACGCAAGCCGCGCGGCCGGTATCCCCTCAACGCCCTGACGCCGGCCTTTGTCCGCAACGTGAACCAGGCCGGACGCTATTGCGACGGCCAGGGCCTCTATCTTGACGTCCGGCCCACGGGCAGCCGGGGCTGGATCCAACGCCTCACCATCCGGGGCCGCCGAACCGAGCTCGGACTCGGTGGTTTCCCCCTCGTCTCGCTCAAGGAAGCCCGTGAGAAGGCGTTCGCGAACCGGAAGCTGGCCCGCGACGGGGGCGACCCCCGGGCGGAGAGGCGGCGGGCCGAGTCGATGCCCACCTTCGCGGACGCCGCCCGGACGGTCTGGAAGCAGTTGCGTCCGGGCTGGCGCTCCTCCCTGCATGCGCAGCTCTGGCTGGGAAGCCTGGAGCGCCACGTCCTGCCTCATATCGGGAAGATGCCGATTGCGGAGGTGACGAGCGCCGACGTGATCGGAATCCTCGCTCCAATCTGGCACGAGAAGGCCCCCACCGCCCGGAAGCTGCGCCAGCGCATCCGCGCGGTCCTGGAGTGGGCCGTAGCGATGGATCTTCGGCCCGACAACCCGTGCGACCGGATCGGCCCGGTGCTCGGCTCGCAGGGGAAAGCCGTGCGACACATGCGGGCGTTGCCTCACGGGGAGGTTGCGTCCGCACTCCGGACGGTGCGGGGATCGAACAAGCGGCCGCTGTTGAAGCTGATGTTCGAGTTCCTGGTCCTGACGGCGACACGATCCGGCGAGGTCCGTGGGGCCGCGTGGAAGGAGATCGACCAGGAGGAAGGAGTGTGGACCATCCCGGCCGCACGGACGAAGGGGAATCGGGAGCACCGGGTCCCGTTGGCCCGACGAGCATTGGAGATCCTGGAGGAGGCGCAAGCGCTCGGTGGTGGGAGCCCACTCGTTTTTCCGAGGGTGGGTGGAAAGCCCATCGGGAATACGGCGATGTCGGAACTGCTCCGGGCGTTGAGGATCGCGGCGGTGCCGCACGGGTTCCGGTCGAGTTTCCGGGACTGGGCAGCGGAGGAGACGGATCATCCGCGCGAGGTGGCGGAGGCGGCGCTGGCGCACAAGGTCCGCAACCCGATCGAGGCGGCGTACCGGCGCACGGATCTGTTCGAGCGGCGAAGGCGGCTCATGGACGACTGGGCGGGCTATCTGGCCGGCAAGAGTCGGCAACCGGTGTCCGGTCGGCTCCGTTGATCCGCCGTGGTGGTCCTCCCGGCAAGTTTCGCGATCTGGCGTTCGAGCCGGCTTCCGGGAGGTCGATTCTGACCGCTGAAAAGTGGGGTTCGGTGCTGATCGGGGAGTGTAAGGGAGACACAGGGCTCGACTTACATCCCGGAAGCCTTTTGACTTACACCTCCGATTTCCCCGATCTCTTTGTCGCTCATGCCGTTCCGGCCACATTCCCGGCTTCGCCGCGCCCGCACGGGGAAAGTGGAGGTGGAAGGGAGCGACCCCCCCCTTTTTGCTGCCCGGTGCGGGCGCGGGGGTCGCTCCCGTCCAAAATATCCCTTGCGGACTGTTTTTCTAAAGTCCGTAAACCATTCTATATAAATGAGTTATGAAATTTCCATCACCGCTCCTCCCCCCATTCTTTCCACCGGGTTGAATTGGATGTCTTTGGCCCTTCGTGGCCGAGAACGGACGTAACCGTTCGGTCAAGCCGTGGGGATCGACTTCCGGAGCCGGGCCTGCGGCCTCGCACTCAATGGGGATCAAACACCTGACGAAGTGCCACTCTTCCACCTCCGACGGGATGAAGGCACAAAGCGGATAACCTGACCCACGGTGTCGGAACGATGGGGTCGGATCGCGCTGCGTAAGGACTTTGCGGCCGACGATCATCTGCCGTTATCCTTTCCCAGGGAGGTCTTACTGCCGCGAAGAGTGGTTCAAGCCCGACGGCAACCCAACGGGAATTGGGCACTGCGGCGAGGATGCGGAACGACCGCTCTTCCACGGCTTGACCGAACGGTTACCCGTGGACTCCATGGACGAGTTTCGACCCTCGGCTCTAGACCAAGCCGCCTAGCGTCAGGGTCGGGGAAACACCGCCGGTGAATGCCCATGTACCACCTCGCTTGTTCGAGCATCGCACCGGTCGCTTAGTAGTTGCCTCGTTGGCGGATAGCCTTGCTCCCGGCGTGAAGCGCCGATCACCGAGTAGGAATCACTATCGCTCCGCCGAAGTTCTCCCTTCGGAAAAGTGAGCCGGGAAAGATGATGCCGGCGACTAGCAGTTTGTCAGCGATCATCCGGCTTGGGCGTCCGAGCCATGGGGTGAGGCTGAGGTGATCGGCGAAGTCAAGTGGATGGCCCGGGAACTGTGACTATTGTTTAGGGATTTATCAAGAATCCATGACGGCACGCCTAAGCTCTCAAGTATCCTTATCCAATCAAGACATTTTTGACCTAAATTATTGTTGACAGTATCGAGATCCATTGGTTAGGATGGCTCTGACGGAATGGACCCCATCGTTCCTGATGGAGCCGGGACTGCAACCTTTTTCGGATCCCGTAGTATTCCTAAGGCACGGTGGGAAAAAATGAAAAAGGGAAAGGGCCGGTTTGTTCCGGCCCTTTCCCTTTTCTGGTGCGCTTCCCAACAGGCATCCACAGTGTTCACAGCAGTATTCATTGACGGGGCTTATCTCGAAAAGGTGCTCCAGCACGAACACTCACGAGCAAGGGTTGATTTTCGACTTCTTGTTGATGCCATGGTTGGGGACGATGTACTACTCCGCACCTACTACTATAATTGTCGACCGTATCAGAGCAACCCACCCACCGAAGACGAGAGGGCTCGCTATAGCTCCTGGCGGCGCTTTGAGGACGCACTCCGGAACATTCCCAACTTCGACGTGCGATTGGGGAAGCTCGTGCTCCGCGGTACGGACTCGGACGGCAAACGGATATTCCAACAGAAGGGTGTTGACCTCATGCTAGGCGTGGACATGGCATTGCTAGCCGCGAAGAATCGACTCGCAAAGGTAGTGCTGTTGTCCGGGGACAGCGACTTCGTACCTGCAATCGAGGCCGTGAAGAGAGAAGGAATTCTCACAACGCTGTGGCATGGGAGAGATCGTCGGGACTCTAGCGCTAGTCGAGAATTGCGACAGACCTGTGATCAGCGGCAAGTATTGACTCGAGAAATTGTCCAGTCGTCCCTCCTCCGTCTGTGACACGTACGGTTCTCTCTAGAAGTCCACGTCGGGTTCGTCTTTGAAACTTGGAGGAGGCGCGTCTACTTCGATCTTTCCCCCATCACACGTCCCTCAAATCGTCAGGAAACCCAAACCAAGAAAATGATTTACGATTTGGCTCTAGCTACACTGCCCGTAGCAATTACTGCCTTCATCACTTGGCACATCGCGTCAAAGCGTCTGCGCGTTGAGAATGTCACTCAAGAACGGACGAAGTGGCGAGAGAAGGTGAGATGGACAGCATTGTGCATTCACGATGCCATGATTGGTAGAGACAAGAAGAGACTTAATCGGCTCAGAAGTGAGTTGCGTGCGCGACTCAATCCGTACTACGAGGACGAACACGGGATAGAGGATATGGAGATCCTCAAGTGCGTAACACTTCCGCCAGATGGTAAGGAATTGGAGCACGCTGAGGCATTTGCTTGTCGAATAGCATTGCTGCTAAAACACGACTGGGAACGTGCAAAATACGAAGCAGAGACTTTTCCCTCTTGTGATTGCAAACCACCTCGTGTGTCTTACCGCGACTGGTATCGCGACTTGCCGACACGGTACAAGAGGAGCACGACATGCCCACACCAGAAGTCTCGATTCGGATGTTGAGCATCCAATGACACGGCTCGGAGAGAGGCAGAATCCATCCCAGTCGGGGAGCAACTGGCGACCAAATCCAATCTTGATGCTGCGGTTGTCCGTCTGGAAACCAGGATCGTCGCGAGTGAGGCGAAGATGTGGCGTCTTGCTATCATGGTCGCCAGCCTCGCGGTCTTGCTCAACATATTGACTGGATGATTCCCGGGAATTAGATTCCCGTTTCCGGTCGTGTGACCTGATTCAATCCCATCAGGGAAAAAGGGGAAACTTTGAATGGCTATCTGGCAAGCAATGAAAGGTGACGGCCAAAATCCGAAACAGTATTGGAATTGCCGCGACCTTGAACATCAGCACTTTACCGAAAGTACAGGGTGGAAATATCGGGATCAGGTCAAGAAGAATGATCTCATCCTGATCTATTTCCCCGGTCCGGGGAACATGGTCTTCATGGGTCTTCAGAGGGCTGCCAAAGACGGACCGCATGAGCTTTCATCGTCGATCCCAGGAGCAGATCTGTGGCCGTGGGGATTCGCAGTCAAAGACCACATGTGGATCCCGAACCGCCGGTTGGGGATTAGCCTCCGCGAATCGAAGGCCTATCTCCCAAGACGACCTCACATTGTCCGGGATGGGTTGGCCCCGGCCGATGGCTGGGGATCGTCCCACTCGATTCAGGCTCTCATAGAGGAGATCGAGCGGCGCGGCGAAAACCCCTCAAATTGGAAAACTTGGCCACGACCCGTTTGATATGACATTGGATCCTGCGAGAGGCCGTGGGATTGATGCTCTCTATTCGTCATTGGTTGACCGGCACTATCGGAAGCGTGGTGAAGATCCGGTGGTTGAAATCCATCTCCAGGGCCACGCCGGTGAACATGGACCCCTCGGGCGCCCGGCAGCGCACCGACCCCACGAACTCGGTCATTTCCGTATTCGTGAAGGTGTCAGCAAACACCTCGGTAATAAACTGAGAGCTATGCCCGTCTCCGTCGAGCGGGACATCCTTCGGCTCCACCACTTGGCCACCCCGCATCAGGTCGCAAGTGACCGTCGTGCGCTCTGGGCTGAGGTTACGGATCGCAACTCCGGTATTGATGCCGTCCTTCATCCAACGAGCCGGAAATATGGCATCGTTGACGGGCTCGCTGGCTCCCACTCCGGCCACTCCGAGCGATGGGACGATGAATCTCAGCAATCCGCCGATGCGGCCGTCTGAGAACACATTAGCCGACCCGATCACCAAGGCCCCTCGACCGTTGGTCGGGATGGTGATCTCGCCCAAGCCCTTGAGACCCATGGCCGGTGCCACGCCTCCATCCGCCGTGATCATCAGGCCTTCCATCAGGTCCACGACCCTTCCGGCGTCAATCTGCTCACCCATCTGGTTGTAGAAGAGGACCACCGGGTAGATCTTGGAATTCTCCACGTTCATCAGGACGATCTCAGAAGTAATGGTGACTCCGCGTTGTTCACCGTTGGCAAAGTGGGCGAAGTGCAGACTTGGCATGGGCGTAGATTCCGTCGTGGCCGGCGGGCCGCCGCCGTCGGCGTACACTGCCCTCACTTGGAATTCATAGGATGTCCCATTGGTCAGACCCTTGATGGTGGTACTGCGTGCAGTGGTACCACCCTCGACTTCCATCCAGGAGCCCCAGCTGGCGCCCGACTCGCGATAGCGGACATCGTAGCTGAGGACCGCCGCACCGCCGTCATTGGCTGGCGGATTCCACCTGAGTATCACGGTCCCATTGCCGCCTCGGGCGGATAATGATGGCGCCCCCGGAACGGAAACCGCGCCAACGCAGTTCAGTTCGGCTTCATCGCCGCCGAGGAGCCTTTCGAGCGCGTCGCGCTCCGCCGGGTCGACGCTCAACTCATATTCTTGCTTCACGGCAATCACGCGAGCTGCGAACCATGCGCCGTGTCGATCCGGCATCCACTCGGCGGCATCCCGGTCTCTCTTTGCCGACCGGTTCACCGTCGGGTCTGCGATCGTCAGGTTATCGAGGTCGCTCGCGATGTCCCGCCGCCTGTAGTCGGCGATCCCGCTGTCGTGCGCCTCCGCCAGAGCGACGATGTGCTCGATGTCCGTGGCCGCCGTCCCCGCTGGCGTAATGTCGAACAGGATGCAGGAATACGGGGTGTAAACCTGCCCATTTTTCTTCATCGTCGCTGGCATCGCCGCGATGATGTCGTCTTCCAGACTTTTGTATCTCGATCCGTAGTCATCGCGATCGTAGCCGTCGCGTGACCGCTCCGCGCAGACCTTCAGCCCGCGCCAAGTCTCTGCATCCGGCGGGCACCCCGTGGGCTGCGGATCCTCGGTTCGTGTTTTTGGAATGTATCCTTTAGGGTTCGACGATGAGTCACAGGCGATGTCGTCGTTGTCCGTGTCGCTCGACCGCTGCCGCTTAAGACACTCGTAGATGATCCCGGTGCCATCACGGTTGTCCTTGTACGCCGGCAACCGCAGCCCCTCATCGCGGTTCAATGCTTCGGAGCAGGTCAGGTCCCTGTTGCCGTCCCAATAGGAGAAATCATCTCGCGATTGCGCCGCCGCTGAAGGGCCAAGTCCCAGCACCAGAGCGGCGAGCATCACGGCCAGGATTCTCGGTTTCCAGTGGCCGGATATTTTTGGCGACATCCTTCCTGCACCGGTCGGACTTCTTGTTTGTGCCTGCTCATGGACCCGTCAATGTAACACAGCGTCCGGTGAGGGACGTTGCCGCATCCTCGCGGGACGGTCTATGGGGGGACCATAAGCGGCAAGCGAGATAAATCCCGGAGTCGCCAAACGAGCATGATCGGTGCGGCACGCACACCCCGTATACCATGAAACTGAGACGGAGGGCTCCGGGGCACCACGGTTGCTCCTCGTTGCCAGTTGAGGGAAGATCGGAAACTGAGGGAGTCGAGGCAATGAACTTCACAAATGGGATGCGGCCGGTGCACCCGGGAGAGATCTTACGGGACGAACTGGATGCTCTTGACATGTTGGCTAATGCGCTGTCGAAGGCGCTGGATGTGCCCGTGAATCGAATTACGGCGATCCTGAATGGGCAGCGGCGTGTGACAGCCAATACGGCATTGCGTTTGGCGCGCTACTTCAGGACAACCCCGCAGGTGTGGCTGAACCTACAAAAGACCTGGAAACTGCGGCGAGAAGAAATCGAGTCTGGCCGCCGGATTGCCGAGCGTGTCTAGCCGCGGGAAATAGCCTCTTGGCGACCAATAGAAATCAGGTGATCTCCACTATCCCATCAGTAGACACAGGAAACTACACCAAGAAAGGTTCTTCGCCTCCGAAAACTCCAGGATCGTTGCGTCAAGAGAGGTGAGATGAGTATGTGCCGTGCGATCCCGATAGCACTTCTGTCGTTGACGGCGCTAGTCTCCCCACTCTCAGGTGAGGGGGGCTCTGTAGAGACCGATTACGATCACATCGTTGGAGGAAGCGACGTTGTTCCTGGGGAATTTCCCTTTGTAGTGGAGATCAGCAGCAGAGTCGGAGAAGGCACTTTCTCCTGCACAGGCAGCCTCGTTGCTCCCGACAGAGTTCTCACAGCGAAGCACTGCGTGGAGGACTCTGACAGTGCTTGGATCTACTTCGACAGAAGAGTTTCCCGTTTTCAGAGATCTGCTCATTTCGACCTTCACGATGATCTTGATATCGCCATCATCTTCTTGTCAGAGCGCGTGTCTGAAATCTCCCCTGTCCCTCTTCACGATGAGGTGTCCCAGGGAGACATTGGAGCATCGGTAGGGTGGGGGAGAACTCGGTCTGTTGGGTCTTGTGATGAGGAAGCGCCGCGCTCGGCCAGTCCAGTGTTCCTACAGAAGGCCCCTGTGAGAATTGGGCACGTGGGTCGTGTCTTGCTAGCTGGAACTGATGGTGAGCAGGGTGGGTACATCGAGTGTGGAGATAGCGGCGGGCCGCTTCTCTTGTGGACCATGCAGGGATGGGCTCAGGTGGGGGTCGCAGGCGCCACGAATCATTCTGGTACTGGAAGTTACTCCAACACAACCGTCCTTAGGAGTTGGATTCTTGGAATAGATCCAGAGCCTGAACCCGTGGACAGCTTTGAAGGAAAGCTCGTGTACACGTATGGGGCGTCCGAGGTTCGAATCGAGTATTTCGGATCTGTCATAGAAAGTGATGAATCCTATTATCACATCCAGATCCACAATCGTGGACTATTCGATCTCGATTGCCGCATCATCCGCGCCGCAGTGGGTTTCGAACGCGACGTTCGGATAACGGCGTTCGAAGGCAAAGTCTCTCCGGGGATTGTTCAGGAGGTTCGCAGGGAGATCAGAATTTATGCAGGGACTAAGGATTTGAAGTGGGAGGTCTATCTTGACGGCAGGCTTATTCCAGAGCAGACAGACTCACCTCCACCCGAGCCAACCGCAGATCCGTTTGAGTATCACAGGACATTCAAAAGGACATCCCAGGAAGCTTCTTGGCTCTCCGTTGATTGCCAAGTTTTCCCCGGAGAATGGCCGAATCCCTCCCAGTGTCGTCTCACGGGGTCGTTTGAAGAAATCTACCGGCTTTCTGAATACCTTGTTGGGTGTCATTCCCGCGACGAGTCCAATCATGCCATCGAGAATTCTGGGAGGCGGTGGGTAGACACCTTGAGGTGGTTCGGAGGGAGACCAAGCGGGACCGTCGTACTCAATTATGTAGGCGACGCACGTATTCCAGCTCCTCCAAACGCAGTGGATCTGAAGTGTGCGGTCAGGGTAGGTGATGTATGGTGGAGAGAAGTGGTGGAATGACATCCGACCCCGAATCGGCTGAAGAGCATCGTGGCCCCTAGTGACTTGGGGGACCGTTTCAAGCTACCGTTCCGGTCGCTCATCAGGCTCTATTCAGCCACGCCAGGGGTGTCATTTCTGACCTTCCCGTAGGGATTCTATGATTTAACCATCTGGATCGTCCAGTCAGGTCCAGTATTGTTCATAAGTGTTTGTATTTGATTGGTTTACCACTAGCTCGGACATCCGACCTTGTCCCATACCGATTCACTCCATCCCCTTGCATCCACCATTTGGTGGTATGTATAGTGGTAGGTATGAGACTCACGAAACGACCTCCGCAACGCAAGCCGCGCGGCCGGCATCCCCTCAACGCCCTGACTCCGGCCTTTGTCCGCAACGTGAACCAGGCCGGACGCTACTGCGACGGTCACGGGCTCTATCTCGATGTCCGGCCCACGGGCAGCCGGGGCTGGATCCAGCGCCTCACCATTCGTGGCCGCCGAACCGAACTCGGGCTCGGCGGATTCCCCCTCGTCTCGCTCAAGGAAGCGCGCGAGAAAGCGTTCGCCAACCGGAAGCTGGCCAGCGACGGGGGCGACCCCCGGGCCGAGAAGCGGCGGGCCGAGTCGATGCCCACCTT
>JAPPHD010000103.1 GCA_028821125.1 Gammaproteobacteria bacterium
GGGGTGCTTTAAAGGTGCCGGATACCCGTACCGCACACCTGCTCTCTCCCAGCGGGATACTGTTCTTTGCGCGTCCTCGTCCCGGCGCGCCGGGTTGCCGACTCGCATAGGACGAATTGCAACCTGTTGAACTTTGCGTTTGAGCATGAGGAATCACTGTAACGCGACTTCAAGAGCGGTGCCGTGCCGTTGAACGTTCGAACGCTCAAGGTCCTTGCTTTCGTCATCCTCAGCCTGCCGCTGGCTTGGCTCGCGTTTGCGGTCGTTGGGGAGTTGCGCAGCCCCGGGTCGATGCTGGGCGCCGACCCGGGCGAGGCTGTGCTGCTGCACCTGGGGGAGTGGGGGCTGCGCGCGCTGTTGCTGACGCTGAGCGTATCCACGATCCGGCGGCGCCTGGGTTATGCGCCGATTCTGCGGGTGCGGCGCATGGCGGGTCTTTTCGCCTTCACCTATATCGCCCTGCACTTCCTGTTCTATCTCTGGTTCTTCACGGAGTTCGATGCCCGGCTGATCGTTGAGGAGCTGGCGGAACGGCCGTATATCACGGTGGGGTTCGGCGCATTCCTGATCCTGCTGGCGCTGGCCCTGACTTCGACCAATGGCTGGCAGCGCCGCCTGCGCCGGCGCTGGCAGCAGTTGCATCGGCTCGTCTATGTTGCCGCTGCGCTTGGGATTCTGCATTTCTGGTGGCTGACCAAAGCAGGTTACGGGGAAGTGGTCTTCCATGGGTTCTGGTTGGCATTGCTCTACGCGGACCGGGTCCAGGCGGCCGGGGCGAAGCGTTCGAGACGAAGCGCCCAGGCAACCTGAAGTCGTTGGCGATGTACTCGTGAGCCGGCCGGAAGCCGCAACGGCGTCCGGCATACCGTATTGGCCCCGGCGATTCGGCTGGGTTACATTCCCGAAACCGGTACACAGGCGGAAGGATTGGCGAATGGGAGATATAGCATGAGCACGGAACTGGCAGACAGGCAATGCGAGGCTTGCCGGCCCGGGTCGCCGCAAGTAGCCGATGCGGAGCGAGCAGAGCTGATGGCGTCCCTTTCGGGTTGGACTGTCGACCGCGTCGACGGCATGGATCAACTGGCCGCTGAATACCGGTTTGCCGACTTTGCGGCGGCCCTGGATTTCGTCGGGAAGATCGGTGATCTGGCCGAGGCCGAGAACCATCATCCGAAGCTGGTTCTGGAGTGGGGCCGCGCCGAGGTGCGCTGGTGGACACACTCCATCGGCGGGCTGCACCTGAACGACTTCATCATGGCGGCGCGCAGCGACCGGGTGTTCGCGGCCGGTGGGGGTGGAGCCGCCGGAAGCTGACGCAGGGCATTTCTGCCGCGCCCGCTGGCGCCCCGGGAAAGGCGGCGCCTGTCAGTTCAGGCGCGCGGCGTTCGCCTCGGCCAGTTTCGCCAGGCACTCGACCGAGTCTTCCCAGCCGATGCAGGCGTCCGTGACGCTCTGACCGTATTTCATTTCGTCCGGCGCGGTGATCTTCTGGTTGCCTTCCTCCAGGTTGCTCTCGATCATCACGCCCAGGATGCGCGGTTCGTTGTCGGCCAACTGGTTGCAGATGTTTTCGCAAACGGAAAGCTGCCGGCGATGGTCTTTCTGGCTGTTGGCGTGACTCATGTCGACCATCACGCGCGGGCAGGCGCCGGCCTGTTCGAGCAGGCGGGCTGCATAATGTACAGAGGGATTGTCGTAATTCGGTTTGCCGCCGCCGCCGCGCAGGATGACATGGCAGTCGTCGTTGCCGGCGGTCTGAAAGATGGCCGAATGGCCCTGCTTGGTCACCGACAGGAAGATGTGGGAATGCCTGGCTGAACCGATGGCGTCCACGGCCACCTGTATGGACCCGTCCGTGCTGTTCTTGAACCCGATGGGGCAGGAAAGGCCGGAGGCGAGCTGGCGGTGAATCTGGCTCTCGGTGGTGCGCGCGCCGATGGCGCCCCAGCTCACCAGGTCGCCGAGGTATTGGGGAGTGATGGGGTCGAGATACTCGGTGCCGGTGCCGACGCCCATTTCGACGATATCGTGCAAAATCCTCCGGGCAATGCGCAATCCCCGGTTGATGTCATAGGAGTTGTTCAGGTTCGGGTCGTTGATCAGGCCCTTCCAGCCGACCGTGGTGCGCGGTTTCTCGAAGTAGACGCGCATGACGATGAGCAGGCGGCCCTTGTGGCGTTCCACCTCTTCGCGCAACCGTGTGGCGTACTCCCGGGCGGCGTCCGGGTCGTGGATCGAACAGGGGCCGATGATGACCAGGAGGCGCCGGTCGTCGCCCCGGATGATGTCGCTGATCTGCCGCCGCGAGCTGAACACCAGTTCCGACGCCGTGGGGGAGAGCGGCGACTCGGCGATCAGGTCTGCCGGTGCGGTTACTTCCTCCATCCCGGTGATGCGCAGATCGTCTGTCTGGTATTTCATCGCTCGATCCCGTTGGTTCCGTGGCGTCTGCGGTGCAACTGTGAAATGCTAACGGGCATCCCGGCCTGACACCGAAGCCATGGACGGGCTTGCCCTTGAACCGACCGTCAACCTTATCCACGAATCGGGGGTCTGGCAATTGCTGGTTTTGACCTTGCCGACATTGCGCTCCGGAGCCCGCCGGCGGCCTGCCGGGGATTCGGGGAGACGGTAAGCGGTGCCCTTCGAGGCAGTTCGCTCCGGGGAGGAGATGCGCAGGCGGCTGTTGCGCGACATGGGTATCGAGTTCTGGTACGCGCGGGGCAGGGCGCGGGTACCGGTTTCCACCGGGGCGGGCGATGCGGCAGAGGATGCCGCCCCCGGGATCGGAAAGGCGGGCGGGGTACGGGCCGATGACGGCGTACCGGGCCCATCGGATGGCGACCGGTCGGAAACCGCATCGGTGCCGTCGGGGCCTGGCGCCCAAGGGTCGGGCGCCGAGGTTGAAGCAGAGCGCCGAGACGATACGGCATTCGCCGTTGTGGCGTTCGGCTTGCCGGGGGCGCTGCTGGTTGCCGATGCGTCCCGGCGCAGGGAGGAGGCGGTGCTTGCCCGGGACGTGCTGCGCGCGGCGCGAAGGGACTGGTCCGCGGCCGTGGGTCAGGCGCGGTTCGAGTGGCCGCAACCGGGTGTGTCGGGCGAACCGGGTCCGGCGCTGGCAGCCTTTGTGGAGAAGCAGGCGGAAGACTTCCGCGCACGCATGGTGCTGGTCACCGAATCGGTCGCCGGGCGTCTGGGCGATTGTCCCCTGGAGCCCGTCACGGTGCCGGATCCGTCATCGCTGGCGGAACCGCTGAACAAGGTTGCCCTCTGGCGGCGCCTGCAGCAACTGACGCCCTGAGCAGGCGTGCCCCGGATCTGCGGAACAGCGGGCGCAGGCTGCCGGCCTGCGATCGCTTCCGGTTCGCCGCCCAGGCATTCGGGTTAACATTGCATCGTGACCGATTCCCTCATGACTCGCTTCCGCCAACTGGCCGCCGATTCGTCGAGCGACGAAATGTCGGGGGCGCTGCTGGTAAACGAGGCGCTCGATCCCGGTGTGGACGGAGCCGCGGTTCGAGCCCGGGCGGATGAACTCGCCGATCGCTGCCCGGAAGGCACCTTGCCCTGGGCCTGGATGGAGGAACAGGGGTTCGCGGGCAACCGTGACAACTACGTCGACACCGCCAACAGTTGCATCGCCGATGTGCTCAGCACCCGGCGCGGCATTCCCATATCCCTGGCGGTCCTTTTGGTGCATATCGCCCGGCGCCGGGGCCACGATGCGCGCGGCATCAACTTTCCCGGTCACTTCCTGGCGCGCATCGACGGCGTCCTGGTCGACCCCTTCGGCTTCCAGGCCGTGACCGAAGCGGCCTGCCTGGAGCGGCTGCAACGCGGACAAAGGCACGGCGCGTTCGAGGTTGCCGACTCTTCCACGATCGCGCTGCGGATGCTCAACAACGTCAAGTTCCAGTTCATGGGCATGGCGCGCTGGGACCGGGTGCTTGACCTCGTTGATTTTCAACTGGCGCTTTCGCCGGATGCGGCCCATCTGCTCATGGAGAAGGGGCGGGCCTGGGAGGAACTCGGCGCGCCGGATGTTGCAAAGCGCATCTATGAGGGGGCGCTGGGGGCGCCGGGCGGGGCAGCGGTACGCGAATCCGTCGAATCCAGGCTCAAGCAGTTGAGCCGGGAAGCGGGGCCCTGGCATTGAAAGGCTTCAAGAGGGGTGCAGACCGTGAACAGGGTTGAACGAACCGTGTGGCGCGACGGGGAATTCGTGCCCTGGGACAATGCGAACGTGCACATCCTCGCCCAGAGCCTGCAGCGCGGCTCACTGGCGTTCGATTTCATGAGTGTCCACCAGGCGCAACTAGGCGTGGCGGTCTTCCGCCTGGAGGATCACGTGGCCCGGCTGTTCAAGACCTGTTCGATCATGGGGCTGCCCATTGCCTACAGTCAGGCAGAGCTGGTCGAAGGCTGCGCCGAGACCGTGCGCCGGAATCCTGGCGTCACATCGCTGAAGATCAGTGCGCTGATTCCCTCCATCGAGGCGGAACTGGTGCCCCGAAACCCGCGGGTCGGCGTGTTCATCTGCGCCTACGACTACGAATCGGACATCCTGGGCATTGAGGAACCGGCTGGCTCGCACCGTGAAACCGTTTCGCTCAAGGTGGAGCGCGAGATTGTCAATCGCCGGCCGGACATCATCCCGCCCCAGGCCAAGATGGCGGCCAACTACACCTCCGCCATGTTTGCCAAATGGCGCGCGCGAGAGGAAGGATTCGACGAGATCGTGCTGCTCGACGGCGACGGGGCCATCGCCGAGGCGCCGACATCGAACATATTCCTGGTGAATGCCGAAGGACTCGCGACGCCGCCTGAAGACAAGGTGCTGCACGGCATCACCCGCGCCTCCGTGATCGAACTCGCCGACGCGCTGGGAATCGCGTGCCACGCGACGGATCTTGCCGTCGACGACCTGCGCAGTGCGCGCGAGGTCTTCCTGACATCGACGTCAGTGGGGGTCTGGCCGGTCGTGCGGATCGATGGCCGTCCGGTTTCCTCCGGAAGTACGGGACCTGTCACATCGCGTCTGAAGGATGCCCTTGCGGAAATTTCCCGGGGAACTGACCCGAAATTCGAACATTGGCTCCACTACGTCAGCGATTGAATCAAACATCATTTTAAATTAGCCGTACCAAAAGATTGCTTCGATCGGGCACCGAGAGCAGGTATGCGGTACGGGTATCCTGCACGCCAAGCGGACGCGTTGTCGTGGAATTCGAGGGCGCAGGGGTGCTTTAAAGGTGCCGGATACCCGTACCGCACACCTACTCTCTCCCAGCAGTCGTCTGTTCCTTGCGCGTCAGCGCCCCGGTGCGCCGGGGTGGAAACTTTCATTGACCTCAAGGTTCGAGCATATCTCCGTAAGGGTTTTCGATATCCAGGCTGACCGGCATTTCAAAACCGGGGATCTGGACACTGTCGCTGGTGATGGTGAGGTCTTCGCCCTCGAGCACCCCTTCCCCGAACCGGTAGATCGACGGCATGGTCTGTTCCAGCATTGCTGCATCGTAGGCGCTCCGGGATTCCCGCACCGCCTCGTTGCGCCTTTGATATTCGGCGAAGGCGGCCTTGCCCCAGCGCCGCTCGAGCATCCGGCGGCTGAAATCCGGAGACAGGAACAGCGCGGTCGCGTTGTTGCCGCCGAATCCCTTTGAATTGATCAGGGCGCCAGGCATGGCGGCGGGGTCGATTTCAACGTGCTGCATGGGCAGGTGCAGGTTGCTGTCGTAGACGTCCTCGGCGATGTGGTCGATGGTGGTGATGCCGGGTACCCAGCCGTGCTCCCAGGCGCCCATGGCGGAGGCGAGCTGGTCGCCGCCGGCAGCCGCCATGGTGTGCCCGACATAGGCTTTGGCGGCGCTGACGAGCCACTTTTCTATGCCGTTGATTCTGGCCAGTTCGTTCAGGATGTGGGATTCGGTGACGCGGTTCTGCGGTGTGCCGGTGCCGTGGGCCTGGATGTGGGTGCCGCGCCGCAGGCCCTCGTCGCCAAGGATGCTGCGGGCCAGGGCCATGGCCTTGGCCACGGTGAGGTAGTTGCCGACGCCCGGCCCGGGTATCGATTTCTTGTAGCCATCGGCATTGATGTAAACGCCGGGTACGGAACCGAGGACCTCGGCGCCGAGTTCCATGGCGAGTTCGTCGTCCATCATCAATACATAGATGGCGGCTTCGCCGGCGGTAAAGCCGGCATTGCTCGAGAACGGCCGGCAGGTGCGCCGCAGGTCGGGGACGTCCGTGCCGTCGAGTTCCATGATGGCCTCGTCCTCGGAGAGCGCGCCCATGGTCCGGTAGGCCTCGATGACGTCCGGCAGAATCGGCGCTTCGGCGTTTCCGGCCACCACCACCCGCCTGGCGCCGGACCGGATGTCCTCGACGCCCTGTTTGACGCTGTAGAGAAAAGTCGCGCAGGCGCCGAGAATGCCGCCGGTGCCGCCCACCGAACCGAGTACATAGGCGTTGACGAAATCTCCCGGCATCTCGGGCAGCCCCAGGGCGCCGCACTTGGAGGTGACGCGCTTGCCGAGCATGGCGTTCTGCAGCATGCCGCCGTAGCCCTCCGGGTCCATCTGGGAGAGGGCGCTGGTGGAGTAGGCCGCGAACTGGTCGGGCGCGACCTTGCGCTTCAGCAACTCCAGAGAGAGGCCGGAGGAACGAATGGTGTCCGACGCGCCGAAGACGGTGAGCTGCAAGCCGCGGGGATGGCTGCGTGCGGGGTACAGGGCGGCGGGATCGAACCCGGTGGGGGCCTGCCCCGCGCTCGATACCCTCGATACGCGCCGGTCGGGCAGCAGTGTTTTCAGGGTGCCGTTCACCGTGACCTTGACGGAGCGGGCGTCGTGTTCTTCGACACGCCAGCCGTCCGGAAGTGCCGCGGGCAACTGCCGCCTGGCGATCACGAATTCGAGGGGCGCGCCTGCCGCCGCCAGGGAGGCTTCGCGGTTCCAGCGGATCGACTCCGGGTCGAAGAGCTCGATACGGCGGATCAGGGTGTGATCGTCGATGTATCGGCGGGTATCCGGTTGCTCCGAGTCCTCCTGCAGATTCATGAGGGCAGCCAGGCTGCGGTAGGTGCGGGCGCGGTCGGCTTCCCCGAGCACATCGACCACCAGGCGGCGGTAGGCATGATGGAACGAGATGCGGCCGGCCGGGTTGATCCCGCCGAAGCCGACGATTACTGGAAGACGAGACACGTTGACTCCTGCATCATCCTGCCGGTCAGGGACCGAACCGCCATAAAATCGCCCGGTTGCGCGCGGATTGTAGGTTAGATGTTTCGGCGGCGCGACAGTTCCCCACCGAGCCCGCATCCGTCACCAGCGTTCATCGCGAGTGCATCGGCGTCCGCTGCGGGAAGTTGGTGACGGATGCGGGCCAGCCCCCACTTACCGCGCTTCCTGGAAACGCGGGATCAGTTCGGCGAAATTGCAGGGACGGTTGTCGATGTCGAGCTGCTTCTCGATGATCTTCTCCCATCCGGTTCGCACGGCGTTGTTCGAGCCGGGCAGGGCGAAGATCAAGGTGCCATTGGCGAGCCCTCCCACGGCCCGGGACTGAACGGTGGAGGAACCGATCTCGTCGTAGGACAGTTGCCGGAACAGTTCGCCGAAACCCTCGATTGTCTTGTCGAACAGCGGTATCAGCGCTTCGGGCGTGCAGTCGCGGCCGGTGAAACCCGTCCCGCCGGTGGTGAGAACGACCGTGATTTCCGGGTCGGCAATCCATGCCGATACGCGGGCCCGAATGCGGTAGACGTCGTCCTTTTCGATGGCGCGCCCCGCGAGCCGGTGGCCTGCCGACTCCAGCAATTCGGCCAGCAGGTCCCCCGACGTGTCATCGGCAGCAGTGCGGGTATCGGAGACCGTCAGGACGGCGCAAGCGAGGCTCTTCATGAGACGTTTCTATCCTTTTCCAAATAACTTATTGAAATAAATAGATATATTTTGTCGGCGAATTCGTATGATCATCGTCGTTCGACGGTACGGGCAACGATTTTACATGCCCTCGGGGTTGCCGCGCTTGCCGGATTCGCAGCGTTGACGCCTCCGGTCTGCTCTGAAATCATGCGATTCAGCGGGACAGGACGTCAGGCGTGGACAAACAGCTCATCGAGGGCGACCGCCTCTACCTCATTGCCGAGAGCCTGGCCCAGGACTTCTCACTGGTTCCGACGGTGCGCCGGAACGGGAAGCTGCCTGGAATGTTCACCCGTTCCCAGATTGCCCGCCGCACCAGGCGGCTGTCCAATCTGGACATCGACTCCTACATAGAACGGGTGGTCTCCCCCGCCGAGAACAAGAACAGGACGCCCGCGCCGGACGTGATCCGGCAGCTCGGAAAAGTCGAGAACGAGGACACCCGAGGCCCCTATTTCAGCGCCACCGTCGGGATGGACTTCGGCGACGACGCGCGCCTCATCGGGTTCATTGCGCAGAACCGGTCGAGCGACAACGGCATCTGGGGGCCGGATCATCACCTGCGCGCTGCAGACTACCTGGCGGCGTGCGCGAAACGGCGCATACCCGTGGTGACGTTCATGGACACGCCCGGGGCGGATGCGCGGGAAGACGCCAACCGGGCCAACCAGGCGCACAGCATTTCCAGGCTGATCGCCGAGGCAAGCAACGTGGACGTGCCCAATGTGGGCGTGATTTACGGGCTCGGGTATTCGGGCGGCGCGATTCCGCTGGCCGCCAGCAACATGATCCTGTCGGTGAGCGACGGCGTGTTCAGCACGATTCAGCCTCCGGGGCTCGCCAACATCGCCCGTCGCCTCAACCTCTCCTGGCAGGAGTGCGCCAAGTACGTCGGCCTGTCGCCCTTCGAACTGTACATGCAGGGATACATCGACGGGGTCATCGACTATTCGCCGGATCAGCCGGACAAGCTCGAGAACCTGCGCCTTGCCATCGTCGGCGGGCTCTCGTCGGTCGAGCAGCGCACCCGGGAATTCGTGGCGGAAAGCCCGTACATACTGGATCATTACCGCCAGAGCCTGCAGCGCTACCTCAATCCGTCGCCGCAACTGCGGATGATGCAGGAAAGCGCACTGCTGAAGATCACCAAGAATCCCACGGAATACCTGAGCGTATTCGGTGTCGCCTACCGGTATCTTCGTTACCTCAAGGTGCGGCGGCGCATTCGGGCGACCAGCACGCAGCAGTACGGGCGCCTGGCGGCCCGTGACCTGCCCAAGGGCGAACTCGCGCGCCGCGCCGAGCTGGAGCGTCGCCGAACCTTTCTCAAATGGCTGCAGGACCCGGACAGGATGGTCTACGACGATCTGCTGTCGAAGTCCCTGCGCGGCTACAGCGATGCCAGGCAGGCGGTTCACGATGAGCGGGGCCGCATCGCGCAGTTGATCTTCGGGGAGCCGAGGAAGAACTACGAACAATCCCGTACGCGCCTGATTTCAGCGGTGGGCGGCTTCCTGTACAACCGCTGGAAGGGGGACGCGGCGAGCAACCTCAAGGCGCTGGCGGGGTTCCTGGAGGCTTGGGAAGACACCTGGCACGTGCTTCGCGTTGCCGACATCGGCGACCCGGCCAAGCTCATCCGCGCGATCCGCCGGGACGGCAGGCTGCTCGGCGCCATCCGGGAGCGGTTCACCCATGAAGGCAAGAAGCTGCTCCGCGCCGGCGGCACCCGGGGCAAGTCCTTGAGCTGGCTGGGAACGCAACTCACCACGGAACTCAATGTCGTCATCACCGGCGAAGGGCTTGCCGATGTGGTGAAGGGCGAGTTGCACACCGAAACGCGCACGTTGCTGGTACGCGGAGCTTCGGACATCCGCGTCAACCGCGACATTCTCGCCCGCCGGTACCCCGATCTCGTCCAGCCCGCCCGGGAAGGGGGCGCGCCGGTGCCGCTGAGCGACATGACGGTACTCGATGTACTGATCGACCCCGACCTGCGGCGCGGCTTTATCGACGAATGCGAGAGGCTCCTGCTGTTCGACTCGGTGTACGACAGCATCATCGCGAACCTGGACACGATCGCGGAAGAAGCGCAGGAAGACCAGTCGCTGTCACAGGAGACGCTTGAGACGCTGATCGGCAAGGCGCTGTCGGCATCCTGTTCCACCGGCGGCCAGGAAGAGCCCGTCGGCGAGACGCATCGGCTCAGAGCCCGGTTCTTTGACTGGTACCGTCGCATGGGCAGGCTGCCCAAGGGCGGCGAGTTCTTCCGGGCCGTGGAGGAATGGAAACGCGCCAGCTTCCCCTATCTTGCCGATGCCCTGTTCGTGGTGGTCACCTACCTGTTCCAGAACCTGCTCGGCTCCCTCGTGCAGTCCGAAAGGGTGCGCAAGTCGTACAACGGCCGCATTGCGCCCAGGAACATCGGCCGCCGCAAGGACTTCTGGTACCGGCTTAACATGGCCTACCGCGACCTCTTGATGCAGAAGGTGCTGAACCGCTACAAGCGGGAGCACCGCTTCACCTACGAAGAGATTCTTGAAGCGTTCTTTACCGACTGGAAGGAGCGCTTCGGCGATCTGATCAGCTCCGACCCCTGCGGTTTTCCCGGCTTCCGGCACTCCATCGAGGATGCGCTGAACCGGGGCACGCCGCCGTGCGGCGTCGTCACGGGCATGGCGCGGTTTCGTGGCGTAAACGGCGGGCTGCCCTGCGGCGTGGTGCTCTCCAACGTCGGTTTCCAGGCGGGCGCCTTCGACATGGCCAGCGGCGAGAAATTCTGCAAGCTGCTGGTGGAATGCGCCATGGAACACGTGCCGGTGGTCTGCTTCGTGTGCTCCGGGGGCATGCAGACGAAGGAAGGGGCGGGCGCGCTGTTCTCGATGGCGGCGGTCAACGACCGAATCACCCGCTTCGTGCGCGACCATGACCTGCCGATCGTCGTATTCGGCTACGGAGATTGCACCGGCGGCGCCCAGGCCAGCTTCGTCACCCATCCGCTGGTGCAGACCTACTACTTCTCGGGCACGAGCATGCCGTTCGCCGGCCAGATCGTGGTGCCGAGCAACCTGCCGCTCAACGCCATACTTTCCAACTACCTGTCGGAAAACGAGTCGTCCATGCAGGGGCTCGTCAGGCACCCTTTCCATACGGGCCTCGATGAGGACCTGCGCGGAATCGATCCCGAGATACCCGTTGCCGAGGAAACCGTGCAAGAGGTCATGCGGCGGGTCATGTCGGGCGTGCTCAGCCGGGAACGGCCCGTGGTGGTGGCGCCCCGTCCCCGATACACCGACGCGGACCTGGTGCGGCCGGTCAGGCGCGTGCTGGTTCACGCCAGGGGCTGTACCGCGGCGAAGCTGGTCCGCATCGCCCAGGCGCGGGGAATCGAGGTGGTGCTGGTGCAGTCGGACCCGGACATGGAGTCGATGGTGGTCGACGGGTTGACCGGGCGGGATACGCTGGTCTGTATCGGGGGCAACACGCCGGACGAGAGCTATCTTAACGCCCGCAGCGTGCTCTCCGTCGCCGAACAGGAAGGCGTCGACTCGCTGCACCCGGGAATCGGCTTCCTGTCCGAGAACGCCCAGTTCGCCGAACTGGTGCGCAACCGGGGCATCAACTTCATCGGGCCGCCGGTTTCCGCCATGGAAACCATGGGCAACAAGTCCAACGCCATCGCCACCGCGGCGAAGCTCGACGTGCCGGTGGTTCCGGGCAGCCACGGCATCCTCACGAATGCCGACCGGGCGGAGGAGGTGGCCTCGGAACTCGGTTATCCCGTGCTGATCAAGGCGGTGCACGGGGGTGGCGGCAAGGGCATTCAGGTGGTGGAGACGCCCGGGGAGTTCCACGAGCTGTTTCACCGGGTCACCGCGGAGGCGCGCAGCGCCTTCGGCAACGGTGACGTGTATCTCGAGAAATACGTCACTTCCCTGCGCCACATCGAAGTGCAGATCCTGCGCGATACCCGGGGCAACACCAGGGTGCTCGGCCTTCGCGACTGCAGCGTGCAACGGGAAAAACAGAAAGTATTCGAGGAGTCGGGCTCCACCATGCTGCCGGAGAAGTTGCAGAAGGATGTGCTGGCCCATGCCGCGGCCCTCGCCGACGAAGTGGGCTACGTAGGCGCGGGTACCGTGGAGTTCATCTTCGACCTGGAGGCCCAGGCGGTCTATTTCATGGAGATGAACACGCGGCTGCAGGTGGAGCATCCGGTGACCGAGTGGGTGTCGGGGGTGGATATCGTCGGCGAGCAGTTTCGCATCGCCTCGGGCGAGTCGATTGCCCGTCTCAAGCCCCGTACGACGGGCTACGCGATCGAGGCGCGGGTCAATGCGGAAAGCGTGCAGCTCAACGCCGACGGCAAGCTGACGTTCCGGCCGCATCCGGGAGAGATCTCGGTTGCCGACTTCCCCGAGGAGCAAGGCGTGGAGGTGATTGCGGCCGCCGGCAGCGGCAAGTTCGTCTCACCGTATTACGACAGCATGGTGGCCCAGGTCATCGTGCACGCGAACGACCGGGATGCGGCAATCGACAAGCTCTCGGACTACCTGGGGCGCGTCCGTATTACGGGCATCTGCACCAATATCGCGCTTTTGCGGCGCGTTCTGTCCGACGGGCAGTTCCGCGGCGGCGAATACGACACGAACTACCTCCCCGGATTCCTCGAACGCACGGATGCGCGCTCGCTGATCGAAGAGATGGAGTCCGCGGCCGGCGAGCGCGCCTCGGCCTTCGACCTGGACAGCGTTCGCATCGACGACAGCGACGAACTCAAGGTGCTGTCGCCGGCGGCGGCGATTTTCTACGCGGCGCCTTCGCCCACGGAGGCCGAGTACGTTGCGGTGGGTGACCGCATCGGCGTCGAGACGACACTCTGCCAGCTCGAGGCGATGAAGATCTTCACGCCGCTCTCGCTCAACGACTTCAATCCCGATGTACAGCTCTACGACCCCGACCTGGAATTCGAGGTGACCCGGGTCAACATCGGCAGCGGGCAGCAGGTGAATGCGGGCGATCTCCTGTTTGTCGTCAAGCCGCTCCCGGGCACGCCGGACGCGTCCTGAGCGATTCCGCCCGGGTGATTGCCGGTGCGGCCCGAACTTTCGCGCGGAACCTGGTGACGGCGGAAAACCGGGGCGGACAATTGATCGGGGCCTGCCTGAAGGGGCCGTGAGCTGAACACATGATCGAAAACCTCGAGACGCTGATTGTGCTGTCGAAGACCGGCACGATGATGGAAACGGGCACGGTCCTGAAGATTTCCCAGTCGGCGGTGAGCAAGCGCATCGCCGCCCTGGAACGCCACTACGACCGGCCGCTGATCGAGCGTTTCGGGCGACGGGTGGTACTGACCCATCACGGCACCCACCTGGTGGAGAAGGTCGCCCCGCTGGTCAGCGAGTTGCGCAGCGTGTTCCTCGAGGACAGCGCCCTGCCGAGCGGCAAGATCATCCTCGGTGTCTCGGAAGCCATTCTTGCGAGCTGGGGGCCCCAACTCTTCGCGGCGGTGCAGCGGGACATGCCGGAGGTGGAGTTCACCTTTCACGCCCAGCGTTCCCCCACCGTGCTCGACCGGCTGCGCAGCGGCGAGTACATGGTGGGCATCTGCACCGGGGCCTCCGGTGCGGACACCGACCTGCAGAGCGAGATCGTGCGAATGGAGCCCATGGTCATCATTCCTTCGGCGCTGGAGCCGCTGGACTACAGGGTCGGTGAGGACCTCGACGTGCTGACCATTGAGAGCCGCTCCGGGGCCTGGGCGTCCATCGAGGACGACATGCGCCGGCTGCATCTGCACAGAAAGGCGTCTCTGGAATCCTTCTTCAGCGCAGCACAGATGGCGCTCGCCGGCTTCGGCCACGGGCTGGTGCCGATCGGTGTCGCCCACACGCTGGGCGCGCCACGCGAGAAGCTGATCGAACTGGACCGGCACGGCCTCAACCGCCCGGTACGCTTCGTGGCGCGCAAGTCCATGTTCTCGCAACCTCTTGTGCAGAGCTTTCACGACTCGATCGTGCGCCACGCCGCAAAGATCTGACGGCGAGATGACCGGTCCAAAGCCTGAGCGGCGGACGGATGCGGGCCAGCCGCAGAGGCGGCCAGGGATCAGGGCGGTTGTGCCGCGCCGGGCCAAGATCGCATACTCTCGCTCTCGCAAGCCAACAGGACGACTGGCCAAGGGAGGGCCATCGATGAAAAAGACGACGCTGATTACCATAGCAGTGGTTGCGGGTTTTTCCGGGAGCCTGCGCGCGAATACGGGGACGGCGATGGCGCAACTCGTTGAACCCGGGGGTTCGGCGATCGGGAAGGCGACTTTCGAGCAGGCGCCGACGGGCGTCCTGATGTATGTCGAGGTCGAGGGGCTCACGCCCGGCGCCCATGGCATTCACCTGCATGCGAAAGGCGCCTGCGAGCCGGATTTCACCGCGGCGGGAGGTCATATCAATCCCGAGGGCGTACCCCACGGCCTGCGCAACCCGGAAGGCCCGGACAACGGCGACCTGCCGCTGCTCTACGTCGGAGCGGACGGGTCGGCACGGGCAGAGTTCTTTACGCCGAGGGTCTCCGTTTCGGGTGGCAAGGCGCCCGCGCTGCTCGACGAGGACGGATCCGCGGTGGTGATTCATGCCCATCCTGACGATCAGGTCACCCAGCCTATCGGCGGTGCGGGAGGACGCGTCGGTTGCGGAGTCGTCGCCGCATCGAACGGCTGACGCGGGAGCAATTGCGCACCGCTGAAGTTTTGCGGCACTCCGAAGCGCGAAGTTCGTCATGCGCGTAATCGTGTTCCAGCATGCCGACAGCGAGCATCCGGGCGTGCTGCGCGGCTTCATGGAAGACGACGGGCATGCCTGGGAGGTGGCGCATCTCGACCGGGGGGATGCCATTCCCGCACTTGAACGCTTTGACGGCATGCTGGTCATGGGCGGCCCGCAGGATGTCTGGCAGCGCACGGAACACCCGTGGCTGGCGGATGAATGCGCCGCGATCCGGCGATTCGTGGTGGATCTGCGCCGCCCCTTCCTGGGCGTCTGCCTGGGCCATCAGCTTCTCGCCGAGGCGCTCGGCGGGCGGGTCGAGCGGGGGGTGGCGGAGGTCGGTGTCATGGCCGTCGAACACACGGAAGCAGCTCGTACGGACCGGATGTTCCGGAACCTCGATAATCCGCTGCCCGTTTTGCAGTGGCACGGCGCCGAGGTTGCCGCCGTGCCGCCGGGCGGTGTGGTGCTGGCGAGTTCGCCCGCCTGCGCCATCCAGGCGTTTCGCTTCGGTGAAAACGCCTACGGGATGCAGTTTCACGTGGAGATCACCGGTGAGACAGTGGCTGACTGGATGCGGATACCCGAGTACGGGGAATCCCTGGAAAGGGTGTTGGGGACAGACGGCGGCGTCCGCCTCGATGCGGAAGTTCGGGCCAACCTTTCCCGCTTCGAGCGTGCGGCGCGGACCGTCTATGAATGCTGGATCGCGCGGGGTTGCCGGTCGCGGCGGCCAATCTGAGAAAGCGGCCCCATCACCGGGATTCGCCTGATGGTGGTTGCGTTCCCGCCCCGGCTTGGGCAACCTTCGCCGCTGGAAAAAACCTCCCCCAAGCTTGAAGGACACTCTCATGGCACACACCCACGATCACGAGATCGTTTCGATTTACCCGTTCACCGACGTCGAAGTCGACCAGCTATTCGCCAACGCCGGTGAGTGCGTGCTCATGTGGGGGACGAAGGACGGCTGGCCGGTGGGCGTTACCCACGCCTTCGTCTGGCGCGACGGCAAGCTCTGGATCACTTTCGCCGCGCATCGCCACCGCGCCTCCGCCATCCGCCGGGACAACCGGGTCTCGGTCAACGTCTCCAGCGCCAGCTATCGACCGGACGCCTCGCCGGAACTGCCCACGGGCGCCATCACCGTGAAGGGTACCGGCGAGTTCTTCGAAGACGACGAGACCAAGAAATGGTTTTATGCGGCGCTGGCCAGGAAGGTCAGCCCCGACAGCGCCGAGGGCGAGGCGGCGTTCTACAGCCTGCTCGACTCGCCGCTCCGGGTCATACTGGCGGTGACGCCCGTGAAGAAGATCATGTACAACAGCAAGACCGCGGGCGCGCACATGGCGGGCGTCGCCTCGGAAGACCAGCTCGGCGAGCGCCTTGCCGTCGACAAGGACCGCATGAACGCCGAACGGGCGCGGCGCGGGCTGCCGCCGCGCTAGTTCAGCGATTGGAGGGAACAGCATGACCCACCAGCAGCAACTCGAGAAAATCGGCCACGCCCGGGGCTTCATCGCGGCCCTCGACCAGAGCGGCGGCAGCACGCCCAAGGCGCTCGGCCTGTACGGGGTAGGGGCGGATGCCTGGTCCACGGACGAGCAGATGTTCGACATCGTCCACGCCATGCGAACCCGCATCGTCACGAGCCCGAGTTTCACCGGGGCGCGCATTCTCGGAGCCATCCTGTTCGAAAACACGATGGACCGGGATGTGGCGGGCCGGTCATCGCCCAGCTACCTCTGGGAGGTGAAAAACGTCGTGCCGATCCTCAAGGTGGACAAGGGCCTGGCCGCCGAGGAAGACGGCGTGCAGGTCATGAAGCCGATGCCGGAACTGGAAGCGCTGCTGGAGCGCGGCAAGGCCAAGGGTATCTTCGGCACCAAGATGCGCTCGGTGATCAAGCAGGCGAACCCATCGGGCATCGCCCGGGTGGTCGACCAGCAGTTCGAGACGGGCAACCGTATTCTGGACGCCGGGCTGGTGCCCATCATCGAGCCCGAAGTGGACATTCACTGCCCGGACAAGGCCGCCGCCGAGGACATTCTGCATGACGAGATCGTGAAGTCGCTGAACCGTCTCGCGAATGGGCGTCGCGTCATGCTCAAGCTGACGCTGCCGGAACGCGACAATCTCTACGGCGACTGTGTCGAGCATGCCGGCGTCCTGCGCGTTGCGGCGCTTTCGGGCGGTTACAGCCGCGAGGAGGCGAATGCACGCCTGACCCGGCAAAACGGCATGGTGGCGAGCTTCTCCCGGGCATTGACCGAAGGCCTGGCGGTCACCCAGACCGATTCGGAGTTCGACGCCATGCTGGACGGCTCCATCCAGGGCATTTTCGACGCGTCCGGTACCTGACAGCGCGTGGCAGAAGTCTGTCAGCATACTTGATGCTACGCCGGACTTTGCCATGGGCTCGCATGGAACAATTTTTAACTCATTGATTTTAATAGATAATCTATTTGACATAATACCAGTGACTCGACACCGGGAGCAGGTATGCGGTACGGGTATCCGGCACACCAAGCGGACGCGTTTTCGTGGAATTCGAGGGCGCAGATTGTTCGACACCCGGCC
>JAPPHD010000009.1 GCA_028821125.1 Gammaproteobacteria bacterium
CCCCCCCCCCCCCCCCCCCGCGGGGGGGGGGGCCCCCCCCCCCCCCCCCCCCCCCAGGCCCGCTCTCGGTGCCCGAACGAAGGCGGACTCTTGCCACCAACAGGACACCGGCCGATGCGCCGGGCCGGATGTCGCTCCATCAGCCCGAGCTGCGCGATTCCTTGATGCAGGTACGCCGGATCAGCTCATCGCCAACGAACCAGTGCCAGGTACGGGCGCGCTTGTCGTTGCCGTCGTTGATCTGGATCATCTCGTAGAGATAGCTGCCGGGCAGGTCCTTGCGCGACCAGCTCAGCACGATGGTGCGGTGGTCGGTCTCCCAGGCGGAGCCGACGATGCGGTCGTTGTCCCACCAGATGCGCTCGGACTCGTACCTGGCGGGAAAGTCCAGTTCCTCGCGCCGGCCGTCGCTCCAAGTGTAGATGTTGGTCTGCATGTAATCGTGCTCGCCGGTGTCGGGGATGGTGCAGATCAGGTGGGATTCGTGGCGGTCGAGCAGGCTGTTGTCCGGCGCCACGTGAATGTACTCGCCGCGCCATTCGCCCTCGTGCCGGGCCAGGACGGGCATGCCGGAACGGATGTCGTCGGTCATCGCTGGTTCCTCCGTTTTCGGGGCGAATCCCTTGCAAATTGTACTAATGATGTATCAATATCTCTAATGTCATCGAAGCGCCGGTCAGGCCCCAACCACTGGCATTGGGAGAGGTAACATGTCTCGCTGCAAATTCCACGTTCCGGCCGCTCCGGTTCTGATTCTCCTTGGCTCGCTGACCCTGCCCGTTCCGGCGCTCGGCGCCGAGTCGATCACCGAGGAAATCCTGGTGACGGCCAGGAAAATGGAGGAGGGGCTGCAGGACACCCCGGTTGCGGTTACGGCCATCACGGCCGCCCAGATCGAGGAACTGGGCATAAGCAGTCTCGCCGACGTATCGAAGATCACCGCGGGGCTGCTGTTCGACTCGGAATTCGCCCGGGGCAGCAACCGGCCCGTCATCCGCGGGCAGGCCAATATCCTGGGCGACTCCGGTGTGTCGTATTTCATCGACGGCGTCTACATCTCGGGTTCCATCGACGACTACGACCTGAACGACGTTGAGCGAATCGAGGTGGTCAAGGGCCCCCAGAGCGCGCTGTACGGACGCAACACCTATTCCGGCGCCATCAACATCATCACCCGCTCGCCGGGCGACAAGTTCGGGGGGCGCGTGAAGGTGGAAGCGGCGGCCGACAGTCAGTACGAGGTGAGCGCCTCGCTCAGCGGACCGCTCGGCGATACGCTTGCCGGCGGATTGACCGTCCGGCACTTCGAAATGGACGGCCCCTTCACCAACCAGTTCGACGGCTCCGACATCGGCGCCCAGCAATCCCAGTCCATCGCCGGCGTGCTGGAGATGACGCCGAACGATCAACTGTCGGTCCGCGCCCGGGCCTATTACGCGGAGCGGGACGACGGGCAGCCGGGCATGACGGTCACCCGTTACTTCGACAACAATTGCTTCACGGACAACGGCAGCCTGTATGGCGGCGCAGGCCGCTATTTCTGCGGCGAGGTGAAGCCCGGCGACATCAATACCGACTGGAGCGTGCAGGTTCCGGAAGCCGAAGACTCCGACGAGAACCTGCAACTCAGCCTCAAGATCGACTACGAGATCAATGACATGCTCTCGTTCACCTCGATCACCGGCTACAACGACCGCCAGGAAACGTTCGTGATCGACGGCGACTACCAGCCCACGTCATTCCACGTCGCGAACTTCACGCCGAACGGCTTCCCGTTCGGGGGCTTCGCCGACGGTCCGCCGTTCCTGTATGCCTACGTCGGCGCCATGACCGATTTCACCTTTGCCACAGCCACGGACGAGGATTCCTGGTCCCAGGAGATCCAGTTGGCTTTCACCTCGGAGCGGGTCAACGGCCTGATCGGCGCCTACTACTTTGACCTCGAGCGGACCACTCGCGACATCCGGGAAGTTTCCGCCGCCCAGCAGGGAATCGCGCAGGGCAACTGGTTTCGCGAGTTCCTGCGCATGCAGGGCGTCTGCGCCGCCAATTTCCTGTGTGAGTCCATGGCCCCGTTCTTCGGCCCGACCATCGTCGTGCCCCGGGACGTCAACACCATCGGCATCGAGAACACCGCCGTATTCGGTATGGTTTCCTTTGACCTCGCCGAGAATTTCGGAGTGTCCCTGGAGGCGCGCTACCAGGACGAGAACATCGACCAGCACGCGGTGGTACAGGACCTGGGATCGCCGGCCGATCCCCCGGTCGAAACCGACGCGAGCTTCGACGGCTTCCTGCCCCGGGTGACGCTCGACTGGCGTCCCTCGCCCAATCACCTGCTCTATGCCGCGTTCGCCCAGGGCACCAAGCCCGGCGGATTCAACAGCACGGTTGCCATCGAGGCGGGCATACCGACCTATGACGAAGAGGATGTGGACAGCTTCGAAATCGGCGCCAAGAACGTACTTGCCGACGGGCAGGTGGTCGCCAACCTGGCGTTCTTCATCAACGACATCGAGGGCTACCAGTTGACCCAGAACGTGCAGTCGGGCCAGAACACCACCTCGGCGACGGTGAACGCCGGCGACGCCGACATCTATGGCTTTGAAGCCGAATTTCTGATGCGCCCACAGGCACTGGAAGGCCTGACCATGATGCTGAACTATGCCTGGGTCGATGCGGAATTCGACCAGGGCGTCGACCAGAACGAGGGGGTGCTGCTCGACGCGGCGGACGATGGGCTGATCAACTGCTCCACGGGCGACCAGTTCCCGGATGTCGGTGGCTGCACCTCCGTGTTCGGCAGCATCGAAGGCAAGCGGGTGCCGCGTACGGCGGAGCATCAGGCGTATGCAGATATCGAACTGCGCAGGCCGCTCGCCGATGCCGGTGGCTGGGAGTGGTTCGTCGGCGTCAACTACGCCTTCGAGTCCAGCAAGTTTGCCCAGGTGCACAACTACGCGGAAACGGGCGACACCTCGCTGGTCAACGTACGTGCCGGCGTCGCCAGCGACCGTTACTCCGTGCGCGTCTGGGGCCGCAACCTCACCGGGGAAGACAGCGCCTACGCCGTGCTGCGTTACGCCGAACCGGAAGCGTTTCGCAGGAATTTCGGAGTCGCACAGCGCCGCGACACCTGGTTCGGCGTGACGCTTACGGCCAGTTGGTAGTTGACTGAACCCGGCTCGTTGCCCACATGGGGATACCGTGGTCGACAGCAGGCGTGCCGCAAAGTCGTGCCATCGCGCCGGCATCGTCAAGGCGCCCGCCGGCACGCGGGCCCGAGCCGCAGAACGGTGGGGTGGTAGTCCGCCGGGTATGAATCGGCGGACGTTTGGCAAGGCGCTGGCGGCAGGCACCGTGCTGGCCCCGATGGGCTGCGCCCGCCAGCCCGGCAGACCGGTGGACGTATTGGTTCTGGGGGCCGGCCTCGCAGGTCTTGCCGCCGCAAAAAAACTGCAGGCGGCAGGCCGGGAGACGCTGATTCTCGAGGCCCGGAAGCGCGTGGGCGGTCGGGCGCATACGGATCTGGGATTGCCCGACCGGCCGGAATACGGCGCTATTGAAGTCGGCGATTCCTATACCCGCGTTCACGCACTGGCTGCGCGATACGGGCTGGCCATCGACCCGCCGGACCGCCGTTGGTTCTCCCGGGTCGCCCTGCACGTGAACGGGCACACCTTCGCGGCGGAGCGATGGGCGGAGTCGGGTGCGAATCTCCTGGCCGCCGCGGAACGTGCCATCCCTCCCTATCGGCTCGAGTCACACTACCTGCAGAGGGCCAACCCGCTCGCTACCGTTGCCGGCTGGGATGACGTGGGCTGGCTCGGTGAGGACCGGTCCATCACGCAGGTGCTGCGGGAGCAGGGTGTATCCGAAGAGGCGCTGCGGCTGATCAATGTTGCCGGCAACCACAACCACAGCGATGACGTAAGCGCCCTGGGGGCCTGGCGAAGTGCGGTGGCACGGCGTCAGGACAGGGGTAGCGGCCACTTTGTGGCGGGAGCTGGGGCGCTGGCATCGGCAATGGCCGGCGAACTGACGGGGCAACCAAGGCTCGGCAGCGTGGTCGCCGCCATCGGCCAGGAGGAAGATGGCGTCCGCGTACAGCTCGACAACGGCACCGCGTTTCGCGCGCGACACTGTATCTGCACCCTGCCGGTACCGGCGCTGCGCGCGCTGCGCCTCGACCTGCCGCTCACCACCGATCAGCGGGAAGCGCTGGCGACCGTCCCATATACCCGGGTGACAATGGCACTATTCGATGCGGAACCGTTCTGGGAAGAGGATGGCCTGGCGCCCTTCATGTGGACCGATACGCCCCTGGAGCGGCTGTTCCCGCGGGTGCACCGGGAAACCGGCGCCTGCATCGGACTCAAGGCGTTTATCAACGGGCGCGGTGCCGATTCGGTCGATGCACTGGGCGAGCAGGAGTTCGAGCGTATGGCCGTTGCGACGATCGAACGGATCCGCCCGGCGGCCAGGGGCCGGGTGCGCTACCTCCGCCGGTATTCCTGGGGAGCGGACAGGTTTGCCGGCGGCGCCTACGCGGCCTGGTCGCCCGGTCGGGTTGCCAGGCAACGCCGGGCGGTGCGGCTGAGGGTCGGGCGTGTGCTGTTCGCGGGCGAGCACACGGCCATTGACGCGCCGGGCATGGAAGGCGCCATCCGTTCCGGTGAGCGGGCCGCCGAAAGGTTGATGGAAACGTCGGTGACCGGTTCGCCTTTGCGGAGGAGCACCGTGGCTGCGGCGGACACCCGTCGCCACGTCGTGCGGAACGAACTGCGCGATTTCCCCCGCGTTTCCCGGAGGACACCGAGTTGGCGCGTTGCATGAGCAGGTCTTGAATCAGGAATTTCGGGAGAACGACGATGAACACCATTCTTAAGGTCCTCTTGTTGCTGAGTGTCGCAATCGGCGGCGCCGGACATGCGCGGCAACTCGACCCGGACGATCCCGGGGATGCGCTTACCATTGCCCGCAAGCTCGCCTGTTCGACCGTGGACGGCGTCCCCGCCACTTTCTGGTGGGAAGGGCGCGCCTACTCCCGCCGCCAGGGCGAGCGCGACCGGCTGCTGTTCGATGTGGAGGGCATGAACGTGCGCGCCTGCGTTTCGCACACCCACCCCGAGCGCGGGCAGGGCTACCGGATGGTCTCCCGGGAACTGCTGATCTACCGCGACCCGGCAACTGGCGAAGCGCTGTCCACCTGGGAGAATCCGTGGAGCGGGGAAGTGGTGGAGGTGCTGCATGTGGCCAACGACCCCGTGAACTCCGCGAACTACGAAATCGACCGCAACGGCAACCCGTACCGGTGGTCCGGAAAGATCACCGAAGGCCGATGGCGGCTCAACATCACTGTGCCGCTGTTCTATCCGAATCCCCTGGCGAGCGACTACCAGGCCGAAATCGGCGGCATCTACCGCGCCACGGAGATGTTCAACTTTCTGGGCGACGCGCAGGAACTGCTCGACTCCGGCACGGAAACGGCGGGTAGTTCCATCGGCTGGGTGCGGATGTCCGACTGGCTTCCCTGGATGAAGATGGCTGGCCGCGAAGGTGTGATCTACATGCACACCGCGGGCCTCCGGCTATCGTCCTGGGACGCCCTGCCCGACAGCATGAAAGACGAAATCGCCACCCACTACCCGATCTACACGGAACCGCCGCCGCTGGATGACGAGCGGCGCAACGTCACGAGCTGGATCTATTACAAGCGCGTTGCCGAGGGTGAAGAACCGGCCCCGGTGCGGACGGCGAAGGAATAGCAGGACTTTCCCGCCAGGACCTGCCGCGATGCCGTCGAGGGGCCCGGACCGGTATCCCGAGCCTTTAGTCTTCCCGGCTAAAACCGGCCTGCACCCAGCGGAGATTCATGCCGATGCGCTCGGCGAGGGGGGCGGACCAGGCGTAGCTCAACGTCTGCCCCGAGGATTCGTCGATCACGCCGAGCTTCAGCACCGCGGTGCTCGTGTTCTGATAGGTGAGTCGGGCGAGTTCCAGGGCATATCCGGTCGCATCCCCGCCGTCCGTGATGGAGACGATGAAGCCTCCATCGTGCGCGCGCAGGCCGCGGATCAGTATGTGATCGTCCTTGTCGGCATGCGGGTCGATCCGGCGGCGCTGCAGGGCAATCCAGCCATCGTAGTAGCGCACGCGTCGTGCCGAGTAAGGGGTTTCCAGGCCAGGTTCCCCGTGGCTGCTCAACAGGCGGTCTGCCGAAACGCGCCAGTAGCGGGGCAGCGCCGCCGGGCACCGGCTCGACGGTGTTTCCCTGCCTGTGAACCCGTTCTCCTCGGCTACCCACCCGTACATGCAGAAGGGCTCGCGTTCACCGACAGCCGTGACGACGGTGTCGAGGCTGCCGGGAAGCAGGTCGAATATCCAGGCGGGCTCTCCCGCCGATTGCCCGGGGGCTACGGATAGCGCCAGGCTGGACTCGCCTGTCCGCTCGACCCGCCAATGCCGCCGCTCGTGGCTGGCTGTACCGTCCAGCTTCTGTTGCCAGACCTGCTCGTGGTTGTTGTATTCGCCGCTCAGCAGCTCGAGGAGTTCGGCGCCCTTCCCGCCAAGCGCGGCCAGGGGCATCGCGAGCCCGCATATTGCGCTAAGGGCCGCGATGATCGCTGAGGGTTTCTGGCGTTTGCAGCGGCCACAACTTTCATATGTTCCGAGTCCGGTTGTAGAACACGAACAACATTGGCGAACTCGATGAGCGGCTTGGTGCGACATGCTGGATACCGCGCCGCAGACAAGCAGCCTGAACGGCCCGGCCGTCAAACCCGCTGCCGTTCCCAGGCCGCCACGATGTCGCGGGCGGGGGCGGACCAGATGCCGGATTTTCCGGAGATGTGCCGAAGGAGCGATTCCAGGGCGGCGATGCGATGCGGCTGGCCCATGAGCCAGGGGTGGACGGAGAGGGCGAGCAGGCGGCCCTGGCCTGTGCTTTCGGCCTCGGCGAGCAAGTAGTCGCAAGCATCCTTCACCTGGTCTGCGTATTCCCATTCGGAATGCAGGTTGTTCTGGATGATGAACTGGTCATCCAGTTCCAATGAGAGGGGCAGCGCGATCAACTCCCCGTAGTCCGTCGCGAACGGGTAGGGCAGTTCGTCGTTGATCCAGTCGCCCATGTAGCGGATCCCCGCGGCGGCAAGGAGATCGGGGGTGTTGCCGCTCTGCGAGCGCCCCGGGCTCAGCCAGCCGACCACCGGTGCGTCCACGGCGGCGCGCAACGTCTCCAGCGATCGCTGCACCAGTTCCTCCTCTTCGTACCTGGGCAACTCGCCATGGTGCAGCGTGTCCATGTGCCAGGAACTGGCCAGTATTTCGTTGCCGCTCCGGTTGAGCCGGTCCAGCAATTGCGGATACTTCTCGGCGATTGCCGCGTTGACGGAGAACGTTGGTGTGATCGCCGCTGCGTCCAGGGCTTCCAGGCAGCGGTAAAGGCCGACCCGGTTGCCGTAGTCACGCAGCGTGAAGTGGCGCAGGTCTGGATAGGGCGTGCTCATGCCGCCGGGGGGCCGGAAGGGCCTGCCGCTCTGGTTGAGCGGAAAGAACTGCACCGCCAGGTTCACCCAGAGCGCGACCCTGGCGCCGCCCGGCCACGTAACCGGCTTGCGCCGGGCCAGCATCGACCATTCGTAGCGGTCGTGGTCCATGCCGTAGCGACGGTGGGGGTATTTCAGGTAGTCCGGGTCGAGCGGCATCTATGCGGCGCCCCACCTGGCCACGGCCTGGTCGTAGTAGTGCTCCACGTAGTACTTGGCGATTTCCCGTGCCGTGGTCACCCACACGTCGGAGTGGCCCGTGACGTAGGCCAGTGCGTCCTCGAAGGCGCGCATGCGATGCGGATGGGCCACCTGGTAAGCGTGCAGGGGCACGCACATGACGGTGCCGCCCTGTTCGCCCTCCCGGTACAGCCGGTCGAACGCCTGCCTGATCATTTCCCCGTAGCGCCGCGGCTCCACCCGGTTCACCACGTAGACGATGGTGTCGTTGAGTTCGAGGGAATAGGGCACTGAAACGAATGGCTTGCCGGAACGCACCTTGACGGGCGTGGGCTGGTCGTCGTGAAAGAGGTCGCAGGTGTACAGGCCGCCGGCTTCGCTGAATAGGTCCAGCGTGCGCTCGGTGTGCGTCAGCGCCGGTGCCAGGTAGCCGGCGCATTGCTGGCCCGTGTGTTTCGCGATGGTGCGCACCGAATCCTCGATGACGCTCCTCTCCTGGTCTTCATCCATGCCGTAGACGTAGCGGGTGTTGTAGATGCCGTGGCTGAAGAATTCCCAGTTCCGCTCCGCGCAGAGATCGATGATTTCCGGGTGATGTTCGCAGAGCGCGACGGACAGGCTGATGGAGCCGCGCACCCCGTAGGTGTCGAGCAGTTCCATCATGCGCATGTGGCCCACGCGGTTGCCGTAGTCACGCGTGCCGTAGCCCTGTATGTCCGGGATGGGGCGCGGCCAAGCCTTGCGCTGCGGATTGGCCGGGGGTTCCAGTTCGTAAAATTCGATGTTGGGCGCCACCCATAAGGCGAGCCTGGCGCCGTTCGGCCAGCGGATCGGCAGGCGCTCGTCCCAGGGGCGGTAGTCGTATAGGCCCAGGTCTTCGCGCATTCGATCCGTTCAGAAATCGACGCCGCGCGCCTCGCGAATGGGCGGGCAGCCGGGGTGGTTTTCCAGCCAGGCAGCCACCGTCTCGAAAGGCTCCACGTCGGCGTACTTGAGCATCATGTCGCAGAGGTTGGCGAAATGGGGAATCTCGTGCTTGTCGGCCACGCACTCCTCGGGAACGATCGTGCGATAGCCGCCGGACAGTGAGCCCACCGCCGAAGCCCTCACGCAACCCGAGGTGCTGCCGCCGGTGAGTATCACCGTGTCCACCTTGTGCCACACCAGCAGCGACGGGATCAGGCTGTCGTGAAACACGCTCGCCATGCGTTTGTTGACGACGGCATCCCGGGCGCGGTCGACCTGAAGCCGGGGATCCAGTTCGGACCGGGTATCGCCGGCCTTGATGTTCTGCAGGGAATTCTCCGTGTTGGTGCGGGTTCCCCAGACTCCGGCATCGTCGGCGTTTTCCATGTAGGCCACATAGGTCCAGATCACGGGCATGTTCCGCTCGCGTGCGAGCGCCGACAGGCGGTTGATATAGTCGATCTGGAGCGGGTCCGTCTGATAGGCGGTGGGGAATTGCTCCAGGTCGGTATAGGCACGCTGCAGGTCGATGTTGATCAGCGCCGCCTTCTCGCCGAAGCCGAAGCGGGTTCTGTTGGGATTGGACTTGACCTCGGCCCAGTACTCCCGCGGCGTCAGGTCGGAGGTTTGCATGACGGGCATCAGCGCACCCGGACAGGCAGTTGCAGCCGATAAAACCATATTGATATGTCAATAGCAACTGAGCGGTTATACTGGTGTGCCGGGCGCATTGGATTGCGATTCCGCGTGTTCGAGCGCCGCCGGGAGGTGCGTTTGCAATCATCGGCCACCATTGACGAATCCCTTCTTTCACGGCTGGTCGACAGCCTCGGCGCCGGGGCCGTCGCGCTCGATGCCGGGACGCGCGAACTCTATGGTCAGGATATCTCCGGCGACGCGCAACCCGTGCTGGCGGTAGTGCGGCCGGCCTGCACGGAAGATGTGGTCAGGACGGTGGATTTCGCCCGGGAACAGGACCTCGTCATCGCGCCGCGCGGCGGCGGGATGTCCTACAGCAGCGGCTACGTCTGCCCCGGCGGGCGCACGCTGTGCCTGGACATGGCGCGAATGGACGAGGTGGTCGAGGTCAATGCCGAGGACATGTATGTCACCGTGCAGGCGGGCTGCACCTGGGGAAAGCTGAACGAAACCCTGACGCCCCTGGGATTGCGCACGCCGTTCTGGGGTACGCTCTCGGGTCGCCGGGCAACGGTGGGGGGCGGCCTCTCGCAGAACAGCCTGTTCTGGGGCAGTGCCCGTCATGGCAGCGCCGTCGACTCCGTCATCGGGTTCGAGGTCGTGCTGGCCAACGGTGAACGATTGCGAACCGGTGCAGGCGCGCAGATTCATTCCAACCCCTTTTTCCGCCACTACGGGCCGGATCTGACCGGGCTTTTCACCTGCGATGTGGGGGCGTTGGGGATCAAGACCGCGGCGACGCTCAAGCTGTTGCCCGTGGGCGACGGTGGGGCATCGGTGAGTTTCGACTTCCCCACCCACGCGCCGCTCATGAACGCCATGTCCGAGGTGTCCAGGCAGCGTCTCGCGGACGCCTGTTTCGCCTTCGACCCCGTGATGCGGGCACAGCGCATGAAGCGGGAATCGCTGCTTGCCGATGCGAAGGCGCTCGGCAATGTCGTCTCAGGTGAGGACAGCGTGCTCGGCGGACTTCGGGAAGGCCTCAAGGTGGCCGTTGCCGGCCGTGGTTTCATGAAGGACGTCGACTACTCCGTGCACTTCATGGTCGAGGAGGCGACCCAGGCCGCGGCGGACGAATCGGCAGAGCGCATCCGCGCGGCCTGTACCGCCCGGGGCGGCCGCGAGATCGAGAACAGCATCCCCAAGATTGCCCGGGCGAATCCGTTCGGCCCCCTGAATTCGATGATCGGCCCGGCCGGCGAGCGGTGGCTGCCGGTGCATGGCCTGTTCCCTCACTCCAGGGCGGTGGCCGCCTATGAGGCGGTGGAAGCACTGTTCGAGGAAAACCGCAGCGAAATGGAGCGGCACGAAATCCTGCACGGCACGTTGTTCACCTACGCCGACACCAACTGCTTCGTGGTGGAACCGGTATTCTACTGGCCCGATCAGCTCAACGCTCTGCACCGGCACAGCGTCGAGGCCGCCGTGTTGCGCAAGGTCAACCACTTTCCGGAGGACATCGAAGCCCGCGGCGAGGTCATGCGGATGCGCGACGAACTGATAGCGCTTTTCAGGGACTTGGGCGCCGTTCATCTGCAGATCGGGCGGCGCTATCCGTACCCGGAAGGGCTGCAAGACACCCCCCGGAGGCTGATGAGCGCACTGAAACGGCTTCTGGACCCGGACGGGCGCATCAATCCTGGCGCCTTGGGCCTTCCCGCTGATTGAAGTCGGCGGCTAAACTAGCCCGACGCCGCAGCCCGGCCAAAGGGATCGCCTGATGCGCAAGATCGGTCAACTGTTCACGCCGATGGAACTCGCTTCGCTGCGCGCGGAAGGCCCCATTCCGCTGTACCACCAGCTTTACCAGTTGCTGAAACGGCGGATTCTCTCCGGCACCCTGGCCTATGGCGCCAAGCTGCCCACCGAAGCGGAACTCGCGGAAGGCTTCGGCGTCTCGCGGGTGACGGCCAAGCGGGTCATGGACCTGCTCGTCGCCGACGACCTCATCAAGCGCCAGCGCGGCCGGGGCAGCCACGTGATCTACGAACCCTCGGTGTCGGACGTGGAGGCGCCCCTGGTGGGCATGCTGGAGAAACTGGCCAGCATGTCCAGAACCACGAAAGTCAGGGTTCTGCACGTCGAGAAGAGCCTGCCCCCGCCCACCGTGGTCGACGACCTGCGCCTGCCGGAAGACGAGCAGGTGCACTACGTCACCCGGGTGCGTTCCAGCGAAGATCGCGTGCCGTTCGCCTACTACGAAAGCTGGACCCGGGGTATCAATAAGGGGTTCACCGCGAAGAACATCGAACGCCGCACGCGCTTCGACATCATGGCCGAGAACGGCCACCGCATCAGCCGCATCGAGCAGTACCTGAGCGCCTCGGCAGCCTCGCCGCTGGTGGCGGAACAGTTGCAGATGGTGCCCGGAGACCCGGTGCTCACCCTGGTACGGCACTCCTTCGACGACAACGGCGACGTGGTCGACCTCTTGCACTGCCAGTATCACCCGGAGCGGTTCCACTACCGGATGAACCTGAGCATGGAGGATTACGCGGGCTGAAGACACCAACCTTGGTGAAGGGTTGGTGTCAGCGGCACGCTCCTGTCTGCAGAGGAATCCGGTGTGTCCACCGTTGTCCCCGCCATAGGGACAAGCCCGTCTAATATTATGCGAAAAAACATTATGTTGAAATGAATAATTTTTTGGCGCATAGTTTCTGGCGTGGAATTCCTCGACAGACAGGACGAAATGCGCCGACTGGACCGCGCGCTCGCCACCGAGAGCGGCTTCGCCGTCATTTGGGGGCGGCGCCGGGTCGGCAAGTCGCGGCTTCTCATCGAGTGGTCACGGCGCCGCGACGGCCTGTACGCGGTGGCGGACGCTTCGGCGCCCGCCGTGCAGCGCAGGTACCTCTCGGCCGCGGTCGCCGCACGGTTCCCGGGATTCGCGGACGTGGAATACCCGGACTGGCGTTCGTTTTTCGAACGCCTTACCGCCGAGGCGGCGAATGCGCATTGGCCCGGCCCGCTGATCCTGGATGAGCTTCCATACCTGATTGCCGCCGATCCAACGATCACCAGCGTCCTGCAGAACTGGCTGGACGCTCCGCAACGTCGGCCCTGCCTGATCGTCAGTGGGTCAAGCCATCAGATGATGCACGGAAACCTGCTCGATGCCGGCGCCCCCCTGTATGGGCGCGCCTCGGAGGCTTTTGCGCTGCGCCCGTTACCGCCCGGATTTCTGCAGCGGGGCTTTCCCAAGGCGGGATTGCGCGCATCGGTGTCGCTCCATGCCCTGTGGGGGGGCATGCCCCGCTATTGGGAACTGGCACAACCCTTTGGGTCCGACTTGGATGGCGCCGTGGATACGTTGGTTCTCGACCCGGCCGGAGCCCTGCACGACGAACCCGACCGGCTGTTGCGGGCGGAAACGCCTCCTGCCACATCGTTGCGCCCGCTGCTCGACGTTATCGGTGCCGGCGCGCACCGCGCCAGCGAGATTGGCGGCCGGCTCGGCAAGCCCGTATCGAGCCTAGCCCGCCCGCTGGCAACGCTGGTAGCCATGAACCTGGTGCGCCGGGAAACGCCGTTCGGCAGCGATCCGAAGTCGGGCAAGCGCAGCCTGTACCGGATCGACGACCCGTTCCTGCGCCTCTGGTTCCGGGTCGTCGCGTCCAGGAGGGCGATGCTGGCCGAAGCACCCGCCGAGACCCGCCTCGCCCAGTGGTACCGGCATCGACCGGGCCTGGAAGCAATGGCTTGGGAGGAACTATGCCGGATGAGCGTGCCGCTGTTGCATCGTGCGGACAATGCGCTCGCACGATTCGGGCCCTGGCTGCCTGCGCAGCGCTACTGGCACGGAAACAATCCGGAATTCGATGTGGTCGCGCGGTCGGCGGACGGCCGTCGCCTCCTGGTGGGCGAGGTCAAGTGGACGGCGCGGGTCACCGACATCCGGCCCCGGCCTCTGCGCGGCATGGACGTACTGCCCGGGGTGTCGGATCGCGAGGTCGTAACAGTGCTCTTCGTCCCCGATTCACCCGATGGTTCCCAATTGCCGCCGGACATCCGCGTTCTCGATGCAGGCACCGTCTTCGGAGCTCTCCATGCCCAAGCGTGATCCGCTGAACCGGCCTGGCGGCGGAATCGGCTAGCCAGCCTCCACCAACTCGAACAAGGTGCCATCCGGGTCCGTTACCGTCATGCTGCGTTGCCCGTGGTACAGCCTGCTGTCGTGGGCCCGCGGCCCGGCGAGCGAGGGTGCGCTGACGGCATCGAGGTCGGCAACCCGGAAGGTGGTGATGGCGACTCCGGGCGGCAGCAGGCCGTCGTGTTTCGTTCGCGGTGCGGCGGCGGCCGGCATCTGGTCCACCTCCAGGAACACGTCCTTGTCATGGACCATGGTCGATATGGTGTAAAGCTGATCCATCGGCGTGCCGAATGCCCGGGCGAGCATCGTGTAGACGATCTCCATCGATTCCCGGCCGATGCGGAAACCGAGGTGACGGACCATCCACTGCTGTGACGCGCGCATGTCGCTCGACGCCAGCACGTTGATGAACAGGTGGTCGATGAAGCTCCGTGCCCTGGGCAGCCTGATTCCGGGCAGGTCGCTGTTGATCTGGGTGAAGTAGCAGATCTCGCCGTCCGGGCCCTGCACCTGCATGGGGAAGATGGCATCGAGCCCCTCGATGCGGCGCGGCGGGCCGATGATCTCGAACGGCGACTCGAGCAGGCGTTCGTTGACCGCCAGCACGTCGCGCACACAGAATTCCAGGGCTGCCCACCCGTAGGTGACGAGCGGGACGAATCCGGGCACTGCCGGCGCTTCTACCAGCCGCAGATAAATTCCGGCCTTCGACGCGGGTTGCAGAAGGGCGTATGGAGCGCCGGCTGCCCCCGGGGCGCCCCAGCTTGCGGCCAACTGTGCAGCTACCGAGCCCTGTTCGATGGTTTCGTAGTCCAGCCACCGTTCGTAAATTCGGCGGCTGCGTCCGAGGTCGCTGACGGTAACTGTGCCGGCTCTGAGCAGGTGCAAACCGGTTGCCTCCCAAATTTGAACGCCAGACCGGCGAGCCCTCGTCGACTGCTCGGGACTATACCCGGTTCAGGTCAGATTGCATACAATGTGTGCTGAGTTGCCTGCCACGGACAGGCCGCATCAGGAGCTTTGAATTGTCGCGGGCCGCCGACCGCGCTGAGGGAAGAGTCCTAGCGGTACTAGCGGTAATAGTTAACGGGGAGTTTGCTTCCGGCCAGCCCCGGCGGAGCTTCGGCAAGCTCGGCGGGAGGCTTCGTCTGGTGTCGTAAAATGTATACAATCTGCCGTCTGAACAGTACTCACACTCAAAGATGTCCAAGCACGCGGCTAACAAGCCACTAAGCGGCATCCGGCTCAAGAGAGAGTAACAAAACCGACATGGACAAGGTGATCATCAACGACGTGGCGCCTCGGGACGGTCTGCAGAACGACCCGGTTGCGCTGTCTCCCGCCGAGCGCGTGGCACTGATCGACGGGCTGCTCGACGCCGGCTTGCCGTCGGTGGAGGTGGCGAGCTTCGTGAGCCCGAAGGCTGTGCCCAAGATGGCGGGAGCGGCGGACGTCGTGGAGGCCCTGGACCTGGACCGCGCGGACTTTCACGCCCTCGTTCCGAATCGAAAGGGATACGAACTGGCGTGCGCCTCGGGAATCCGTTCGGTGGGCGTGGTGCTTTCGGGTACGGAGACCATGAACCGCGAGAACATCAACATGAGCCTTGATCGGGCGACATCGGTGTGCGCGGAGGTGCTGCAACAGGCCCGCGCCGATGGGCTTGGCGCGCGCGCTTACGTGTCGGTGGCGTTCGAATGCCCTTTCGAGGGCGTGGTTCCGGACGAGACCATTGAGCGCCTGGCGGCAGTGATGTTCGATGCGGGGGCCGACGAGGTCATCGTTGCCGACACCATCGGGGCGGGGAACCCCTTGCGCGCCAAGGCCCTGTTCGGCCGGATGGTGGCGGCGTTCGGGGCAACGCGTCTCGCCGCGCACCTGCACGACACCCGGGCGCTGGCGCTCGCCAATGCCTGGCAGGCGCTGGAATGCGGAATCCGCAGGTTCGACTCGTCCGCGGGAGGGGTGGGCGGGTGTCCCTTCGCGCCGGGTGCGGCGGGCAACCTCGCCACCGAAGACCTGGTGAGCCTGCTGCATCAGGCGGGGATGCACACGGGTATCGACCTGGCGGCGCTCCTGAACGTAGTCAGTGATCTGGGACAGCGGCTGGGCCGCTCGATCGGCGGGCGCACCGTGCCCTGGCTGCGCCGCAACCTGGCAGCGGCCTGAGGCGGGCGCTGTTGACCTGAGTTCAGTCGCCGGCCCCGCCGTCCGGTTCGGCCGCTACCGTCCCATCGTGAACAAGCCGGAGCGCATCCCGTCAGTTTCGATTCTCAGGTACTCGCCACTTTCGCAACGGTGATGAGGATCTCCGGCACCGGACAAAGGTGAACCCGGTGCCCGAGTCCAACCGGCGGTTTACGAATCCCGTGTAACACCCACGGTGTAGACTGCTGCCGCCTGTACCCGTTACCGGAACCACCATGACCGCCAGGCCGGGCGTCGTAACCGATCTCAAGTTCCTGGGCACGCTTGGAGTGCCGATCATCCTGACGCAGCTCTCGCAGATGGGGATCAACGTCATCGATGCGGTCATGGCGGGGCGGGTGAGCCCGGTGGATCTTGCCGGCGTGGCGCTGGGAGGCAATTTCTATTTCCCGCCGGTGGTTCTCCTGTCGGGGGTGGCGATGGCCGTCACGCCCATGATTTCGCAGATGCATGGTGCGGGCAAGGAATCCGGGGGCGGCGCGGTGGTGCGCCAGGCGCTGTGGATTGCCATCGGCGGCGGCCTCTTGACGATGGCGCTCATGGTGCAGTTCGGGGAAGCCGGCTATCGCCTCATCGGCATCGATGAAGCGGCCATCCCGGTGGCCACGGAATATCTCACCTACATGAGTTTCGCCGTGGTGCCGACCCTGGCCTTCTTCGTATTGCGCTATCTCTGCGAAGGACTGTCGTGGACGGTGCCGGCGATGGTGGTGTCTTTCGGTGGCCTGGCGCTCAAGCTGCCGCTCAACGTCCTGTTCGTGTACGGCGGGTTCGGCATACCCGCGATGGGCGGCGCCGGCTGCGGCGTGGCCACCGCTATCGTCATGTGGCTGCAGCTCATCGTCATGATCTTCATCGTCCGTTACTCCCGCGTGCAGCGCGCGGGTGCGTTCTCGCGATTCTCGTTGCCGGACTTCGGCGTCATCTGGCGGCTGGTGAAGCTCGGCCTGCCCATCGGCGTGACCATGTTCTTCGAGGGAACCGTCTTCTCCATCGTGACGCTGCTCATCGGGCGCATCAGCGTCGAGGCGGTGGCGGCCCACCAGATCGTCTTCAACGTCGGCAGCATCACCTCCATGATCCCGGTCGCCCTCGGTGTGGCCGCCACTATCCGGGTGGGCTACAACGTGGGGGCGAAGGACAACCCCGGCGCCCGGCGTTCGGCCTACGTCGCGCTCGCCGCCGCGCTCGCCTTCGCCTTCCTGGCCGCGAGCGCCCTGCTGCTGCTGCGCGACACGATCGCCGGCTTCTATACAACCGACACCGGCGTCCTCGCGACCGCCTCGGGGCTCTTGATCATCCTGGCCCTCTACCAGTTCGTCGACGACACGCAGACGACGGCGATCGGCTGCCTGCGCGGCTACAAGGACGTGCGCATCCCAATGATCATCGTGCTGATTGCCCATTGGGGCATCGGTATCCCCGTCGGCAGTGTTCTAGCCCGAAAATCTCACCAAAAAATTGGAATGGGATCTCGATTTGTCGGATAA
>JAPPHD010000029.1 GCA_028821125.1 Gammaproteobacteria bacterium
TGAACAGGTAGCAAGTGAACAGGTAGCAAGTGAACAGGTAGCAAGTGAACAGGTAATGAATGCTTATCGCGTTTCCGCGGACATCGGCGGAACCTTTACGGATCTTGTGGTAGAACCGTCCGACGGCCCCGTCTACGCCGGGAAAGTGCCGACGACCCCCGATGACCCGGCCCGCGGCGTCGTTGCGGGCCTCGCCGCCCTTCTCGGCGACCTGTCCGGCATCGAGTTCTTCGTGCACGGCACCACCGTGGGGCTGAACGCATTCCTCGAGCGAAAGGGAGAGAGAGTGCTTCTGCTTACCACCGCCGGCCACCGAGACGGTTACACCATCGCGCGAGGCAACCGCCGGTCGCTTTACGAATTGCGGTATCGCAAGCCCGGCCTGCTGGTGCCTCGCCGGGACGTGCATGAAGTCCGCGGGCGCCTCGCATGGAACGGCGAGGTACTCGAGCCCCTGTGTGCAGCGGATTTCGAGCCCGTCGTGCAAAAGGCCAGAGCCGAGAGCATCACTGCCATCGCGGTGTGTTTCCTGCATGCCTACGCCTATCCTGAACATGAACTGGAAGCCCGGAGCATCCTCCATGCGGCCCTGCCCGGGGTTTCCGTCTCGCTCTCCCACGAGGTGGCGCGCGAATGGCGCGAGTACGAACGTGCTTCGTCGGCCGTGATGAACGCCTACATCGCGCCCGTCGTGCAGCGCTATCTCGGCAGTCTCGAGGCCGAACTCGCCGAAAGAGGGGTGGTGGTTCCCGTGCATGTCATGCAATCCAACGGGGGCGTGATATCCGCGGCAACGGCGCGCCGGAACCCGGTGTTCACACTGCTTTCCGGCCCGGTCGGAGGCACGATTGCCGGGGCAACCCTGGCGCAGCGGACCGGGCGCGGGAACCTGCTGTGCATTGACATGGGCGGCACCTCATTCGACCTCAGCCTCATCGTCGACGGCCGGGCCAACACCGCCCGGGAGTCCGAGTTTGACGGCCTGCCGCTGCTGATGTCCTGCATCGACATACGCACCATCGGCACGGGCGGCGGATCCATCGCCTGGCTGGAGGACGGCGCCCTGCGGGTGGGCCCGCACAGCGCGGGTTCGGACCCGGGGCCGGCCTGCTACGGCCACGGCGGCAGGGAGCCGACCGTCACCGATGCCAATCTCTATGTCGGCCGGCTGGGCGAGCGCTCCCTCCTTGGCGGCGACATGTCCCTCGATGGGGAAGCCTGCGGCAAGGCCATCGAAGGGGTCGCCGCGCAGGCCGGGCTGTCCCCGCTGGCATTCGCCGAAGGAATTCTCGCCATCTCCAATGCGGCCATGGCCGACGCCATGCGCACCATCACCGTGAGCCAAGGAGTAGACCCGCGGGATTTCACCCTGGTCGCCTTCGGCGGCGCGGGCCCGATGGCAGCCGCCTTCCTGGCCGATGAACTCGACATCGCCAACGTTCTCATCCCCCGCTTTCCCGGCACGTTCTCCGCCTGGGGCATGCTGCAGACGGACTTGCGTCAGGACTTTACGCGCAGCTACTTCCATCCCGCCCGCTCGGCATCGGTACCCGCGCTGAAGTCCACCTATCTGGAACTCGAGCGCGAAGGCGAAGCCGCCATGGCCGAGGAAGGCGTTCGTTCCGGGAGCCTTTCCTACCTGAGGTCCGCCGACATGCGCTATGTGGGCCAGGAGTATTCCATCAACGTTCCGGTTTCTCCGGAACCGGCCCTTGACACGCTGATCGACGAATTCCATTCGGCATACCGCCGGCGCTACGGGCATTCCAGCCCGCGGGCTGATGTCGAATTCGTCAATCTGCGCGTGGCCGCCATCGGCGCCCTCGGCCGTTACGGCCACCCGGGCTCGTCGGACGGGTACGCCGGCGAAGACGCCGTTCCCGGAGAACGCTCGGCCGTATTCAACGGCCGGCGCCATGCCACCCCAGTACTGCGCCGCGACCGGCTGCCACCGACGTTCCGCGGCAAAGGCCCCGTCATCATCGAAGAGCAAAGCGCAACGACAGTGGTTCCTCCCGGCTGGTCGGTCACCGTCGACGCACACGAAAACCTGCTGCTCAACAAGTGAGCGTCCCATGAACACCGTCGATCCCATAACCACAGAGATCATCCGCAATGCGTTCAACGCCATTGCCGACGACATGAACGCGGCGCTGATACGCAGCGCTTTCACGCCCATCATCTACGAGGGTAAGGACTGCTCCGTAGCCCTGCTCGACGCGCAGGCGAACGTTCTGGGTCAATCGCCCGGGCTGCCGCTGTTCCTCGGAAACCTCGAAGTCTGCGTACAGCTCATCGCCGACCGGCACGGCTGGGGCTACTTCTCGGACGGCGATGTCTTCTACATGAACGACTCGTACATGACCGGCACGCACCTGAACGATTCCACGGTGATCATGCCCATCTTCTGGCGCGGCGAGCGTATCGGTTTCGCGGCGTCCCGCGCACACTGGCTGGATGTGGGCGCCAAGGATCCGGGCGCTCCGGTGGACTCGGTGGAGATCTACCAGGAAGGCATGCGCTGGGGCCCCACGAAGCTCTACGACAACGGCACGCCGCGCGAAGACGTCATCGATGTGCTGCGCCGCAACAGCCGCTTCGGCGATGGGCTGATCGGCGACCTCAATGCCCAGATCGCGGCCGGACGCACCGGGGAACAACGGCTGCGTTCGCTGTTCGAGCGGTTCGGCAAAGCCAGGGTGACCGCCGCCAGGGACGCCATCTTCGAGCAGACGGCGGCGCGTGAGCGCCGGGCGATCCGGGGCATCCGGAACGGGCGGTACCGGTCCGAGGGCTGGCTCGACAACGACGGTCTCGACAGCGGTCCCGTACCGGTAAAGGTCACCGCGACCGTCAAAGACGAAACCGTGACGATCGACCTCGAAGGCTCCGGTGCGCAAACGCGGGGCCCCGTGAACTGCGGTTTTACCCAGACGATCGCCGCAGCGAGGGTTGCGTTCAAACTGCTGGTCTGTTCCGACGATCCGGTAAACGGCGGGTCGTTCCGCATGCTTGATGTCAAAGCGCCGCAACAGTCGATTTTCAACGCGCGTGAACCCGCCCCCTGCGCATGGTACTTCTCCTCCCTGGGCCTGTTGATCGACCTGGTGGTCAAGGCCCTTGCCCCCGTGATCCCGCAGCAGGCCGCCGGCGCACACTACGGCGACTCGATGGTCGTTACCATCGCCGGGGAAGACCCGCGCCGGAACGGCCAGCGCTACCTGATGGTGGAGCCGACGACCGGCGGCTGGGGCGCCTTCGCGGGCGGTGACGGCGCCGACTCGCTGATCAACAACGTCAACGGGAACTTCAAGGATCTTCCGGTGGAGATCTTCGAGAGCAAATATCCCGTTCTCATCGAGTCCTACGCAACACGCGGGGATTCCGGAGGTGCGGGCAGATTCCGGGGTGGAAACGGCACCTGCCGCCGCTACCGGCTGCAGGCCGACGCCAGCCTGAGCCTCTGGTTCGAACGCTCGGTCACCTGTGCCTGGGGGCTGTTCGGCGGTGGTCCGGGCAGCGCCCCGGAAGTCGTCATCGAGGAACCGGGGAAAGAGGCTGTGAAATGCCTGAAGGTGAATTCCGTACCGCTGGCCGCGGGCACGGTCGTCACCAGCCGCACCGGTGGCGGCGGCGGTTACGGCGCACCCTCTGAGCGGGAACCGGAAGCCATCCACCAGGACATGCTCGACGGGCTCGTCAGCACCGACGAGGCCAGGGTTGCCTACGGCATGACTTTGAAGACACTGGCGGATGTTCCCTGATCGTTCCGTGTTCGCCTGATCGGGCAATCAGGTAAACATACCCCGCGGTGGTTGGGAGATCTGGATCGGAACGGGAACTTTGGCATCGCTCTGCCATCAAATTGCCTACTTTGTTAAACATGGATTGCCACGCGAATGGACCCGACAGGCGTTTCCCCGACCCCCTCGAAGCCAGGCGAAAAGCGGGCCTCCGAAAGCCCTCCGGCCACCAGGGCGAAAGGCGTGGCAAGCGGGAGGGAGGTCAGTGTCGCCGGCGGCGAGGCGCGCATCCTTTCTCCGGCAAGCCAGCAACCTCCCGTTCGTGCGGGGAAGTCCGGCCGCGCGCGCCGTACCGCGCGTGAAGGTAGCGAAGCCAGCGCACTCAGCAGCAAAGCCTTGAAGAAGGAGCAGACCCGGCTGAGGCTCGAGTCGAGCAAACCGGCGCGAGCCTCGGCTCCCACGATGTCCAGGGCAGACATGGAGAAGGACGTGCTGGCGCAGGTGCGGTGTGAGTTCTCCGGCCGTTCGCACGAGGTTCCGGCGACAAGGCCAGGGGAATTCACCGATGAAGCCCGCACCCGGCTTGGTGAGCTGGCGGTACAGCACCCCGGACTGATTCCAATGCTCGAGCTGGCCGAGGCCCGCAATCTCACGATCACCGGCAAGGGCCCCGGGGACATCTCGCTTCATCTGGGTCCCATGGCTTATCCGCTCGATTGCGGCGAGGATACGGAACGCCAGATCGGGCAACTGCAAACGCTCCTGAACGGGTTTCCAGGCGGGCACGTCATCGTCGGCTGGTGCCCGGGCAACGTCAATCAGTCCAAACCCGGGCTGCTCGTGGGAACCTTGCGCGAACACGAAAGAGTCCTTGCCGAAAGCAAACTGCCCGACCGGGCGCGATTGACGGTGCACTCCGCGGCCTATCAGTCGCAATGGAACCCCGACGTCGTGTCCAGCCGGTTCGAAGGGCTCAAGCGGGGCCCGGGCGACAGCCGCGACGCCATCGGCGGGAAGAAGGTATTCGACGAGGCGCGCAAGCGGTTTCTCGACGCCAAGCGGTACGAAGCCCAGTCGAACCTCGTATTGCCGGAACCGGCCGGAGTCGCACCGACATCGGGCAGCGCATGCGGTTTCGATGCGCTGGTCGCCGAGAACGGCGGCAGGATGTTCAGCGGCGAAGAGTCCGCCGAAAAATCACGTCACGTCGCCGCGGCCACGGGTGAGATCCGTAACGTCCTCGACACACTCCGTTTCGGGCAGGAGAGCGAGTGCGTCGACTTCCGCCGTCTGCTCGGTGAAAGGCAGCTCATACTGCGGCAGTACGCGAAACAGAGGCTGCTGAACAAACGCGTCGCGGATGAGCGCGCCCAACTCCAGCAGAATCAGCTTGAATTGACAAGACTCGCCAAGCAACGGTTCGCGGATGAAGGGCCCGAGAAGCAACGGCGGGCCGAACTGGCAATCCACTCCATGGACGTTCTGGAGCAGACGGCTGTGGGAGTTCTCGATCCCGAGTCGTTTCCGAAACGCGAACTGCGATCCGGAGACGCTTCGCTGGCGGCCCTATTGCCCGAAGTGCCGGAACAGCGGGTACTCGATCCCCACGTCGCGGGTTTCTACAGCCGGCTTTTCGATGCGGTCGCCGACGACAAATCGACCGCCTACGTCGCTTCCCAGGAGTACGAGTTCACCGCCGCGGCCAGGCAGCAGCCCATCATGTACATCTATACGAGCGATCCCGGGCCATTCATCACCGGGGAGGCCAAGCCACGGGTTTCGCCGCTGATCGGTCACGCGTTCAACGTATCCGGCGCGGAACTTCAGCCCGTTATCTCGCAGTTGTCCGGCGAACCCGATTCCGGCTGAACGTGTGCCGGCGCTTTCGTTCGAACGTGACGGTTGCCGAATGCGTCGGGTTCGCGCTCGGGAGCAATATAATCCGAATCCGCGAAACCAACCTGGGCGTTGAAAATCCGGTCGCATGACTGATTCTCCCGCTACCCTTGCCGGTTTGCGCGATGCGATTCGCGCGTACAGCCACGCCGACGAACCACGCTGCGTGGGTGAGCTGCTTGAGGCGTCCGACAGCGGAATCGGGAATCCGGGCCGCGAGGCCGCCGTTCTGCGCGCGCGCGACCTGGTACGGAAATGCCGCGCCGCCGGCCATCGGGCCGGCAGCCTGGATGCCTTCCTGCAGGAGTTCGGCCTGTCCAATCGCGAGGGTGTGGCGCTCATGTGCCTGGCGGAAGCCCTGCTGCGCGTTCCGGACGACGCGACGGCGGATGCGCTGATCGCCGAGAAAATTCGCGCCGGCGACTGGGATGCGCATCTCGGGAAATCAGCTTCTCCGTTCGTCAATGCCTCGGTCTGGGGGCTGATGCTCACCGGACGGCTGGTAACGCTCGATCCCGAGGCGCAAAACGACACCGTCGACTGGGTACGCCGCCTGGTGGCGCGCCTCGGTGAGCCGGTGGTGCGGCGGGCGGTGCTGCAGGCAATGCGAATCCTCGGCGGGCAGTACGTGCTGGGCCGCTCCATCGACGAGGCCATGCGCCGCGGCCGGGCACTGGAGGAACCCGGCACGCGTTTTTCCTTCGACATGCTGGGTGAAGGCGCCCGGACCTTCGCAGATGCCGCGCGCTACCGCGAAGCCTATTCCCATGCCATCGATGCGATCGGGAACGTTCAGTCCGGCGACGACCCGATCGCCAACGACGGCATATCCATCAAGCTGTCCGCGCTGCATCCGCGCTTCGAATATGCTCAGCGACAGCGGCTGGCACCGGAACTGCTCCCGTCGGTAGTCAAGCTGGCGCGACAGGCCAGGCGGCACCGGCTGGGCTTCAGCATCGATGCCGAAGAAGCGGCGCGGCTGGAACCGGCGCTGGATCTATTCGAAGTGCTGGCGTGCGCTCCGGAACTGTCGGGGTGGAACGGCCTTGGCTTCGTGCTGCAGGCCTATCAGAAGCGCGCGCCCCGGGTTGCCGACTGGCTGATCGCCCTGGCTCGCGCAACGGGCCGGCGCCTGATGGTGCGCCTGGTGAAGGGGGCATACTGGGACACGGAAATCAAGCACGCCCAGGAACAGGGGCTCACCGACTACCCGGTGTTCACGCGAAAGAGCCACACCGACCTCTGTTACGAGGTGTGCGCGGCCCGGTTGCTGAGCGCTCCCGATGCGATCTTTCCCCAGTTCGCAAGCCACAATGCACAAACCGTCAGCCTGGTCTTGGAACTGGCTCGATCGGCGCCCTCCGGGACCACCGCACCGGCCGCGGTCGCCGGCGGCGGCCGGGAACAGCCGCGCGAATCGCCTGGTGGCGGCCCGGGCCCCGAGCGCGGCGGTTTCGAGTTTCAGCGGCTGCACGGCATGGGACAACTGCTCTACGCCGAACTCAATCGGGATGCGGGGCTGCCGCTGCGGGTGTACGCACCTGTCGGTTCGCACCGTGACCTGCTCCCCTATCTGGTGCGCCGCCTGCTTGAGAACGGCGCCAACAGCTCCTTCGTCAATCGTTTCCTAGACGCCAAGGCGCCGATCGAGGAACTGATCAGCGACACGAGAGAGGCCGTTCGGGGCCGCGGCCGCCTCCGTCATCCGGACATTCCCCCGCCGCCCGACCTCTATCGGTTGGCCGGCGAAGCGCGGGCCAACGCCGGCGGTATCGATCTGGACGATCCTGATGAACTTACCCGTCTGACGGCGTCTGCAGGCGATGCCGCGAGGCTGGGTTACCGGGCCGGGCCCATCGTCGACGGAGCCCCAGTAACCGGTGAAGAAACGCCGGTGCCGAGCCCTTCCAACCGCGCGACCGTCGTGGGCACGGTGGTTGAGGCGGACCGGGGCAACATCGACGCCGCGCTCGATTCGGCGTTCGCGGAACAGGAACTTTGGGATGCCCGTGGCGGCAATGGCCGCGCGGAAATCCTGGAGCGGTCGGCCAATCTGCTGGAGGCGAACCGCGAGCGGCTGATCGGGCTGGTCGGCGCGGAGGCCGGACGTACCCTCGAGGATGCCCTGTCCGAAGTTCGAGAAGCGGTCGATTTCTGCCGGTACTACGCCATGCAGGCCCGACAGCGTTTCGAGGCGGCGATACCCCTGCCCGGCCCCACCGGCGAACGCAACGAACTGAGCCTGCACGGGCGTGGCGTCTTTGCCTGTATCAGCCCGTGGAATTTCCCATTGGCGATCTTCACGGGCCAGGTTGCCGCGGCGCTTGCCGCGGGCAACGCGGTCGCGGCCAAACCGGCCGAGCAGACGCCGCTGGTCGCTGCCGAGGCCGTGCGCCTGATGCACCAGGCCGGCGTCCCTGGGACAGTCCTGCACCTGTTACCCGGCGACGGCGCCCGTGTCGGCGGCCCACTCATACGCGACCCGCGCGTCGCCGGTGTCGCCTTCACCGGATCCATGGAATCGGCCGCCCTCATCAATCGCCAGCTCGCCGGCCGCGACGGACCGATCGTGCCACTGATCGCGGAGACCGGCGGGCAGAACGTCATGCTGGTGGACTCTACCGCGTTGCCGGAACAGGTTGTCGACGACGTGATCGATTCAGCGTTCCGGAGCGCCGGCCAGCGTTGCTCGGCGCTGCGGGTGCTTTATCTGCAGGAGGAAATCGCCGACGACGTGATCGCCATGCTCGCCGGGGCCATGCGGACCCTGACGATCGGCGATCCTCTTGATCCGGCGACCGACATCGGGCCGGTCATCGACGAGGATGCCCGGGCCATGCTTCAGGCGCATGTCGACAACCTGCGGCAGAACGCCCGGATTGTTGCCGAGTGCAAATTGCCGCGGGCCTGCGAGGCCGGCTCTTTCTTCCCCCCCACCGTTATCGAGATCGAGTCGATTCGCCGCCTTGAGGGCGAAGTGTTCGGTCCGGTGCTGCACGTGGCGCGTTTCGCCGCCGAACGGCTGGACAACGTGCTTGCCGAGATCGAGGCCACCGGATTCGGATTGACCCTGGGCATCCACAGCCGCATCGACGGCTTTGCCCGTGAGGTGTTCGAAAAGACCCGTACCGGCAACGTCTACGTCAACCGCAACATGATCGGGGCCGTGGTGGGTGTGCATCCGTTCGGCGGCCGGGGCCTGTCCGGCACCGGCCCCAAGGCGGGTGGGCCGCACTACCTCCTGCGCTTCGCCACCGAGCGCACGCGCAGCGAGAACATCACCGCCAAAGGCGGCAATACCGAGCTTTTCGGCCTGCGGCAGTGAACCCGCCCCTGCGCGGGCCGGCCGCGCACGCGTTAGAATCCCCGTTCCACGATCGGGAGGGCGTGTGTCCATGAGCCGAAAACTCGAAGCCGGAGACCAGTTTCCGCAGATAACACTGAACGTCGACGACGGCACCACCGTGACGCTGCCGGACGACATCGGCACACCCCAGGCCATCGTGCTCTTCTACCGCGGCCACTGGTGACCCTTCTGCCGCCGACTGTTAGCCGGCTACGAAGCGCTGAAGGACGAATTCGCCGAACTCGGCGTCTCCCTGTTCGCAGCCACGGTGGACGACCGTGAAAAGACCGCCGAAGTGGCGGCGGACCTGTCGTTTCCCGTCGCCTACGGGGTCACCCGGGAGGACGCCGATACCGTCGGCGCCTGGTGGGAATCGCGGCGCAAACACATCCAGCCGAGTGAATTCTGGCTGACCGGCGAGGGCCGGGTCATGGGATCGATGTACAGCAACCTGCCCATCGGCCGGATGGACCCGAAAGAGACGCTGACGTTGCTGCGGTTCATCGCCGAACGCCGCCGCTAGCCGGAACTCTTCGCCGACAGGATTGGCCAGGCACGTCGCCATGCATGAATCCGACCGGGAGCCGCTCGCTTTCGAGGAGAAACCCCGCGAGGAAATGATCGGCCGGTCCGAACGGTTCTATCGCACCATGCGCCGCCGCCGCACGGTCAGGGATTTCTCCGACCGTGCGGTTCCCCGCGAGGTCATAGACAATGCCCTTCGCGCCGCCGGAACGGCGCCGAGCGGCGCCAACATGCAACCTTGGCATTTCGTGGTGGTTTCCGACCCTGGAATCAAGCGCGAGATCCGCATCGCCGCGGAAGCCGAGGAACGGGAGTTCTATGGCCGGCGCGCGTCGGCGGAGTGGCTCAGGGCACTGGAACCGCTGGGGACGGATGAGAACAAGCCGTTCCTGGAAACCGCCCCCTACCTGATCGTCGTATTCCTGCAGAAATTCAGCCGCAACCAGGCTGGTGAGCGCCTGAAGAACTACTACACGTCCGAATCCGTGGGCATCGCCTGCGGGATGCTGCTCGCGGCGTTGCACCTTGCGGGAGTGGCGACGCTGACGCACACGCCAAGCCCCATGCGCTTCCTGAACCGGATACTCGACCGACCAGGGGACGAGCGTCCATTCATGATCGTCGTGGCCGGCTATCCGGAAGCCGGAGCCAGCGTTCCGGCGATAACGAAGAAGCCGCTGCGGGAAATCACGAGCTACCGCTGACGGCAGTCCTGAAGCCCGAGTATCTCGGCTGGTCGATGGCCACCTGGTTGACCACCGTTGTCCGCAGATGATCGGCGAGCCCGGGCAAGTCGAGCGGAGTGCTCCGGTCGCGCAGCCCTGTCACCAGGCGCCATCGCAACTCGTCGAGTTCGGCCTCGATGCCGAACAGCGCCCGAAGGCGTGCCTTCTCCCCCGCCCGGTGTTCATCGCCGAGCAGGAGTTCCCGCCGCACGATGTCCAGTGAGTTGGCAGCCACGCGCGCGAGAAAGTTGGTCCGGCCGCTGGTCTCCCCCATGATGTCCCCGCGCAGAAAGTCGCGGACGCTGGCCAGCAGTTCCTCGATCCGGGGCATTTCCTCCGACGCTTGCGCATCGATGCCCCGCACCAGATCGACCGGCCCGGGGATGAGCAGGTTGACGCAGTCCACCTGACATTCCGACGAGCGCCGTCCGATGGCGGGCCGCTCGACCGTGCGGTCCGGTCCGGTCCGGTAGTGTTCGGCCATGCCGAGACAACCCACCGCCCACCAGAACGATCCGTATACTTCCCAGAACTTCAGCGCGCCACGGTCGACCGGCCTGCCCGATTCGGATTCGTACCCCGCCAGCAGGTCGTCGTAGTGCCCGAAACCGCCCACCGGCAGGTCGCTGCGACCGAAACGCCAGGAGTTGGTGCAGATCCAGCCGAGGTCGCGCATGGGGTCGCCGATGTGCGCAACCTCCCAGTCGAGCACGGCGATCACGCCCGTGGGACATTGCGGGGAAACCATCAGGTTGCCGTTGCGGAAGTCGTTGTGCACCAGCCCGGGAGGCGCCGGCGGAGGCAGATTGTCGAGCAGCCAGCGGGCGGTGTAGTCGATCATGGGTTGCGGCGTATCGAACGATCTGTACCGTTCCCACTGCAATTCGACGATTTCCGCCGGTGTATACGAGGTGAGCACCTTGTCGAGGCCCGTGGCGGCCAGGTCGATGCCGTGTATTCGCGCCAGGATGCGTCCGCATTCATGGGCCAGCTTCGGGCGTATCGCATCCAGATCGGGAGACCGGACGATACGGGCGCCCAGGGTTTCGCCGTCGAGCCACTCCATGAGAAATCCGTCGCCAAGTCCGTCCCGCTCTTCGAGGACGTAATACACCTCGGGCTCGGGAACGCCCGCAGCCCTCGCGGTTTGCATCAGCAGAGCTTCACCGGGGAGACCGGCAGCAACCGTCGCGGTAAACGGCGTCTCGCCGCCCGGCGCCCGGCGCATGGCCAGGCGCCTCTCACCGCCACCGGCACGGGCGGTAACTCGATAGGTTTCCTGGCTCGCCCCGCCGGAGAGGCGCTCCGCAGCGACCAGCCCGTCGCATCCGGGCACATGCCCGCGAATCACCGCATCGAGCCTGGCTTCGAAATCCGCGTCGGGCACGCCGCAATCCCCTGCTGCTTGCTCCCGGAGTAGGTGATGGCGCCGCTAGTCTTCTTGCACGCCCTTCGGGGCGCGCTGTTTCATGTAACCGAACATGTAGCCTGCGACGCGCCGCATCTGGATCTCCTCGGCCCCCTCCGTTATGCGGTAGCGCCGGTGGTGGCGGTAGATGTGCTCGAACGGCTTGTGGCGGGAATAGCCGAGCCCCCCGTGCACCTGCATGGCCCGGTCCGCCGCCTCGCAGCACAGTCGATTGGACCAGTAGTTGCACATCGACACCTTGTCAGACTGGGAGAAGGCGCCGTACTTGTCCATCAGCCAGGCGGTCTTGTGGACGAGCGCGCGCAGCATCTCGCACTGGGTCTGCAGTTCCACCAACGGGAACTGGATGCCCTGGTTGGAGGCCAGTGCCTTGCCGAAGGGCTTGCGCTCCTGTGCATACTGCACCGACTCGTTCACGCAGAACTGCGCCGCGCCGAGGCTCGAAGCCGCCTGGCGGATGCGGTTCTCGTTGAAGAAGTGCTGCACGATCTGCAGCCCCCGCCCTTCCCCGCCGAAAATGGAACTGTGCGGTACGCGCACGTCGGTGAGGGAAATGTGCCCGTGATCCGTGGGCATGTTGAAGGTCCAGAGCATCTCCTCGATCTTGAACCCCGGCGAATCCGTAGGCGTCAGGAAGGCCGTGATCCCCATGCCATCGCCGGCCTCGCCGCTGGTGCGGGCCATGATCATGTCGTATTTGGCCTTGTGAATACCGGTATTCCAGGTCTTCTCGCCGTTGATCACCCACTCGTCGCCGTCCCGGTACGCGCTGGTCTCCATGTAGGTAGCGTCCGAGCCGTGCGCCGGTTCCGTGATGCCGAAGGCGAATCCCCGCCTTCCTTCGGCCAAATCGTCGATCCACTCGGCCTTCTGCTCTTCCGTGCCGTAGATGCTCATGAGCAGGAGCCCCACGTTGTTGCCGACGATGGAGTGTTCGGTCTGCAGGTCGTTGTGCAGGCCCAGCCCCTTCACCGCCAGGTGCTCTCGAATGACCGCCATGTCCAGGTTGGAGCCGTCCTTGCCCCCAAATTCCCTGGGCGCGGCGTAACGGTAGTGCCCTGCGGCATCGGCCCGGCGCCGCGCCTCCGCCAGCAGCGCTTCCCAGGCCTCGTTGGGCAGCCCACCCCGTTCCCAATCGGTGCGGGCGTCCTCCCGCCGGTGGTCGAAGAAGCGGATATTGTCGTTCTGTTCTTCGAGCGGCCGAATCTCCCGCTCGATGAAGTCGTCCAGTTCAGCGAGGTATTTCGCCAGCACGATAGGGATTTCGAAATCCATGGGAATTCCTTAATTTTCAATAGACTAAGGTCGAAACTGAATGCCTTAGTTAACAAACATAAACATTCGCACTTCGCCTCGGCAACCAGTACGCTGACGCGCAGCGAATAGACGACCGCTGGGAGAGAGTAGGTATGCGGTACGGGTATCCGGCACCTTTAAAGCACCCCTGCGCTCTCAAACCTTCGACGACGCGTCCGCTTGGCGTGCCGGATACCCGTACCGCATACCTGCTCGCGGTGCCCGATCGAAGCAATCACTCGGTACGTCTAGTCCAAAAAAACATATACCAATGGCTTGCGATTCCAATACTTGCGAGCCTTCGGGAAGCACATCACCACGCCGCTAGCCGATTCCGTCAACGAGCATGCGTACCAACTCGATGAGCGGTGTCGGATAGGTCCCTAACGCGACAACGAGCAGGGCAAGCCCCACGGCGGTAACGGTGCCGGCCCAGGAGGCCGACCGATGCTGCACGTCGTCGGCCCGGGCAGTCATCGCGAACACGATTTTCAGATAGTAGTAGATGGATATGGCGCTGCCGAGGATCATCGCCCAGATGAGCGTCCAGAGGGCGCCTTCGACACCCGCCGCGAACAGGTAGAACTTGGCGATGAATCCCGCCGTCAACGGGATGCCGGCAAGGGACAGGAGCGCGACGGTGAACACGGACGCCAGCACCGGCCGGCGCCAGAAGAGCCCCGTGTAGTCGTTGACGAGATCCACGTCCGTGGCGCGGTCCGCCGGGGTCAGTTCCGTGACCACGGCGAAAGCCGTGAGCGTCATGGCCAGGTAGCCGGCAAGGAACACCAGCGAAGTCTCCAGGGCCATGGCGTGGTCCGCCAGGGCGGCAACGGCCAGGAGGCCGATCATCAGGTAGCCGAGATGGGCAATGGACGAGTACGCCAGGATGCGCTTGACGCTTTCCTGCAGCAGCGCCAGCAGGTTGCCCGCCACCATGGACAGTATCGCCATGATGGCCACGATGCCGAACACGGCGCCGTTGTCCAGCATGTCGGTCCTGAAGGCGAAACGCAGCAGAACGGCGAAAACAGCGGCCTTGGAGACCGTCGCCAGATAGGCGGTGACCGGTGCCGGGGCGCCCTGGTAGACATCCGGCGTCCACATGTGGAAAGGAACCAGCGACAGCTTGAAGGCGATGCCGGCCACCAGGATGGCCTGGCCGGCCGCCAGCCAGAGGTCCGAGCGGTCGCCGGTGGCGGCGAACCGTCCCATTTCGTCGAAGGCCATGGTGCCGGTGGCGTGGTAGACGAGCGCCATGCCGAACAGCATGATGGTGGAGCCGACGCCGGACAGAACCAGGTACTTCAGCGCCGCTTCCAGCGGCGGGTTGCCCTCCTCCGGATAGGCCACCAGCGCATAGAGCGAGATGGAGACGATCTCGAGCCCGAGCAGCAGGGAGGCAAAGTGCTGGGCGCTGACCAGCGTCATGGCGCCCAGGGTCGCGAGCGCGAGCAGCAGGTAATACTCCTCCTGCCGCCCGGTGCGCCCGTCCAGGTAACGGAAGGATATCAGGGCCGTCACCGCAGCGGCGATCAGTATCATCCCGTCGAAGAAGGCCGCGAACCCGTCGAACAGGTACAGCGGCGTCACTTCCCAGGTCGCCGTCCGGATGGCGAAAAACAGTGCGGCAAACGCCCCGGCGAAACCGCCCACCGTCAGGATCATGGCCGCCAGGTGGTTGCGCCAGAAGGATACGAGAAGCACCAGCAGCATGATCGCCGCGGTGAGCGTGATGTGCGGCGCCAGCGCCAGGTAGTCGATCGAGCTCACGGCGGCAGCCCCATGCCCATCAGCACCGGCCGCGACAGGCCGAGCAGGGTTTCCGGATAGACCCCGAGCCACACCAGCGCCAGCATCATCAGGATCATGACGCTCATCTCCCTGGCCCCGAAGTCGGCCATGACCGCCACATCGGGATTCGGCGTACCCTGGAAGGAGCGTTGCATCAGGGAAAGCGCGTACACCGCGGCCACGACGATGCCCGCGGCGGCGACTATGGTGAGCGGAACATTCACCTGGAAAGCCCCGAGCAATACCATGAACTCACCGACAAAGTTGCCGAGACCCGGCATGCCCAGCGAGGCAATGACGAAAAACAGGGTCACGGCCCCCATGCGCGGCGCGCGCGCCCACAGGCCGCCCATCTCGCCCATTTCCCGGGTATGCAGCCGCTGCTGCAGGGCTCCGGCCATCATGAAAAGCGCCGCCGTCGAGAAACCGTGGGCCACCATCTGCACCACCGCACCCTGGACCGCCACCGTATTCCAGGCAAACACCCCGAGCAGCACGAATCCCATGTGGCTGATGCTGCTGTAGGCCACCAGGCGCTTGAAATCGGACTGGCTGTAAGCGACGTAGCCGCCGTAGACGACGCTCACCGCGCCGAGCAGCATGGCGGGCCAGCGGAAATCCAGGGCGGCGTCGGGAAAGAGCGGCACGACGAACCGCAACAGGCCATAGGCGCCGGTCTTCAGCAGAATGCCGGCAAGCAGCACGCTGCCGGCCGTGGGGGCCTGGGTGTGCGCATCCGGCAACCAGGTGTGGAACGGCACGCCGGGCAGCTTCACCACGAAGGCGACGAAGAAGCCCAGCATCAGCCAGTAGGCAATCTCCGGGTCGATCGTTGCGCCGAGCAGCGCCTTGTAGCTGAACGTGATGACGTCCGTGGCGGCGTAATTCACGTACACCAGCGCCAGGATCGCGAACAGCATCAAAAGCCCGCTGATCTGGGTGAACAGGAAGAACTTCATCGCCGCGTAGGCCCGGGCCTCGTGGCCCCAGATGGCGATGAGGAAGTACATGGGCACCAGCATCACTTCCCAAAACACGAAGAACAGGAAGAGGTCCAGCGCCGTGAACACGCCCGCCACACCGGCCAGGGTCCACAGCAGGTTGAACTGGAAGAAGCCGTGGCTCCGCTCGATCTCGTTCCAGGACGAGACGACCGCGACGATGCCCAGGAACAGGTTCAGCGCCACCAGGGCGAAGCTGAGGCCGTCCATGGCCAGGATGACGCTGATGCCGAAGCGCGGGATCCAGGCGGCGGTCTGCACATCGTCGATGGGAATGCCCCACAGCAGGACGAAGGCGACGGCAATGACACCGAGGCTCACCCAGCGCGGGGCGTTCGGGTGGATGCGCTCCGAAAAACCGGCGATCAGGCCGCCGGCCAGCAACCACAGGATGAGCCAGAGAATGGTCACAGCACGGCGAGCAGCAGCACCAACACCAGCCCGAGGGCCATGTTGGCCGCATACCAGCGCAGCCGGCCGGTCTGCGTGAGCGCCGTCAGGCGGTGCATGGTGCGCGCGACAACGACCGTCAGTGCATAGATCAGGTCGACCACGTCGTCCTTGTTCAGCCGCGCGACCGCGGTGAAGGGCCGCACGATGAGCGCGTCATAGGCCGCGTCGAATCCCCAGCCGCCGTCCCAGAATCGCCGGAGGCCCTCGCCGATTTTCGACTTCAGCAGGCCATCCACGGAAATCTGCCCGCCGCCGAAAACCAGGTAGCCCAGGATGACGCCGAGAATGGGGATCAGCGCCGTGATCCAGACCAGCGTCCCGGTGTGTCCCTCGCCTTCGAGGCCCCCGTCGGGCAGCACATCGGCCACCGGCGCCAGCCCGAACCAGCCGCCGCCCACGGCCAGGGCCGCCAGCAGCAACAGCGGCAGCCACATGTTGGCGCCGGAACGGTCGTGGGGCTCGGTCTTCATTTCGCCGAAGAAGGCGATGAAGATCATGCGCGCGGTATACAGCGACGTCATGAAGGCGGCGCCCGCGGCGAAAGCCCAGAACCAGGGGCCGCCCCAGGCGTAGTCGAAGCTCGTCAGCAGGATGATGTCCTTGCTGTAGAAGCCGGAGGTGAGCGGCAGCGCGGCCAGGGCCGCCGAGCCGACCACCATGCTCCAGAACGGCACCGGCAGCCGCTTCCACAGCCCGCCCATCCTGAAGATGTCCTGTTCGTGGTGCAGCGCCAGGATCACCGATCCGGCGGACAGAAACAGAAGGGCCTTGAAGAAGGCATGGGTCATCAGGTGGAAGATGGCCGCCGACCAGGCGCCGACGCCGAGCGCCAGGAACATGTAGCCGATCTGGCTCATGGTGGAATAGGCGAGGATGCGCTTGATGTCC
>JAPPHD010000115.1:0-8849 GCA_028821125.1 Gammaproteobacteria bacterium
GCATGCGGCGCTTCCCTTTCGGCGCGTTAAGCTCGTCCAATGACCTTGCGTACGGCAGAGTGCCTTGCGTATAGCAAAAAAAAGAGGCCGTGCGCCGAAAGGGAAGCCCCGCATGCGAACTCGCTGTCGCGACCGACGATATGATGTCAAATAATTATTGATTTAGAATCAAAAGGTTGCATATTATTCCAAGAGAACCACAGGGTTAAGCGTGTCATTGATTCGGCGCTTCATTGGTCCACCAGTTCCAGGAAGACCGGCGCTCCTGGCGCAGCGATTCGACCAGGTCCGGCCGGTTAGAGCGCCAGGTCAGGGCGCCGTCTCTTCCGGTAATCCATGTTTCCGCGCCCGCCTGACGGTAACGGCGCACCACCGTGGGGTGCGGGTGCCGGTAACGGTTGTCCAGTCCGGCCATCATTACCGCGATGCGCGGGGACAGGCTTTCGACAAAGCGGTTGGTAGACGATGTATTGCTGCCGTGATGGGGGGCGAACAGCAGGTCCACCGGCTTCAGGCCCCAAGCCATCAGGAGGCGTTCGGCACCCTTCTCGATGTCCCCGGGAAGCAGCACGCGGCCCGAGCGTGCGGTCACGCCAAGCACGCAGGATGCATCGTTGCCCGGGGTCGTGAACGACTCCGGCGGATGCAGGATGGTGAATTCCACCCCGTCCCAAATCCAGCGTTCGCCCCGGATACAGGGGCGGCCACCGAGGCTGGGCACGTTCGCGACCAGCGACTCGACGGGAACGCCGTCGAGCACGGCCCGGGCGCCGCCGGCATGGTCGATGTCGCCGTGGCTGACGATCATGCGGTCGAGCCGGAATGGGCCCGTTGCGGCTATGGCCGGCAGCACCAACGCTTCGCCCAGGTCGAAACCGGAGGCAAAGCGGGCTCCCGCATCGTAGAGCAGCCGATGTCGCCGGGTGTCGATCAGGATGGCGCTGCCCTGCCCGACATCGAGGCTCGTTACGCGCACTTCCCCGAACGGCGGCCGGCCCTCCAGCACCACCAGGCCCACGGCGTAGAGCGGCAGGCACGCCAACACCGCCCGCCAGTTGCAGGTGCACAGCAGGCATCCGAGCGCAAACAGGCTGGCCGCGAGCTGTCCCGGGCCGATCGGCAGCTTGCGTACCCCCGCCCCGTCGAGCCAATGCAGATAGCCGAGCAGTGAGGACAGGGCCGCGTCCGCGCCCGCCCAGCAGAGCTCCGACAGCGGCGTCAACAGTACCGATGTCGCGAGGCCGGACAGCACCAGCGGTACGACGACGAACGAGACCCAGGGGACGGCGTACAGATTGGCGAGACCCGCGACCGGCGCAGCCTCCCCCGCCACGAATGCCACCAGCGGCGTCATGCCCAGCACCATGATCCACTGCGCCCGCGCCAGCCCGGACAGCCAGCCATACGGCGGCGCCCGGTTCGCCAACCCGGCGAGCAGCAGGCAGACCGCCCCGAACGACAGCCAGAACCCGGCGCTGAGCGGGGCGAGCGGCTGCACGATCAGAACGGCAATCGCCGCCAGGGCGAGCCACCGCCCCGGAGGGACGGCACGACCGGCCGCGAAGGCCAGTATCCCGCAACCGGCCATGACACCTGCGCGTACGGCTGGTATGCCCGCCCCGGAGAGCCAGACAAAACCCGCCACCGCGCACAGGGCAACGACAGCGGCGACGTGGCCGAGGGGCACCCGGGCCAGCCACCGGGGCGCCAGCCGCCCGATGCCGTGCCCGGCAATCAGGCCGAACACCGCTACCAGCCCCACGTGCAGACCGGATACGACCAGCAGATGCACCGTGCCCGTCCGGCGCAACAGCGACCAGTCGTCGTCGTCGAGGTGCCGGCCGTCGCCCGTTGCGAGCGCCAGGAGATGCGCCCGATTGCGAAAGCCTCGCACCTGTTCGGCAATCGCCCCGTGAATGCGCTCGAGCGGCGACGGAGCGGAACGGCCGAGGCGCTCGCCGTGCCGGACGTACCCGGTACCGTCAACACCGTTTGCCATCAGCCAGCGCTCGTAGTCGAAACCGCCCGGATTCTGGTAACCCCATGGGGCGCGGACTTCCGCGGCCAGGCGCCAGGACTCTCCCGCGCGAACGGGCGGTGGAGAATGCCAGTTCAAACGCAGCCTGCGGCCCGTCAGGTCGATGCACTGACGGCTCCCGTCTTCGAGCACATCGACCACGAGGCGCAGGCGTTGCGCGAACGGGTCGTTCGCCGCCGGGTCTGCGGACCGGACCCTGGCCACCAGGTCTCGGGTCTCTTCCGAGACGCAATGCGGCACTCGTTGCGCCAATGCCCGGTTCTTCTCAACCAGGAACGAACCCGCGGCCGCCAGGACGGCGGCGAGCCACAGGGCCCGGCCTGTCCAGCGCTTGAGCTTCGGGGTGGAGGCGCTGCGGAGGCGTGATTGCAACACGGGTGCCTGCTCGAGGAGATTTCAATGCCACGGGAGCTTGCCAACGTCCCGGGGAGACTCCGGGACGGCCCGCCAATCGCCGTTGCCCCGGTCGGCTTCCATCCCCGAACCGCTCCGCCGGGCCCGGGATTGCTTCCCGTTTGGCATAATGAGTTATGCCAAAGAAACTCCTGCGCCGGTACCTGCCGGACGCCGACAGAATCCGTGCGAATCCCGCCCTCAAGCCCGTGAGTTTTCTGCTCGACCGGACGGATATCTGGCACCTGCACCGCCGCGCCGCCGCCGGCGCCACCTTTATCGGGCTCTTCTGCGCCTTCGTGCCGGTTCCCACGCAGATGCTGCTCGCCGCCGTGCTCGCCGTGGCTTTCCGCTGCAACCTGCCCATTGCCGTGGCGCTGGTCTGGATATCCAACCCCCTCACCTTTCCGCCGATGTTCTATTTCGCCTATCGCCTGGGGGCGTGGCTTCTGGATATGCGCCTGGAAACCGACTCGGTGCCGATGGACCTCGACTGGTGGATCGGCAACCTCGACAACATCGGCATTCCGATGCTGTTCGGCGCCCTGCTCTGCGGCTGGGTGGCGGGCGTGACCGGCTTCGTGCTGGTTCGCGTACTGTGGCGGTTCCACGTGATCCGCCGCTGGAAGGAACGCCGCGCGCGCCGCCGGCAGCGGCCGCGCGGCCAATTCAGGCGTGCAACCCCGCCACCGGGTTCTGACGCGCCGCCCGGCGGGCCGGTATCCATGACGCCAGAACGCAGAGCAGCCAGGACAGGCCAGCGATGACGGCAAGGTCCTCGGCCAGCACCAGCGATGGCAGGACATCGAAGTAGGAACCCTCGAGCATGCTGAATCCCAGCCAGGACTCCACCGCCCCAACGAGGTAGCCGATATTCTCCGCCAGGAGGGCGCCGAGCAGGATGCCTGCCGCGATGCCGGCGGAAGCGATTGTCACGCCCTGCAGCAGAAAGACCCGGACGATGAACCGTCCATCGGCGCCCATCGTGCGCAAAATGGCGATGTCGCCGCGCTTGTCGCTAACGAGCACGGTCTGCCCCGAGACGATATTGAAACCGGCGACCGCAACGACCAGCAGAAGCAGCAGGAACATGAGCGCCTTTTCGATCCTGACCGCCTGAAACAGTTCGCCGTAGTTCTCGTGCCAGGTCTCGACCGAAAGCGACGGGTAGTCCCCGGTCAATTCATCGGCGAACAGGTCGGCCTCCAGCGGCTCGGCCAGCACCACCCGCACGCCGTCGGTGCCCAAGCGACGCCGTTCCCGCCCGGTGAATCCGTCGCGCCTTGTCAGCACCAGGTAGTGATCGAGTTCGGCCCCGATCGCGAAGGTGCCGGCAAGCCGGAATCGCTTGATCTTCGGGTGCACCGATCCGCCGGCGGGTTCCGAGACGACCAGCGCCACCGGGTCACCGGCAACGAGACCCAGGTGCCGCGCAATCGGCTCGCCCAGCACGATGGCGGCGGGCTGCTTCAGGGCACCGGTGAGCGTTCCGGTGGTCATGTTGTCGTTCACCCTCGGCAGCAGCCCGCCGTCGCCGGGCTCCATGCCGAACAGGGTGACGGGCACGACCGAGCCGCGGCCGGCGACCATTCCGGCCGAGGTGAAAAAGGGATAGACGGCGGAAACGCCTTCCACAGACCGGAGGCTTGCCGCCAGCCCGGGCGCCGCGGGCGTTACCAGCGCATGCGGCACCGTCCCGAGAATGCGCGAGCGGAGTTCCTCTCCGAGGCCGTTCATGACGCTGACCACCACAGACAGCACCAGTACGCCGAGGGCGAGGCCCGCGAGCGAGACCCAGGCGATAAAGCGGGCATAGCGGTTCCGCCCGCCCCACAGGTAGCGCGCGGCCATGGCCGGTGCGAGCCCGTCCCGCCGCCCTCGCGAAGCAAGCCCGCCAGCCGTGTCGGCCCCGCTCATTTCCGCGCTTCCAGCACGCCGTTGTCGAGCTTCAGCACCCGATGCACGCTCTCGATCATGTGCTCGTCGTGGGTAACCAGGACGAACGCGGTTCCGGTTTCGTCGCTGAGCGAACACATCAGGCGAAACACCTGGCGCGCGTTGTCCTTGTCGAGGTTGCCGGTCGGTTCGTCCGCCAGGACGATGTCCGGCCGGCCAATCAGTGCCCGGGCCACCGCCACCCGCTGGCGTTCCCCGCCGGAAAGCTGCGCCGGGCGGTGAAGTGCCCGGTTCGCCAGGCCCACCGTCCGCAGCATGTCCAGGCCCTGTTCCCGGGCTTCCACGGCCACGGCGCCGCGCAACCGCAACGGCATGGCGACGTTTTCCAGGGCCGTGAACTCGGGCAGCAGGTGGTGCAACTGGTAGACGAAACCCATGTGACGGTTGCGAATCCGCGCCCGATCGCCGGCAGACGCCCGGGTGATTCGCGACCCGGCCACCCGCACTTCGCCGCCATCCGGTTCGTCCAGACCCGCGAGTATGTGCAACAGCGTGCTCTTGCCCGCACCGGACCGGCCAACCACCGCCACGCGCTCCCCCGCCGCTACGGCGCAATTCAGCCCATTGAGCACGTCGATGCGCTCGTCCCCCTGGTGGAAGGACTTCGCGAGGCCCTGTGCGCTGAGAACCGGTTCACTCATGGGCCAGCACCGCCCTGGGCAACAGCCCGGCGGCGCGCCGGGCAGGAGGCGCCGTGCTGAGCAGGCAAAGCGCGAAAGCCGTGCCGCCTATGGCGATCAGGTCACCCGGCCTGACATCCACCGGCAGATAGTTGATGAAGTACCGGCTCATCAGGTCTGCGGCGAAGGTTTCGCTGATCCACGCGAACAGGCCCGGAAGGGCAATCGCACCGGCGGAACCGACCGCGAGGCCCGCCGCGATGCCGATGCCCCCGATCAGCGAGCCGAGCACGACGAATCCCCCCATCAGCGAGCCGGTGGCGGCGCCCATCGTTTTCAGGATGGCGATGTCGGCGCCACGCTGCCCCACGGCCATCACCAGTGTGGAAACCAGGTTGAAGGCCGCAACGCCCACCAGAAAGGCCAGCAGCACGAACATCGTGGTCTTCTGCACGACGATCGCATGGTGCAGGTTGCCGTGGGTCTGCATCCAGGTGCGCGCCGAGAACCGGTCGTGGCCGAGCAGCGCCAGGCTGTCCCATGCGGCCTGCCGGGCCGCGAAGAAATCGCCGAGCCTGACCTGGTACCCGTGAATCCGCTCCCCGAGGCGCAGGAACCTGCGCGCATCGTCGATATGGACGAAGGCGGCGCGGCCGTCGAACTCCGAGGCAGAACGCAGAAGCCCCGCGACTTCGAATCTTTTCTGCCGGGGGAATGCCCCCGCGGGCGTGATGTTCGCCATCGGCGCCACCAGGGTGACCACCTCCCCCGGGCCGACTCCGAGGCGCGCGGCCAGCCGGGCCCCCAGAATCACCCTGAAGGCGCCGGACCGCAGCTCCTCGAGGCCCTCCGAAGCGGTGATGGGCCCACCCTCCGGGACTTTCTTTGCCTCAGCGCCGGGCATCGGGCCCGAGCCCGACTGCCGGCGGCCGGTATCGACAAACCGGGCCAGATCGGACACCCGGCCATAGGTTTCGGGTACAACACCGTTCAACAGCATGCCCTGGACGTTGCCGGTTCCCGCGGCAAGCCCCACCGCCTGAACGACGGGAACGGCGGCCTCCACGGCGGGCAGCGACTCGAGCAGGTCGATATCCGCCGCACTCACCCCAACGGGCTGCCAGCCGTTCAGGCTGAGGTGCGGCAGCACCGCGAACACGCGCTTTTCGAGCTCCCGCTCGAACCCGTTGATGACCGATACGACAACGACCAGAACAGCGATGCTCAGCGCCAGGCCGCAGATCGCGACGTTGCCGATGAACGACAGCGAGCTGCCCCGGGCAAAGGCGTAACGCCAGCCGAGGCTGGCACCAAGCCGGAAATTTGCACCAAGGGCCGCGATGATCGTCGAGAATTTTTGCCGTGTACGCGTAATCGCGAGCGGAAGCATAGCCGCGCCTATGGTGGAGCGAGCGTGTACGCGCACACGCCAAAACGACCGGCAAGGGCGCGGGGGGCTTGGTGCAACTTGCGGGCTGACATCAAGGCGGTTCACCGAAATGTTCGCGCATCGCCGCAGTATAGCGTCGATCCAGGCCCCCCTCCGTGCGAATCAGCGCCAGTGCGGCCACCTCGTGACGCTCTGCGAAGGCAAGCCCGTCCTCGGGCCCCAGCACATTGATCAGTGTCGCAAGCCCGTCAGCCAGCGCCGCCGTGTCTGCCAGCACCGTAACGGACGCCATGTCATGTGACACTGGACGGCCGGTCCGCGGATCGATCGTATGGCTGAACCGGAACTCACCGACCCTGCGGAAATTGCGATAGCCACCCGATGTCGCAACGGCCCCCGCGGACAGGTGGAAGACCGGCGCCGCTTCGGCTCCGTTACCGGCTTCCGGCATTTCGATGGCAATCCGCCACGGCGCACGCCCGGGATTCAGCCCGCGAACGCGGACCTCGCCACCGACGTCGATCAGGTAATCGGTGCAACCCCTGCCATCGAGCAGATCGGCCAGGCGGTCCACGCCGTGTCCCTTGGCGATGGCCGACAGGTCAACGCGCAAGCCGTCCACCCGCTTGCGCAACCCGGGGGGCGCCTGCCTCGCATCGAGCAGCCGATAGCCCACCCTGGTGGCCGCTTCCGCAATTTCCTTCGTTCCAGGCAATCCCCGGCGCTCCGGCACACCAAATCCCCAAAGGTCCACAAGAGGGCCCACGGTCACGTCGAAAGCGCCATCCGACCGGGTTGCGAGACCCTGCGCAAGGGCAACCACACCCGCCAGGTCCGGAGAAACCGGGACCCACTCGCCGGCCTGCGCCTCGTTGAACCGGGACAGTTCCGAATCGGACTGCCAGGTCGACATCTGCGCGTTGACGCTCCCCAGTTCCGCCTCCACCAGGTGCGGCAGGACGCCGGTGCAATCGCTACCCCCGGACACCGTGACCGCATACTCCGTACCCATGGTCCGGCCGGCAAGCCGATGAAATTCCGTTTGCGCGCCGCACCCGGCCAGCGTCACCAGCACAACCGCTCGGCAAATCGCATCAGCAGTCATCGCATGCACTTCCCCTACCGAAAACCCGCTTTCATGAATCCGCCTGTCGGATGGTGGATCGCCCAGTCTCGTCTGTAAAATGCAGGCCAACACACCATTGAGGGGACGTTCATGCCCGAATTCTGCCGTGTCGACAAGGGTGACCACATCATGACGGTCACCCTGAACCGCCCCGAGCGGCTCAACGCCATGCACCCGCCCGGCAACGCCGAACTCGGCGAGGTCTTCGACGACTTTGCCGCCGACAACGACATGTGGGTAGCCATCGTGACCGGAGCCGGGCGCGGGTTCTGCGCCGGCAACGACCTTCGCTACCAGGCCGAAGGCGGCGAACGGGTGCCGATGCCGATGGGGTTCGGCGGGCTGACGTCCCGGTACGATCTGCTGAAACCCGTGATCGCCGCGGTCAACGGCGTGTCCATGGGCGGTGGCTTCGAGATTGCATTGGCCTGCGACATCATCCTTGCTTCCGAGCGGGCGGTTTTCGCCCTGCCGGAGCCGCGGGTGGGTCTGGCGGCCCTGGCCGGCGGCCTCAACCGCCTGCCCAGGGAAATCGGCCCCAAGCGGGCGCTCGGCATGATTCTCACCGGCCGCCACGTGGGCGCGGAGGAAGGCAGGGAACTCGGATTCGTGACCGCCGTGGTGCCGCATGACGAGTTGATGGAACAGGCAAGACATTGGGCGCTGCAGATCTGCGAATGCTCGCCCCTTTCCGTGCGCGCCAGCAAGGACGTGGTCTACCGCAGCCTCGACACCGCCGCGCTGCGGGACTCGATCGGAATTCGCTACGACTCGGTGGCAGCCATGCTGGGCAGCGAAGATTTCATCGAGGGCCCGAAGGCGTTTGCCGAGAAGCGCAAACCGAATTGGAAGGGACGCTGACGGGACGAAACCCCAATATCGGGACCAGACAGCGCCCGATTACAGCATCGAGCCGATCGACAATCTCGCACGCGATCAATGGGCATGGTACTACTGGCGGTCAAATCCGCCGGGAGGCTACAATTCCCACATCGAACTGGGCGAAGGTCAGTGCAGTATGGCTGGCATCAAGAAGTCCGCTCAGGCAGCCGCGTTGGAAGCAACGGGGCTCGCCGGCAAGATCGATGAACTCCGAGGGGAATTCAACGCAAGGATCGATCGTTGCGAAGATAGCCTGCGCGAGGAAATCGGAGGCGTGCGCAACGAAATCGGGGGCGTTCGCAACGAAATCGGGGGCGTTCGCAACGAAATCGGGGGCATCCGCGACGAAATTGGCGGCCTTCGCGAAGACATCCACGGTAAAAGCGACGACATCCGCGGATTGCGAAAGGAAATCCGCGACGAAATCGGCGGCCTTCGCGAAGA
>JAPPHD010000115.1:8949-17015 GCA_028821125.1 Gammaproteobacteria bacterium
GGCGGCCTTCGCGAAGAAATCCGGGGCAAGAGCGACGAAATCGTTGGCATCCGCGACGATATTCGTGCCAAGGGTGACGATATCCGTGGTATTCGCGATGAGATAACCGCGCTTCGACAGGAGACGGCGAACGACAGGCGGCAGATGCTGCAGATGCTGTCTCGTTTCATGTCACACGAACCACCTCTTGAAGTCCGGGATCGTGGGCGCTCGGTGGACCCGTGACCCAACGGCGGACGTGGTTTTTTCAGCTTGATTCGACCCGTCAACCCACTGGCTGAACCAGCGCAGTCTCCCGTTGCAGGCGGCGTGAACTGATCCGCAGATAGATCGCCATGGGCGCTGGTACGAGCATCATCAACAGCGCCGTGGTGATCAGAATGCCAACACCCAGGGACGCGGCGACCCGATTACTCACCATGTAGGCGATCGGTCCGCCCGGCTCCCCGCGGGTAGGCTTCGTCCCGGGCCATTGCCGTCATCGTTCCCCGGTGCGCACGCGCATGCCGTCGGTGGCGTAACGGATGCCGCCGATGACGGCGGCCTGGCCGTCCTCCAGAGCCCCGGTCACATAGATCTCGTCATCGATGCGCTGCAACACCCGCACCGGGACGATGCGCAGGGTACCGCCGTCGCGCACCGCCCAGATCACGTTGCCCGGTTGCAGCGCCGCGCGCCGCACGCGGAAGTATCGCTGCGGCGCCAGTCCCTGGATCTCCACCGTCACGAACTTGCCCAGCAGCAGCGGTGGATTGCCGTTCAGGCCGCCAGCCGGCCCGACAGACTCTCCCGAGACGAAGGGATCCGGTACGCGCACGATGACGTCGATGGTTTTCGACAGCTCATCGAGGGTGGCTTCCGCCCGGTCGACGTGGCCACGCCAGGCGAACCGGGCATCGCCGTATTCCGCGATCACCCTTGCTTCGACAGCTTTGCCGGATTCGTCCGCCGCCGCATTCCAGAGCCCGGGGATCAGGGCAGCATCGGCATCCGAGAGCGGCACGACCACCTCGACGGACTCCGCGGCGATCAGCCGCCCGACGGTCTGCCCGATGGCCACGAGCTGTCCCACATCCACGGACTCCTTCCGGACGAAACCGTCGAACGGCGCCCGCACACGGGTTCGCGAAAGCGCCAGCTTCGCCTCCGCGACCCTGGCCTCATCGCGGTCGAGAGCGGCCCTGGAGGCCTTGAGCTGCGGCTCCCTGAGCGTCAGCGGACTGGCGAGACCCAGGGGCGCCGCCCCCTCTTCCCGGTGCGCGTAGCGCTCGTACTCGGCCCGTGCGAGCGCCGCCTCTTCCTGGGCTTCCAGGTACTCGGACTGACGGGCGGCAAGCGATGCCTCGGCTTCCCGCAGCCGGTAAACGTAGTCCTCCTCCTCGATGCGGAAGAGCGTCGCCCCGGCTTCCACCCGCCTGCCGCTCAGGAAGGCCGGATTGACCCAGACAACCCGGCCGCCCACCTGGGCGGCGACATCGACTTCCGCGCTCGGCCGAACAGTGCCGGCGGCGTGCACGGGAATCGCACCGGAACCGGCCACCGCCGAGGCGGTTTGCACGTACGGAATCTGCGAGGGCGGCTCACTCCGCTCGGGCTCCGGTGCGAGCGATACCAGAAAGACGGCCAGGACAACGGACCCGATCAGAATGGCCGCCGCAAGCAGGAAACCCCTTCCTCTAGTCATGCTGCGTTACTCGGTGTATGTGGATGCAAGTTGCGTTTCCGCGGCCGAACGGGCGTCACCCTTCCCGGCCATTGCCGCCCCTTCGGTAGTCCAGGCACCGCCTAGCGCCCGGTGCAACGAGAGCCGCGCATAGCCCAGATCGCGTTCGGCCCCCGCCAACGCCGACCTGGCGCCCACCAGGCTTTGGGACGCCGCCAAATAGATGGCGTAGTTTCCTACCCCGGCCACATAACGTTCCTCCTGCAGCGCCGCCTCCGCGGCGGCCTCCTCCACGTAGGCGCTCAACAGGCCGACCCGGCGCCGGTTTGCCTCCAGGACTGTTAGCGCCGCTTCCACCTCGTTGACCGCGGTGACCACGGAACGCCCGAATGCAGCGGCAGCCTCGTCGAGCCGCGCCTCGGCAAGCGCCACCTGATCCCGCAGGCGCCCGCCCTGAAATACCGGCGCGAGCAGGTTGGCGCTCAGGTTCCTGAACCACTGATCCGAATCGAACCAATCGCCCGAATCGGTGCTCTGCAAACCGATGGAGCCGGACAGCGACAGCGACGGGAGCAAATCGGCACGGCGCACGCCGACGGTGTAACGCGCCGCTTCCACCCGCTGCAGCGCGGCGCCGACATCGGGCCGCTGCGCCAGGAGATCGGCGGGAATCCCCGCCGGCACCGGCGCCATGACGGTGGCCGGCGACAGCGCGTCGGGGATCATGTTTTCGAGGTCCTCACGGTAGCCGCCCAGCAACACCCACAGCCGCGCTTCGGCATCGGCGAGACGGCCCTCGATGAGGGGCAGTTCGGCTTGGCCGTCGCGCAGGCTGCGCCGCGCCGCATACAGTTCGCGGATGTCCGCCACCCCCTTCTCATAACGTTCCGTCGCCAGCGTTTCCTGTTCCTCGAAGATCCCGATCACCTCCCCGGCGAGCTGCCGCTGCCGGCGCAGGTCGACGATTTCCAGGTAAGTACTCACCGTTTCGGCAAGTATGCCGATGCGCGCAGCCTGAAAATCCGCTTCCTGCGCCAGCCGCTCGGCGCCGGCAGCCCGCGCCGCATTGCGGTCACGGCCCCAGAAATCCAGTTCGTAAGCGAATTCCGCACCCAGGGTATAGGTGGTCAGATCCAGGCGGTCGGGCAGCACCACACCGAAGGTCTCGGTAACCTGCGAACCTAACCCGAGTTCGTCGAGTTGGGCGCCAAGCCCGGCATTCGTCGGCGCATCGAACTCATTGACCCCCAACGATGCCTGCACCATCGGAAACCGTGCGCCCACCGCGATGCGCGCCCTGGCCCTGGCCTGCTCGACCCGCGCCACCGCTTCCGCCAGCTGGAAGTTCGATTCGAGCACCGCATCCACGATCCGGTTCAGCGCCGGGTCTTCGAACGCCCCCCACCACTCGATGGGTTCATGACCGCCGCCTCCCTCGGCACCGGCAAAAGCACCCGGCACTTCCGGCGCCGGTTCCGCATCCGGCAAGTTCGCAGTCGCGGAACACCCCGCCGCGAGCGCCAGCGCGAATACCGGAAACAGCGACCTGAAGACTCGTTCCATGAGATTTGACCAAAAGACGAGGTTATCAAATGAGCCGGGATCGCGCTTGCCCCGTGGCGCCTTGGACAGGGGCGAGGCCGCGATCATCCCAGGCGCATCCGGTCTACACCCACCAGGCGGTCGAACACCAGATAGAGCGCCACCACGCAAACCAGCAACAGGCCTCCAAGCGCTGCCGCCAGCCCCCAGTTCAGCGACTGCTGCATGTGATAGGCGATCATGTTGGATATGAGCTGGCCGGTGCGTCCACCCACCAGCGCCGGCGTTATGTAGTAGCCGATGGCGAGAATGAACACCAGCAGCGATCCGGCGCCGACCCCCGGCAGTGTCTGCGGCCAGTAGACGCGCCGGAACGCCTGGAAGAAGGTGCCGCCCAGCGACGTGGCGGCGCGCATGTAGTGGGGCGGGATCGTACGCATCACCGAATAGAGCGGCAGCACCATGAAGGGCAGCAGCACGTGGGTCATGGCGACCATGGTCCCGGTCATGTTGTAGATCATGGCGAGGCGATCCTCGTCGCCGAGCAGCCCCGCCGCGACCAGCAGGTCGTTCACCACACCCTGGGACTGCAACAGCACGATCCAGGACGTCGTGCGGACCAGAAGCGATGTCCAGAACGGCACGAGCACCAGCAGCAGGAGGAGATTGGCCCGCTTCGGCGGCGCCTGCGCGATCAGGTAGGCCACCGGATAGCCGAGCACCAGGCAAAGCACGGTAATGGCGAGACTGACCAGCAGCGTGCGGCCGAGCAGCGGCAGGTATATGCGCAGTTCCGGCGGCTGGGCAACGACGCCGCCGTCCACGGACTGTGTCAGGTCGAGGGCATTGAGATAGTGCCGCGCCGTGAACCGTTCCCCGGCGCGGCGGATGGCAAGCCAGGTATCGGCCTCGCCCCAGGCATCGTCGATACCGAGCAGGGTGTCGCGCCAGGGCGTGGCGTCGTCCGGCGGTTGGCCGGCGCGCTCCGGCTCGTGGTCGCCCGGCCGCGGCCCGATGCTGCGCAGTTGCCGCGCCGTGCGCGAAAGAACGCCGCGCAGACCGCTCTTGAGCCGGTTGATGCGGGTCGCCACCTGCCCCAGCGTGCGGGTTTCGCGGGCCGTGCGGATTTCCCGGGCCGCCGCCGCGTACACCGCTTCGCCGGGCAGCCCGGCGGCATCCCAGCTTCGCAACAGTGCCAGGGTTTCGGGCAGTGCATCCGCCACCACCGGCGCATGAACGCTGCGCGTCAGCATGGAGCCGAGGGGAACGATGAAGGTCACCCCGATGAAGGCCAGCAGCGGCAGCACCAGCAGCCAGGCTTTCAGGCTCCTGAGGAATGAGGACGATAACCGGCTCCGTCCCGCTTCCGCGATGACTCCGGGCATCAGCCTTCCTCCCGCTCCTCGTCCGGAACGAGCGCGCGGCAGTCGAGCGGCGTGAATCCGATGCGCACCCGATCGTCTTCCAGCACGGCCCCGTGGCCGACGGTGTTGGCGATCTTGATGACGAAGTCGGTACTTCCACATACCGTGAGCCGGACGCGCAGGTGATCGCCGAGAAACGCGATGTCGTCCACCTGAGCTTCGAACTCGTTGCTGTAGCGCCCCGGCTCCGGATCCAGCGCAACGCGTTCCGGGCGAATCGCCAGGGTTACCCTGTCCCCGACGCCACGCGGGGCGACCAGGAAAGCCTTGACGACATCGGTGCCGGTATCGGCTTCGCAGATGTCCCGTTCCACGCCGAGTACCCGCCCGAAAAGCAGGTTGTTGTCACCGATGAAGGTGGCCACGAAACCGCGTTCCGGCTCCTCGTAGAGCACCTCCGGTGGCGCCACCTGCTCGATACGTCCGCGGTTGAACACGGCGACCCGGTCCGACATCGCCATCGCCTCCTGCTGGTCGTGGGTCACATAGACCACGGTCACGCCCAGGGTCCGCTGGATGCGACGGATCTCGTACTGCATCTCTTCCCGCAGGCGCCTGTCCAGTGCGCCCAGGGGTTCGTCCATCAGGACCAGCCTCGGTTCGAAGACCAGCGCTCGTGCGATGGCGACGCGCTGCTGCTGTCCGCCGGAAAGTTCGCCGGGCCTGCGGCCTTCGAAACCTTCCAGGCGAACCAGGCGCAACGCCCGTCGCACCCGCTCGACGACGCCGGCGCGCTCGATGCGGCGCACCTCGAGCGGGTAGGCAAGGTTCTCTCCCACGGAGAGGTGTGGGAACAGGGCATAGTTCTGGAAAACCATGCCGATATTGCGCCGCCGGGGCGGCACCTTGCCGACGCTGTCGCCGAAGATGCGGATGACGCCGCCCGTCGGATCCTCGAATCCCGCCAGCATCATGAGGCAGGTCGTCTTGCCCGAGCCGGAAGGTCCCAGAAGGGTGAGGAACTCGCCTTCCTCAACCCTGAGATTCAGGTCGCGTACAACCAGCTTCCTGCCGTCGTAACTCTTGTTCACGCCCTCGAACTCGACGTGGACCGTCTTCCCACTCATCCCGCCTCCTCCAGGCTCCTTACCGTTCAGGCCGTTGCCGCATCGCGAGCCGCCGGTTCAGATCCGCTGCCCCGCCCGCGCAGCCATTGCACCAGGCCCATCAACAGCAGCGCGAACGCAATCAGGAAGGTAGCCACCGCCAGGATCGCCGGACTGATCTGCTCGCGCACGCCGGCCCACATCTCCCGCGGTACCGTGCGTTGCTCGACGCCGCCCATGAACAACACCGTCACCACTTCGTCGAACGACGTCGCGAAGGCGAAGAGGGCGCCGGACACGATTCCGGGGAGAACGAGGGGCAGTTGCACGCTGCGGAACGCGTACCAGGGCCCGGCACCCAGGCTGGCCGCGGCCCGGGTCAGGTCGTGATTGAATCCGGCCAGTGTCGCGGTCACGGTAATGACGACGAAGGGCGTCCCAAGCGCCGCGTGGGCCAGGATCAGTCCCAGGTGGGTCTGCGCCAGGCCGATGCTCGAATAGAAGAAGAACATCCCCGCGGCCGCAACGATTACCGGCGTGACCATGGGCGAGATCACCACGCTCATCACCACGGCACGGCCGGGCATCGCCGGGCTTGCCAACCCCAACGCCGCCAGCACGCCGAGCACGGTGGCGAGAACGGTGGCGGAAACGCCAATGACAAGGCTGTTGACGAGAGCCCGCCGCCACTCCCCGTCGCCGGCCACGGCCTCGTACCAGCGTAACGACCAGGCATCCGCGTCAAGCCTGAGCATGCCGTCGGTAAAGGTGAAATACGGTTCCGCATTGAAACTCAGCGGCACGATGACGAGAATCGGCGCGACCAGGAACACGAAGACCGCCGCGCAGAAGGCGACGTGGAGTAGACGGCCCAAGCTGGAACTCTCAATTTACCTGTTCGGGAGGATGGGCTGCATCAATGAGGCCAGGAATCCACCCGGCGCGGAAAGGTAACCGATGTGTCGACGGGCCGCCACCACCGCCGAGCGCTACCCCCTCCCTGAACCAATTCGGCCAGGGCGCGGCCAACGGACAAATCGCTAAGCCCTGCCGACAATCAGCCTGGGCGTGTTGACCCGTTCGTTCCCGTAGAACTGGTCGCAGTAGCGGCGGTACGCCAGAATCTCCCCATCGGCGCGATTGAGCCGAGGGTGCGGCAGGTACCGCTTGCGCCGCCAGATGAGCACGTCCTCCGAGACGTATCCCGCTTCTTTCGCCAGCACCAGCCGATTCATCACATCGACGCGCGCCCGCAGCGGCAGGAAACGGAAGCCGAATACCGCCCGCTTCGGCCGCCGCATGTCGCCCACCCGGCTTGCCAGCGTCAGGTCGATGGAGGTGCCGTCGACGGGGGTGGACAGCACCCACAGGCGCGCCCGGTAACCGATGGAACGCTCCTCGAAATCGACCTGGGAATAGCCCAGCCCGTGGACGTGGGTGACGGTGGTGACATCGAAAACCGTGTTGAGGGGCCCGGCGATGCGTATCCGGGCGTTGAAATCAAAGCAGCTCTTGAGATACGCACCGTCGATCAGGAGTTTTCCGGTCCGCTGTACGTTTTCGTAGCCATGCACGTAGCGGAGGTGGGCCAGGTCCACCGAGTTTTCGGTTGTCTCCTGCGGATGGCCCGGAATCCGGATCGTGCGGAGCCGGATGTCGCTCCAGCCGTCTTCGTCCTGCCGCTTTTCCGGAAGCTGCCATTGCGCCGGACGGCCACGGGTCCCCCACCAGCCGAAGACCATACCTTCGAGTTCCCGGGTCTCATAGACTTTAAGGCGCGCCGAGGCCGGCGGCGGGGCGTAGGGTGTCGCCACGCACTGACCGTCGGCAACGAATTCGAAACCGTGAAACGGACACACGAGACGGCCGTTGCAGACCCGGGCGCCCGCCTCCGGCGCGAGGAAAGCGCCCATGTGGGGACAGAACGCCTCCGCCATGCAGATCTGGCCCTCGTCGTCGCACCAGAGGACGATCTCTTCGCCCAGCCAGGTCTTGTGGATGATCTTTTTTCTGCGAAGGTCTTCCCGGCTCGCCACAAAATACCAGCCTTCGGGGAAAGGCGGCAGAGCCGATCCTTCTGTCGATTCAAACGGAGTCGCACGCATGTCGCCGGGTCTCCTCCGTGACGTTGCTGCTGCACTGCGCGCACCGTTGGTTGCGCAGCCTGACCGCGCAACTGTACCAGAATTGTGATTTTTTCAAAAACAAAAAACCATACCGCTCATTGGCATGTTCGTGCCGTCGGGCAGGCTTTCGTGGAAAAACATGCAACCCTTTAATTTCTAAGGAAAAATAGTTTGACACAATAGCGTCAGTCGCGACAGCGAGTTCGCATGCGGGGCTTCCCTTTCGGCGCACGGCCACATCATCCTGCCGTACGCAAGGTCATTG
>JAPPHD010000088.1 GCA_028821125.1 Gammaproteobacteria bacterium
GAATTCGAGGGCGCAGGGGTGCTTTAAAGGTGCCGGATGCCCGCACCGCACACCTGCTCTCTCCCAGGGTTCGTCTGTTCCCTGAGCGTCAGCGAACCGGCTGCCGGGGCGAGTACTACCAGTCAATACGGAGAATTCAGAATGAGTGACATACCCGAGAACTCAACGGAGAACCAGGCCGCGCCGAGGAAGATGTCACTGACACGGTCGATCATCTTCGCCGCGGTGACCGGTTTCGGCGTCGTTTCGTTCTGGCGCGGCGTCTGGTACCTGTGGGATGTCTTTACGTTGCAGGAGGAGCACAGGCTTTTCAGCGCCCTGGCATCAATGATCACCGGCATCGTGATCCTGGCGGTGATGCGCACTTTCTATTCGGTGCTGGCGCCGCCGATCCACCGGCTCAACATCCGGTAGTTGTCGTTGGTGAACGGGAGCGGGCGCCACAGGCACTCCGGCCGGACGCCCGCCTTCGAGTCGATCAGAACTTCGTCCTGAACTGCAGCCCGACGGTGCGCGGTTGCAGGATGATCGTCCGGCGGTACTCGTTGACTCCGTCGGAGAACACCTTGGCGCGATTGTCGGTGACGTTGTCGGCGAACAGCGTCCATTCGTACTTGTCGCTTTGCATCCCCAGGCGCAGGTTGGCAAGTGCGTACTTGCCGGACTGGGTTCTGGGTTCGCCGATCTTGAAGGCGCCGATGATCTCGCCGATGTATTGGGCATCGAGCCGCACGAATGCCTGCCTGTCGCCCCCCATGGGCCAGTAGTACTCGCCGGACAGGGAGACCTGCCAGTCCGGCGAACCGGGCAGGCGGTCGCCTTTCTCGGCTTCCAGATAAGGCTCGTCGTTGTCCACCGTGGCATCCACATAGGACCCGGCGCCCGTCAGGGTGAAGCGGTCGGTGAACGAGTAGGAGAACTCCCACTCCACGCCAAGGCTCGTGGCCGCCGCCGCGTTGGCGCCGAAGCCGAAGTCGCAGTCGCCGTCGATCGGCGGAATTTCCACGTACACCTGAATGTCCTTCCAGTCGCCATGGAAGAAACCGGCCATGAAGGTGCCCTTGCCGTCGGCGAAGAGGCCCTTGGCCCCGACTTCGCGCGTGATGAGCTGGTCGCTCGTCGTTCCGGGCAAGCGCCCGTCCTGGAACAGGAACCCGAGGTTGTTCTGGTTCAGGAAATTGGTAATCGCCCCTTCGCATCGTGGGCTGAGTGCGGGCGCGATGCCGCTGCTGCCGAGCTGGAAGCCCTCGGCCGACTGGAAATACACCATGAGATCGTCGTTCATGTCATAGGAAACGTTGAACTTCCAGGTGTTGTGCTTCTCCCTCGGCGGCGGGTCCGGGGCGTAGACGTCCATGAATACGTTGCCGTCGTCGTCCGGCTCGTCGCCAAAGAACTCATCGGCGATGAAGCCGCTCTCGAACTCCGAGCGGCGGTAGCCCACCGTGGCCTGGAGCCGGTCGGTGGCGAAGAAGGTCAGCTCCCCGAAGAACGCCAGTTGCTCGAGTTCGGTGACGAAGGCTTCCATGAAGAAGAAGTCCGCCGGCCTGCCGTTGTACAGGGCATTGCCGAACAGGGCGCCGCCGCCGGGCGCCAGCGCTTCGGTCAGTGCAACTTCCTCCTCGCCGTCCTCGTAGTAGCCGCCGATGAGCCAGGCGAACCGGTCGCCCGCCTCGATGTTGGAGGCCAGGCGCATCTCCTGGCTGAAGGTGTAGTTGTCGTTGTCGTCGTTCGTGAAAAGCCTGAGCGCCGGGTCCGCCATGGCGAGCGCATCGGCGGGGCTCAGGTCGTCGTAGCCGAGTATGTCCCGGATGAACGGCAGGGAGTCGTCGTTGCGCCTCAGGAAGTCGAACTGCAGATAGCCGGTCGATGAGGTCAGTGTCGCGAAGCCGAGATCGTAGTTCCACGTCAGGTCGTGGATCTGCAGTTCCGAGGTGAGCCGCTCTTCGGTCAGCGTTACGGAAGCCTGGTCGAGATCGCTCGGGTCTTCGCCGCGCGCCTCGGGGAACCCGTTCTGCTTGAGGTCCTGGTAGAGGTACTTGTAGTCGATGGTCAGCGGGTCGGTGGGTACCCAGCGCAGCCCGACCCTGGCGCCGCCGTTCTCGATTCCCGACACGTTGTCGAACCCGAGCAGCGAATTCTCCAGGTATCCGGAATCGTCCTGCTGGTAGCCCACGAGACGTATGGCAAGCTTGTCCTGGACGAGCGGGATGTTGACCATGCCGTCGAACGAATAGTTCGCGGTGTCCGCATCCTCGGTGTAGCCGACGCTGGCGGCGACGTTCGTTTCGAATTCGGAGACATTGGCGCGGTTGGTGATGTAACGGAGGGTGCCGGAGAAGGAGCCGCCGCCGAACAGCGTGCCCTGGGGGCCGCGCAGCACCTCGACCCGTTCCATGTCGAAAGTTCGCGGGTCGGCGGTGGCGATCACCGAGGTGATGCGCTGTTCGTCGAGATAGACGTCGTTTACCGATGACTCCGTGGATGTATCCGTCTGGATGCCCCGGATGATGACGTTCTTCCTGGCCGCGCCCTGGTCGATGACCGCCAGGCTCGGCACGCGCCGGAAGATGTCGGCCATGGAGTTGACCCCGGCCGCCTCGATCTCGTCCTGGCCCACCGCCGAGATGGCGAAGGGTACCTCGAGCACCGACTGCGCCCGTTTCTGTGCCGTCACCACGATGACTTCGATGACCTGGTCGTCGTCGGCGTCCTCCGCGAGTACGACCGACGGATAGGTCAGGAGGCTGACGGCGACAATCGCTGACGCAACCCGGTTTTTTCGGGCGCGCGTTCGAGAAGACAGATTCACCGGAAAAGTCATGGTTCCCCTCCTCCATGGCAAAGGCAGCGCGGTGCGCGCTGACCGGGCCTGATTGTATATCGTATACAAGCGGTTACTCAACCGGAGCAGCCCCGGGACCGGCGCTCCGAATCGGTTACCGCCCGCCGTAAGGATTGCCCTCGCGAACGAATCCAGACAGGGATTCCGAGCGTTCCAGGAAGGAGCTGGGCGGCCCCAGCGAATCGTAGTAGTCGTAGAACCGGAGCGTGCCGGGGGGCGGCGTCATGGGCACAGAAATCCCGTCCTTGAAAACCATGCGGATCGTTCGGATATTCGAGATGTTCTCCAGCGGATTGGCCGTCATCACCACCAGATCGGCGAGTTTCCCCTCTTCCACGGTGCCCAGCAGGTCCAGCACGCCCAGGAGCTCCGCGGGATTGCGGGTCGCGGCGATGAGGGTGTCCATCTCGCTCACTCCGGAGAGTACGAACTGCTCCATTTCGAGCCACCCGATTTCACCGATCGGCATGGAATCCGAGCCGACCAGCAGCTTGACGCCGGCCTTGGCCGCCTTGGCCAGCGCCTCCCGCTGGTGCCGGGCGTGTTCCGGCGAGCGTTCGTCGGCGTAGGCGATTTCCGTACGCAGCCGTACCGCCTGCTCGTCGTCCGAATAGCCGAGCGATGCCAGCCGCGTCTCGCGCTCCCTGATGTATTCGTCGCTCAGGTTGCAGATGATGGTCGGGTCGTAAAATGTCCCCTTCTCCGCCATGAGCGCAATGCTCTCGTCGGTCAGCCCGTAGCCGTGTTCGATGCTGTCGATGCCCGCCTCCACGGCGGCGTACACCGCCGGTTCCCGGGAATGGGCGGTGACGTGCACGCCCAGGCTGTGAGCGGTCTCTATGGCGGCCTCGAGTTCGTCGGGCAGCATTTCCACATTGACGATCTTGATGACGGCGGCGCCGTTCTGGATGCGCGAGCGCACGGCCTTGCGAATCTCGGCCACGCCGTCGGCGCCGCGCTCGACATCGCCGCGATGGCCGGCCGTCGGGGAAACCGACTCGCCGCTCGCGAAGATGCGCGGGCCGAGCATGAAGCCTTCGTCGAACGCCTCCTGCCAGGCCACATCAATGTAGTGCTCCTCGCCTGTTGAACGCAACGCGGTAAAGCCGTGGCGCAGCCCCTCCATGGCATTGACACCGGCCCGGATCACCTTGGCGCCGAGGCTGGCGCCATTGAGCTGATGGTTGTGCGGCAGAAGCGTCGTCAGGTGCACATGCATGTTCCAGAAGCCCGGCGTCACATAGGCGCCGGCAAGATCGATGACTTCCCGTTCCTCCCCGGTCGGCGCATAGGCGCCGGCGACAAGCCCGGTGATCACGGCCCCGTCGATGGTGATGGACATGCCCTCCTGCACCGGCGCGCCGGTGCCATCGATCACGTTGGCATTGGTCAAAACGGTGATTCCCTGGCCGCCTGCCCAGACCAGGCTCGAGGCGAGGAGCGCCGTCGTGACACCCAGTGTCCCCAATGCGTTTCGGTGGTTCATGTGCGGTTGCCCCTGTTGGTGTTATCGGGCCTGCGGCCCGGGGGAAGCCCTGCCTGCGCCGTAGGACACCAGCATGTCCCTGGTTTTCGCGGTCTCGAAGCTCAGGCTGAAAGAAATGGAGACGGACGCGCTGTTCCTTACCCAGTGCGGCGCCAGGAAGGGAATGTAGACCCCCTCGCCGGCGCCGAACTCGAACCAGTCGCCGCGTTCCGCGAAGCCGTCCTCATAGGCAATGTTGCGGTGCGCACCCGCCGTGTAGTCACGCAACTGCGCCTCGGTCAGTACGGTGCGGTCGAAGTGATCGAAAATCTGGATTTTCTTGGAACCCTGAATCTGCAACAGGAAGTTGTGTTCCGGGTCGATGTGGAACGGCGTCACCGCATCGGGCGACGAAAGGAACAGGAAGCTTCTCGGCGACAGCAATTCCCTGTCGTCCAGTTCGAGGTCCCGTGCGATTTCCAGAAGGCAGAGGCGCTGCAGTTCCGCATAGTCCGGGTGCTGCTCCACACTCTTCAGCAACACCCAGGACCCGCAGCGGTCGATGTTCCTGATGGTTTCCTCCAGCGACAGGTCGTTGGCCGGTATCGACGATCCGGGCTGGCTTACCGGAAGATCGCCCAGGTTGTACTCGACGCTCGTCGAGGGCAGTACGGCGGCGAGATTGAGTATGCGTTCCGTCGAGAACCAGGGTTCAACCGCAAACCCGTGGCGAAACTTGAAGGGTTCGCGCCCATAGGCGGCGCTCGCCAGAGCCGGCCCGGGAAAGCCGGAGGCGGCGTTCAGTTCGAATTGCGGTTGTGCGTTCATTCCGATTGCGGCACGGGATCGTCGGCGTAGGGTACGGGAATCAACCCTTCGGACGCGACAGAAAAAGCGGCCGCGCTCGAGAGCGCGGCCAATGCGGTTGCATACCCCCCGATGGATCTCGTGACTTTGCGTATCAATAGTCCGATTCCGTATCGGTGGCTACGACTGCGCAAAACTCGTCGATGCTCCAAGCGGGATCAGCCCAACCTGTTCATGTACAGGTCTGGCTAGAACCTCGTGCGGACGTTGATACCCACCGTTATCGGCCGGATCACCAGCGATTCGGTCCGGTCCCTCCGGTCCTTGAACTGGAAGGTCAACGCATCCTTGTTGAACAGGTTCTCGGCGTACACCGTGAACTCCCACTGCTCCCGGATCGCCCCCACGCGGACGTTGGCGACCGTGTACTTGCCGAAGTCGATGCGGGGCACCGTGCTGTCGGCGTTGAAATCCCCCACCATCTTGCCGATGTAGTTCACTTCCGCCCGGGCGAACCCTTCCCATCCCGGCACCATCGGGAAGCTGTAGTCGGCAGTGCCGCTCAGGGTGAAATCCGGGTGGCTCGGCAGCCGGTCGCCCTTGGCCGCGTTCAGGAACGGCTGGTCGTCATCGAGGGTAAAGTCGACATAGCCACCCGCGACGCCCAGTTGCAGCCGTTCGGTGACCAGGAACCGCGCGTCGAACTCGAAACCTTCTCCGGTGGCGGCAGCAAAATTCTGGACGAAGCTGATGCTGCAGGTGGCATCGCCGAACAGGCGCACCCGCACCTGCAGGTCCCGCCAGCGGTTCTGAAAGACGCCGGCGTTGAGCACGAAACGGCCGTCGGCCAGGGTCATCTTGGTGCCGATTTCGTAAGCCCACATCGAATCCGACAGGACACGGCCGGGCGTGAAGCCGAGCACCTGTCTCGCCAGTTCCTGGCAACTGGGCTGCACCACCGGGTTGGAGCCGCCGGTTCCGATCCGGAAGCCTTCCGCGGCGCGCCCGAACACCATGACCTCGTCGGTGACGTGCCAGGCCAGGTTGAACATCCAGTTCGAGTGGGGTTCCTTGAACTGCGGGGTGGCCACCATCTCCGAGAACGCCGCCCCTGCCCCTTCGGCAACCTGGTTGGTGAAGCCGTCGGCGGTCTTGGTGTTGGTGCGCCGAAATCCCACCGTTGCGGCCAGATCGTCGGTAACGTTGTAGGTCAGCTCGCCGAAGAACGCCAACTGTTTCTGATCCTCGTACTTGATTTCCCGGTAGATGTAGTCGGGATAGGTGCCCGGCACTTCGTTTTCACCGAACGGGGACACATAGCCCTCGGGGAAGTAGGAGACGAAGTCCTGTCCCGGGGCCGCGGCATTGAACCGGTCGCCGGAATCGTTCTGATCGTATTCGTCGCCGATACCGATGTAGTCGCCGACGTCCACTTCGTTGTCGAGCTTGGCGTAGTACAGGCCCACGATCCAGTCGAACGGGCCGAACCGGTCCGGAGCCGAGACAATGCGCAACTCTTCCGAAAGGGTTTCGTCCCAGGTGTCGTCGAGTACTGCAAGCCGTGCCGGATCCCAGTACTGGTCGATGCCCAGGAAGGTCCGGTCTACCTTCCGATAGGTGTAGAAGTCGAGAAACGCCGTGGCGGAGGTAACGGTCGCCCAGCCGACGTCCCATTCCATGTTCAGGGAGAAAATCTCGGCATCGGCGGTGAGAATCTCGCGGTGGCGGTTGTTCTGGTCCCGGCGTTCCCAGTCGTCGCCGGTGGCCCGGTACCAGCCCCTCTGGTCCGTTTCGTCCAGGAAATAGGTGGCCGTGGCCGAGAAGGTGTCGGTCGGTGTCCAGCGCAGGGCGACACGGCCGCCATGCTGGTCGAACCGCCCCTGGTTGTCGATATCCAGATAGTCGTTGGAGTAATAGCCGGAACTGTCGGAGAAGAACCCGACGACGCGCAGGCCCAGAACGCCCTGAACCAGCGGCACGTTGACCATGCCGTCGATGGAGTAGCCGAGGTCGGTGCCCTGGGTCTTGTAACTGTCGACCGCGAAGTTGGCCTCGAACTCGTCGGGATTGGGTTTGTTGGTGATGTAGCGCACGGAACCCGATATGGATCCGCCGCCGTAGAGCGTACCCTGCGGCCCCTTGAGGACCTCGATTCGCTCCAGGTCGAAAATCCGCGGGTCAAGCCCGAAACTGCCACCCGAGACCAGGGTTTCGTCCACGTACAGGGAGCTGAGGGAGCCGGCCCGCACGCCGGCATCGATGGCGATGCCCCGGATGATCACCTGCTTGCGCTGGGCGCCCCCGTCGAGCAGGCTTACCGACGGAATCGAACGGAAAAAACTTTCCAGATTCGTATAACCCCGATCTTCGATCGTCTCCCCTTCTATTGCGGAGAGCGCCATCGGCACATCGCTCAGGGCCTGTTCACGCTTCTCGGCGGTGACCAGGATCTCTTCGATCACCAACTCACCGCTTGCCGACTCCTCCCCGAATGAAACCCCGGTCGCGAGCAACCCGGTAGCTATGAAAAGGATTGTAGAAGCCGACAACGGCTTGAAACGATTCCCGGAATGATATCGACTCATTGCTTCCTCTCCTTGGCTGGGACTCCCCGATTCCGACGCGCGGCGAAGCCGGCAGTCAGGCCGGAAGAGCCAGGTTCGTATCCAGTTTTGATTGTATACGATATAAAGTATAAGTGCATGAACGGGGTCGGCACAAAACGCGTCAGAGTGAATTCAACAGGGAAGAATCACCGTGATCCCGTTTCCCAACCCGTCCGAACAAGAGAGGAATCCATGAGTGCATTGAAAGCAGCGCCGCAACTCCGGCGCCTTCTCGTATTGATCGGCCTCTGTGCGCCGTTCATTACCACCGCCCAGGTGATCCCGCTGAAGGATTACACCGAGCAGAACCACCAGATTCGCCGGGACAAATTCGACCTGGTGCTGCCCAAGATCATGCGCGCCCGCAACGTCGACATGTGGCTGCACGTGATGCGCGAAGCGGTGCCCGACCCGTTCGGCATCGATGAACTGGGCAGCGCCTCCGGCGTTTTCGCCTTTACCGACCGCGGCGGCGAGCGCATCGAACGCGCCGTGCTCGGCCGCCGCTGGGGGGCCGCCCATCGCGGCTGGGGCGAACGCAACTACCGGTTGATCGAGGACAGCGGCGCCTTCGACATCGTCGCAAAGCCAGTGCGCATCCAGGAACCGCTCGGCGGCCCCATGACGGAGTTCGACTACCGCTTCAAGGGCCTCAAGGAATTCATCGCCGCACGCGATCCCCGGCGCATCGCCGTCAATTTCCTGCACGACCTGGGCCCCTGGGTGACCTATCGCGGTGAAATCGAGGGACTCTCGCACACGGACTACGTGCTGCTTACCGAAGAGATCGACGAGGAATACGCCAGCCGCCTGGTCTCCTCCGAATGGCTGATGATGGACTACATCAACCACCAGGTGCCGAGTGAGATCGAGCTGCTCAAGCGCATGCGCCAGGACGAACTCGAAGCGGTTCATGCGGCCATTGCCGCAATAGAGCCGGGCGTCACGCCGGTCGACGACACCGAACTGACCGTGATGCGGCGCATGCGCACGGGGCAGTCGCAGCGCGGGCGCAGCGCCGGCTGGGAGGGCGCCGTGGTGCAGGGAGGCGACATCGTCGCGGCGCCGAGCCAGGGGGTGTACGCATACGTGCTGCGCGAAGGCGAGACGGGGCCGCCGCCGGAGATAGAGAAGCTATGGCAGGAATACCTGCGCATCGACAGGATCCTGGTGGAGACCGTTCGCGCCGGGCGCACCCCCCGCGAGATCATGCGGGACTACGAACAGCGCTTCGAACAGGCGGGCATCATGCTGCGCGACGACCAGTTGCACATGGTGACGCCCAAGAACGACTTTCCCGCCTACATGCAGGGATTCGACCCGACGAGAACCCAGCTCTCCATCGATGCCCACGCCCAGACGAAGGGCGCCCGGCCCCGGTCGGTGGAAACCTACCTGGCGCCGCGCATCGGTTCCTACGGGCCGGACTGGACCCGGGAGATACCCCTGGCCCCGAATCATCATTTCGTCCTGGAGTACTTCTTCTACATGCCATCGCCGGCGGAAGCGGGGATGGACCAGTACCTGCTTTTCTGGGACCACGAACAAGCCATAGCGACCGAGGACGGTGTGGAATACCTGTCTCCGCCACAGACGGAGTTGATCCTGATTCGGTAGCGGGCATTCGCACTTCGCGCGGCGCCCGGATTCCCGTCACGGGCTACTTGATATAACCCAGCCGCTCCAGCGTAATCAGGATGCGGTGCGCGGCCAGGTCCGGCGACAGGTCGGACGTGTCGATGACCACCTCGGCGTTCGCGGGTTCCTCGTAGGGGTCGTCGATGCCGGTGAACCCCTTGAGCGCCCCGGCGCGCGCTTTCGCATACAGGCCCTTGCGGTCGCGCGCTTCGCAGACCTCCAGCGCGGTCGACACATACACCTCGATGAAGCCGCCCGCGGGCTTGATCATGCCGCGCACCCGCCGGCGCGTGGCCGCATAGGGAGCGATCGGCGCGCAGATCGCGATGCCGCCGTTCCTGGTGATCTCGCTCGCCACAAAGCCGATACGCTCGATGTTCAGGTCGCGGTGTTCCTTGGAGAAGGTCAGTTCGCTCGACAGGTGCTTGCGCACGACATCGCCGTCGAGCAGCGTCACCGGCCTCGAACCGTCTTCGAGCAGCTTGATCATCAGGGCATTGGCCACCGTGGACTTGCCCGAGCCGGACAGGCCCGTGAAGAACACCGTGAAGCCCTGGCGGTGTTTCGGCGGGTGGGCCTTGCGCAGCTCGTCGACCACCTTCGGATAGGAGAACCAGTCGGGTATATCGAGGCCTTCGCGCAGCCGCCGCCGGAACTCGGTGCCCGACAGGGTCAACACCTTGTCGCTCGGCTCGGTCTCGTCCTCCGGCATGTATTCGGCCTTGTTCTCCACGTACACCATCTGCCGGAACGGCACCATCGTGATGTCGAGTTCTTCCTCGTGTTGCCGGAACAGTTCCTGGGCGTCATAGGGCCCGTAGAACGGCTCGCCGTCCTTGCCGTTGCCGGGACCCGCGTGGTCGCGGCCGACGATGAAGTGCGTGCAGCCGTAGTTCTTGCGCACGATGGCATGCCAGAGCGCCTCGCGCGGGCCGCCCATGCGCATGGCGAGATTCAGCAGGCTCAACTGCGTGGTCTGGTCTGGATACTGCTCGAGGACGTGCTCGTAGCAGCGTACCCGGGTGAAGTGATCCACATCGCCGGGTTTGGTCATGCCGATGACGGGGTGGATGAGCAGATTCGCCTCCGCTTCCTGGGCGGCCCGGAAGGTCAGTTTCTGGTGGGCGCGATGCAGGGGGTTGCGCGTCTGGAAGGCGACGATGCGGCGCCAGCCCAGCTTGCGGAAACGGCCGCGCAGCTCCGAAGGCGTGTCGCGCAGCAGCTTGAAGTCGTAGTAGGTCGGCGGTTCGACGCCGCGAACGCGCCCGCCGAGGTAAACGGGACCGGAGCGGTGCATGAGATGGCCCACGGCCGGATGGGTATCGTCCGTGGTGTCGTAGACGCGCCGGGCTTCGCTTTCCAGGTCGGGCCTCCAGATGTCCGAGACTTCCAGCGTCGCGATCAGCACGCCTTCCGCGTCACGCAACGCGATCGTCTCACCTTCCTTTATGCCCGCAGCGAACGCTTCGCTGACGTCGAGGTTGACGGGTATCGGCCAGAGAACGCCGCTGACGAGGCGCATTTCGTCGCAGACCCTTTCGTAGTCATCCCGCGCGAGAAAGCCTTCCAGCGGCGAGAAGGCGCCGTTCATCAGCAGATCGAGATCGCACAACTGGCGGGAGGTCAGGTCCCAGGACGCACAATCCCCGGCCCTCTGCTTCTCGATATCCGCCTTTCTCTCGGACAGGTAAAGATTCCTGAGTTCGCCGCCATGCGGCTCCTTGAATGCGCCCACTGAATGGTTCCTTTCGTAGTTTAGTGTTCCGGATCCCGAAATCCGCCGAGCAGCAGACCGGTGCACTTCTGGGTGAGTGCAACGATGTCGAGGTCCGGGTCGCGAACGATCAGGTCGCCCCAGGCATTGCAGATGCCGATGACGGCCTGCGCCGCGAAGTGCGGGTCGATGGTGCCGCGGACCTGGCCGGTTTCGACCGCATCGGCAATGATGCCCTCGAGCTGTTCGCGATACGAACTGCCGAGCTCTTTCAGGTGGCGTCGTTTTTCTTCGGGCAGGTACAGGCGCTCGTCGTTGTAAACCTTGAGCGCTTCGTCGGTGGAGCGGTAACTCCAGAGGTGCGAGGAAACGGTTGCCAGCAGCTTCGCCTCGAAGGGCTGGTCGTTGGCGGCGATGTCCTGCATGCGTTGCGCGTAGTCGCGGATGCCGTACAGGCAGACTTCGAGGAGCGCGTCTTCCTTGGACTTGAAATAATAATAGAGGCTGCCCTGCTTGATACCGAGCCGGGCGGCGATCTCACGGGTGCTGGCGCCGTGATACCCCTTCACGGCGAACTCGGCCGCGGCTGCCTTGATCGCGGCGGTGCGGGCCTGTTCGTAGCGGCTGTTGCCCTGCAGCATGTTGCCTCAGCTTCACACGAAACCGCACGTATTCTATTAATCTATAGAATTAAACGCAACATTAAAAAAATTTTATTTTATATTAATGTTTTTCAATTAGTTATATAACTTGTCATTCTATAATAAGACCAAAAGATCTTACAATCGCGTCCGCCCTGGTCGCTCGAACCATTCGGCCGCCGCGGCCATTTCCTGGCGGCGGCAGTCCAAATCGGAATTCGCACGATTATTTGGTATAACTTGACCGTTCTCGAACAACGTCGTCTCGAGCGGACGTTCATATCATGTTGAAGGGGGGTGAACCATGTCTCAGGTAGAAATTCTCGATCGATCGGAAATGACGGACCGGCTGAAGGAGATGGTCCGGCTCAACCCGAAGGAAACGGCCGTCGTCACCATCGACATGCACCGTGGCCACCTCGACCCGGAAGTGGCGACCATGCCGGCCAGTGACGAGGATTGCGTGAAAGTCATCGCCAATGCCGAGGAAGTGCTGGAATTCGCCCGCAGCTACGAGATTCCCGTCATTCACGTGAAGCTGGTCTTCCGGAAGATTCCGGGCCTTGGCAGCGAGGGCATGACGGTGCCCTTCTGGAAGGCCCTGCACGACATCCAGGACGAGAAGAACCGCCTCACCCTCGGTCGCAAGAGTACCGTCAACGACCACAACATCATGGGTGAAGTCACCACCGAGATCATCCCGAGCCTGTACGAGGACGGCGACTACGTCATCGACAACAAGAAGCGCCTGGACTGCTTCATGGGAACCGACCTGAAGGGCCTGCTGGATATGCTCGGCGCGAAAAACGTCTGCATGATGGGCATCAACACCAACACCTGCGTCATGAACACCGCCTTCACGGCATTCAACTACGACTACACCGTAGTCGTCCTCTCGGACTGCGTGGCGAGCATGTACGGGGCCGACCTCCATGCGCTGGGGCTGCAGAACGTCGTTCGCTGCCTGGGGTGGGTGCTGGACAACGAGGAGTTCATGGACAAGGTGGCCCCGGGGCGCAACGAGTAAGTCGGGATTGGGGCGAGGTAGCCAGCGTATTCGACAGCGGAAGGGCGTTCTTCCATGCCGACCCAGACCGTAGGAGACGTGGAGCTCTACTACGAGTTGCACGGCGAGGGGCAGCCGATCGTCCTACTCCACGGTCTCGCGGGGGATTGCAGCGCCTGGAAGGCGCAGATCGAAGTCCTCTCGAAGGATTACCGGATCCTTGCCCTGGACAACCGTGGAGCGGGCCGGAGTTCGGCGCCGGACTATCCCTACACGACAAGGCATTTCGCAGACGACACCATCGCCCTGATGGACGCCGTCGGAATCTCCGAACCCGCTCATGTCGTCGGCCGGTCGATGGGAGGGGCCATCGCCCAGGAAATCACGCTAGCCTATCCGGACCGGGTCCGAAGCCTGGTCATCACCGCCTCCTTCGGCAAGCTCGACCGGTACGGCTACCGGATTCTCCACAACATCAACGAGGTGGTGAAAGCGCAGGGCTTCGCGGCCGCGGCCAGGCACCAGGCGCTTTTTTTCTTCCCGCCGCCCTATTTCAACGAGAACAAGGAACAGCTCGACGCTGTCGAGGAAATGCTGGCGAACGCCACCGGGCCCGTCCACGGCTACTCGCACGGCACCCACGCCTGCCTCACCCACGACTCGCTCGACCGTCTGCACCAGGTAAAGTGCCCCACTCTCGTGATGACGGGCGGGCGCGACGTGCTCTGCGCGGCCGATGCCTCGAGAGCGATCGCGGAGCGAATCCCGAACTGCAAACTCCGGGTCTACGAACCGGCCAGCCATTTTTTCCTGATTCAGTGTTACGAGGAATCCATGGCCGACCTGAAGAACTTCATCGACGAGCACGCTGTCTGAACCTTACGTCGGCCGGTCGCGCGTCAGCGTTCTGAAGCCGTTCGAACAGACCGGTGTCCGGGTTGCCGGCACCGTGCAAAGCCCTGACCATCCCCCTATTCGGGACTCGCCGGCACCTCCCAGCGGCGGCGCTTCCCAGGCGAGACGGCGCAACCAGAAACCCTTTGAGGGCGTCTGTGTTGCTGTGTCTTGCCTTGATAAAATTGGTCCATCATGCCCATCGATATCCGCATTCGCCCGTTACACGAACCGCCCCTGCGGCCCCCACGGGATTTCCCGGACCAACTCGCTTCGCCCGGTTTGTGTCCGGCGGCAAACGACGCCGGTAGGAACGCCAGGGCGGTGAGAGTTCGCATTGCCCGAAGCACCGCCGGCTGGGAGGCGCGTCCGACCACGGAGGAGTTCTACGAAGCCATCCGCGAAACCCGCCCTTCAGACCGGCAAGGGGCAATCGTTGCCATGTGGGCTCTGGAAGCCGGCCCACGCGAAATGCTCGCGGCCTGGACTCAGCGCGCCTATAGCTGGCGCACATTGGTCGAAGCGCTGCACCGGCACGGATTAGTCCGCCGCGGCGAGTTGAACGACTATCTGAATTGTTTCGGGTTGTAGGGCGTTCATTACGGCAAGCCGTACCGTCGAAATGGAAAAGCTGACCCTGCCCGAACCCGCATCCTCTCTTTGGCCTCGTGTTCGGCCGATATTGGACGATCTCGCGAGTCGCCGGCCGGATATCCGTCACCTTTTTTCCGTCGGCGGAGGCACCATCCTCGCCAGCCGATGGGGGCACCGCCGAAGTCAAGACATAGATGTTTTGGCAAAACAAGGTTGCGGACTACGCCGCGCTTTGGAAACCGATTACTCAGACGACTTCGTGTCGCTTTGTGAGCGAGCCGGCGCGAGCGAGATCATGTTCGTGCCTTTCACGGCAACATTGACTGTTTCGTTTCCGGAGGGAGATTGGGATCTCAGCGAACTCGACCCACTCTTGCCGGGGCACGAGTCCTTGGCAGTAGTAGACGGGGCCGAGATTCAAACACTATCGAATAACCAGATTCTGGCGGGCAAACTTGTACACCGGGGTTTCCAGGGGCTCGCCCGGGATATTTTCGACCTGGCTGTTGCCCTGTCGCTCGATCCCACTGCGTTTGAGCAAGCTGCTGGACTTCTGACACCAACGGACACGGAATTGCTGATCCAGGAGATTCGAGGTACGGCGGGCGCGTATCGAAGGACCGCGCCCGGCGCTATCCACCTGACAGACCCGCGGTGGTCGGATCTGGTTCTTCAGGCTCCGGAAGCAGTCGCCCAAGCCCTTGAACGCCTTTCGAGGAGGTGAAATATGGATCCCATCCCGAACGACATCCGCTTGACCGGCCCGTTGAAGCCGATGCGATTCGAGGTCGACATCGAGGACTGCATCGTCCAAGGTGAGATTCCCCGTACTCTCAACCGATCGGCGTCCGAACGTCCCGCCGTTTCACACGCCGGAACGCCTTGGTCAATCCCCAAATGAAAACAGCCTCGGATCGTATTCGAACCGGTCGACCCGGGAGATCGAAATCCGGTCGGCATCCTCGTGCCGATGGTTGACCAACAGGTTCCGGTCATTGGCATGGGCAATCGGTACGACCGCTGACGGCACGCTCCACAGAGCGGCTGACAAGCCTTGCAGCCAGGCGTCACCCATTGACCGGGTAACGCGGGGTACGTTGCGCCAATCGTCGGGCACCTGTTCCAGAAGCAACGATTCAACGGTTATTTCATCGGGTACCTCATAGCACACAAGCATGGTGTCGTCCGGCAGTAGCAGCGGATCATCGATATGCACGAGTTTCTCCAGCACGCACAGCGCCGGACCGGTGGAACAGTAGGTCACCGGGTGCCCCGGCGTATTCCACCGGCCTTCGTGGCTGTGTCCAAAACCGCCGTCGAATCGTTCTGCGTAGTCCGCGCCAGACAGGCGCCAAAGGCGCATCAGGCCGGTGCGCCCCAGGCGATTCTCATCAGAACGTCCTCGACGATGCGGGCGCCCACCTGCGTTCGAACCAGATCGATCGGGCGCCGACCGTCCAGTACGCGCAATTCCCTGTGAAGCCAACGGTCGGCCTTGTCTGAATTGGCAAACGTTCTGTCCGCAAGCGCCACCGTCCGGGCCAGCCTCGCCGCGCGGTCCGACTCATCCACCGTGAGCCGCTCACCCTTGGCCCGCCGATGCGACAACGTACGGGGGTTGATGACAAGCGCCGCAATTTCCTGATCGGAAACACCGCCCGCGGCGAGTGCCGCCAGGGATTCCGTTCGAAAACCAGCCTCAACCGCCTTGACGAGGTCCGCATCCGTGCGGATTTCAAAGCCGATCGAACCGCTACCGCCGAGGCGTTCGGCCGCGGCGCTTGCCAGGCTGAACCCTGTTTCCGCCATTTTTGCCCGTTCGCGCATTTGCCGAGATTATGTCGGCATTTTGCCGAACAGGCAAGGTTCGCGTTCGTGAGTATCACCAATACAACGAACCTCTTTGATTCTATTGGAGCGTGAAACGGGATTTGAACCCGCGACCCCAACCTTGGCAAGGTTGTCCGACTACAGTTTTCATTCGGCGCTAATCGGGAAATAATGTAACTATCTGTTTTATAATATAAAATAACCTGTATCGGTTGTCCCTATTAGCGCCAATTTCCACCGGTTTTGGCGGACACGCACTTGTATTGGACACAAAAAATAGAATTCAGTGTGCTGAAAATTGCAAATTTTCACGTTCCCAATCACCACTGTGTGCCTCGTCTACCATCTCGAATTCCCGACCATACGGCACGCCGAGGTCCATCTCCGTGCCTATGGCAAGTACCGACAGCACCGGAGGTCGCGTCAGCGCGACCGGATACCGCGACAGCTCTTGCAACATGCAGGGCACATTAGTGGCGGCGCCGGAACCGCCACGAATTTGGTTCGGCAAGGTTTCTTCGGCCCGGTCTGCCCGTATTCGCGGGGCTTTGTTGTTGAATGCAGTATCGAATACAACTAAGTTCGTCAATTGGTTAACCGGTTGCCACCCTTGGGCCCGGAGGCCCTTCCAAACACGTTTGAAGGACAATACATGATCACGCCGAGTCGAATCGCCATTCTGGTCGCTGCGAGCCTTGAGGTGGTCGGGTCCGTTTGGACAGTTTGAGGGCAAAGCCAAGGATTGCTTTCGTGTTGGTTCATCGCCCTCGTGTTGATGCTGCATGCTCCCGTTTTTCGGTGTTCGTGGTCAATCCGGTTCCGGGATAGCGCCGCCGCCGTTCGCGT
>JAPPHD010000149.1 GCA_028821125.1 Gammaproteobacteria bacterium
CTAAAATCAATGACTTGCAACCGTTTCGACGCTGAGTTGCGGAAGTCGGGCTAGCATCCGCACATGGCAAAGGACACGTGGGCATTGTTGGGCGTCTTCGCTGCGGGCTTTCTGCTCCTGGCAGGCTTGATACTCGGTGTCTACGACCGGCTCGACGCCAGAATCCAGAGCGTCGACCTCAATCTGAGGGACGAAATCAGGCAGGTAGACGCGAAACTGAGCGGCGAAATCAAGCGCGTAGACGCCAGGCTGAGCGGCGAAATCGAAAAATTGCAGGTTGGCCAGGGCCTCATTCGTGAGCGCCTGGTTCGTCTTGAGACTGCGGTCGGCGTTAAGGGCTGAAGCCCGCCCCGAATCGCGCGGCTTTTCGGGCACACTTGAATCCGGCCGATGCCCCGCGTTTAATCCGACGTGTAGTCTGCTGCTCCCGGACGGTGTCCCTTGGAAAATCTGCGATTCGCTGAAGAGATTGTGCTGCTGCTCCTGCACGACGGCAGGGGCAAGTTCGCACACGTATCCGACTGGTCCTCGCGCTACGCGTTCGGCGGCAGCGTGCTGATGGACCTGGCGCTCGAGAACCGGATCGATACCGATCTGGAGAAACTCGTTCTCCTCGACGCCACCCCCGTGGGCGACAGCCTGCTCGACCCCATGCTCGCCGAGATTGCGGCGGAGAAGGAGCCCCGCGGTCCACGCTACTGGGTCGAGCGCGCAGGCGGGCGGGAAGAGGAGATTCGAGACGGCGCCGTGCAGCGGCTGGTGGAGCGGGGCATCCTCGAGCACCACGAGAACCGCATTCTGTGGGTATTCCACTCCGAACGGCACGAAGTCATCGACGACAAGGCCTCGCGGCAGGTGAAGCTGCGTATCATGAACATGCTGTTCGGCGACGAACTGCCGGAACCGCGGGACGTGGTAACCATCTGCCTGGCCGACGCTTGCGGCATATTCCGGGAACTGCTCTCTGCAAGCGAACTTGAACAGGTCGCCGAGCGCATTCAGCAGTTGCGCCGCATGGACCTGATCGGTCAGGCCGTGTCAAAGGCGATCTGGGATATCGAGACGTCGCTGGCGAGCACCGTGCAACTGCACGTTTATTGATCCGTCTGATCCGTCGCTTCGGCGCGCGCTTTCAGGGCGCGGGCCACATCGTTGAACCCCCGGCGGATGATCCGGCCGAACAGCAATACGATCAGCGGGGCGAGCAGCCCGCTGAACGCATCGGTGGTGTAGTAGCGGCAACTCGCCTCACTCAGCGCTTCGAGGCGCTGTTCCCGCCGCGTGAACAGCAGGAAGCGCGCGCCCATGGTCATTCCCCAGGCCAGCAGCACAGGCGGCTCGACGGCCTGTATCAGCTCCGGCTGCTTGATCTTGAAAAGGCCCATGTCGACGTAGAGATCCACCGGGGAGCCGACCTCCAGGGTGGTCTCGACCCTTGTGCTGAAGGGGTTCCATTCCCCGTATTTCTCCACGTCGACCAGGATGTCCCAGACCGCTTGAGCGGGAGCGTGGATGTCTATCGGATCCGCACTGACAGCGTGATTGAACATGGCGCCTCCTCATTGAAAAGCATACCCCGGATTGCCCGGCCCGTTGACCCGGCCACGCTCAACCCGGCGCCGGCGACCCCGGTACCCTTTCTGCCCCCGCGGGGCCCGGTGGCGGGGTGGCGGGCGCGGGCCGATGTTTGGCGATCAGCGCCTCGCTCGCTTCCCACAAGCTGACCCCGGCGGATGCGTCCAGGGCCAGTGCCGAGGGCTCTTTTTCCCGCATCATATGCAGATAGACACCGCTGCGCCGGCCCATTTCCGGGGCGCAGCACAGATAGGTAACCGGCCACGCGGCTTTCCCGGGCCCGGCAAAGAGCAGCCCCATGATCGGTGACAGCAGCGGTTTCATGTAGGCGGGCGCTTCCCGGGCGATACCGGAGTTGATCGGGCCGGGGCACAGCGAGTGCACCGCAACCCGGACCTTGTCGCGGTCGTTCAGGCGCCGGGACAGTTCCTGCGCCAGGGTGCAGGAGTGCAATTTGCTCAACCCGTAGTACTTCAACCCGTCTTTCAGGCCGTAATCCGTAAAGGCGCCAAAGCGCTCGAAGTCGATGGGGCCGGCGGAGCGGTGGGTTTCCGATACGACGAACACGATCCGGGGAGTTCTCTCCGGCTGGCCGGAAGGAATGATTACACCGTCTCCGACCAGCCGGTCGAGCATGGCACGGTTGGCCAGGAAGTGCACGGCGAACATCAACTCGAAGCCCTGTTGCGAAGGCCGGGCGTTCAACGGCATCAGGCCGGCATTCAGCACCGTGATATCCAGGCTTGTACCCTTGCGGCCGAGTTCATTGCAGAGCCCGTGCACGCTTTCGAGGTCGGCAAGGTCGACTTTCAGCATTTCAACGCGTGTAGAACCTGCAAGCCTTTTCACGTCTTCCCCGGCTTCCGGGTGCCCGCTTCGACAAGCCATGAGCACATGGCCTCCGCGGCGCGCAAGATCGATGGCGACAGCCTTGCCGAGACCGCTGTTCGCGCCCGTTACAAGACAGGTCTTGCCGTCGATTCGAACGTCGGAAGCAACCGTGTCGATACGGCCGGTGTTCGAGAAACGATCGACGACAGCACTGGATATTGCCGAGGTTATCTTTTTGTAGTCTACGTTCTTTTCGTCAGCTTTGGTCATGGCTGCGCCGCCGGTAAAGGTTGATGATCTCAAAAACGAGGAAAAAGACTAGTTTTCATGAGGTAAATCGTATTCCAGGCAATAGAAATCGCAACGGCTGTTGATCTCCCGCTCATCAATGCCGAAGTCCTGAAGATGGTAGATGTGTTTTCCATACCGATCTTTCTTTTCCCGATTAGCCAGTATTTTTGCATTGTTTTGGACATTCTCGGTGAAGCAGATTCCAGAGGCTGCATATATTTTTCGCAACTGTTCGATCGGCTCCCGGATGAGGTCCCGATAAGTGATGTCAACGAAAATAGATGATTTTCGTTGTTTTCGCGATTCGATTGAACGCTGCATCAATCGAATCGATTTCTCTATCCAGTGTTTGCCGATATCAGCAGGATCGACGCAATCACTTAGAACACCTCGGGCGTGCGCTACCATGCTGCAGAATGAAGCGATTGATTTTTTCGGATCCCTATGGGTCTGAATTACGTAAACATCAGGAAAAACATTGAAAATCGTCTCCAGATACTCCATGTGATGAGGTGTCTTCAATACCCAGGCCGTTCCCGCTCGTTGCCAGTGCATGAGCTTGAGCATCTTGTGCATGTACTCGTAAGCCGGAGTTTGATCCTGATTTTCCAGCCAATTCGCATAAGTAGGCACATGCATGGTCGCTTCTGGCGCCTGACTCATGAAGGAAAGGTCAAGCAAAAAAATGTCTTCTTCGGGTGCATCGTGCTCGATAGGGTGGACGGCGAAAAACTCCGGCGCCATGTAACGCATGGCTCTGCTTGCTAATTTAGCCTTCTTAATCCTGGAGCGTGGATTGTCTTGTTTTTCGTTCGGTTCGGGTAATGGGTTAAGCATTTCCCAGGAATACAGAAAGCGAAGTTTGGGGTTGGAGCAGAGCAGCCTGTGCAGAGCGGTGGTTCCGGTTCGCTGCAACCCGGCGATCAGAATGATCTTGCCGATGTCGATTTCCAGAATGTCCGGATTTTCGTTGAATAACTGTTCAGCACGCAAACGCGTCGACAAGGCCGATACGATTCTCGTGTTCTGCAACATGTTACCCAACGTGTTGAGATGGGCTTCTCGATTGATCGATTTTACGAGAATATTCAGTGGTTCCATGAACCAATCGTCGCCGAAATCAGTCAATCCGGTTTTGCGTTTGGCGGCTGCGACCATGCGCTCTACCTGCAAACTGCCGCCCATCCCCATTCTTTCGACCATCCTGCCCGCCCGGTTGAACAGGGCAATCGGCAGTGGCCGGTATGGATTGCGGTAGTCTGTGGAGGTTTCCAGCAAGGCGTTCATCCGGCTGACACACGGCCGGGGATCGCTGTCGCGAAAGCGATCACGAAGAGCCCCGGGCGAGCCCGGCAACATTCACGATACGGGTGGCGGGCTGGGGATGATCCTTGGCCCTGATCCAGCGAAAACACATGGTTCCCGAAGTGTGGCCCGCGGTGTCCAGCCAGTTTGGCAGCTCCGGGTTCCGGTGAGCCACCACAAGGCGGATCGATCCGTCCGGCTCGTAATGCGCCAGGTGCTTGTTGGTGTGGATGGTGTGGTAGCGATAGTCCAGCGATTCCATCCAGTAGTTGTTCAACTGGAAATTCCAGTGTTCGCATTCGGGAGGCATCACCTCGATCAACAGGGCCTCGTCTTCCGCCACCGCCCAGTGACTGTGATAGTAGACGATGTTGGGGTCGCCGCCGGCGGCGAGCGATACGTCGGGGTCGAACATGGGCAGCGAGTTGCTGTGTTTCCTGAAGTCGCGGGCCCACTTCGCGAACAGCAGCGAAGCGCCGGCGACCAGGGTGCTCGCGGATTTCAGGCCGGCGTCGATCTGCTCGGGCGTCAGAGGCGCGGGGCGTTTCTCCTCCTCCGCGCAGTTGATGCGGTCGATGAACAGGTCCGCGGGCGCTTCCTTTTCCCGGTCGAGAAAGGTTTGCCGCACGATGAGCATGCCGGTCTCGGGCTGCATCGGCAGCCAGTTGCCGTCGTGAGGCGTGCTGCTGAGGATCAGTTCGAAGCGCCCTTCGGCATCGGTTTCGATGTCCGCCGCCTCGATGTATCCAGTGGGGGGCAGGCCGCCTCCCTGGCCGTAGTGCCCGGCCTGGGTGCCGAAGCTGAGGTATTTCACCGTGTTGCGCCTGCCGGAAATCCGGTAGTCGAAATCGCCCCGGATGGCGGCGGTCTGGTAATAGTTGTCGGGATTGTCGGCGCCGAGCTTGACGGTTTCGTGGGCGACGCGGTGCAGCACCGGCGCCCGGGGGTCGGCGTACTCGACAAAGGCCATCAGGCCGCCGCGCAGAAGCCGGCTCAGGTAGCGGTAGCCTTCCGCCTGGCTGAACGGGTCCCGGGGAGCGCCGGGGAAATTCAGGGCCGCACCGGCCGCCTTCAGGGTGTCGCAGAACTCGTCCCAGGCCCGGCCGCTGACGATGCGCTGCTCGGCCAGGTCGGCGGGTGTTTTCCCGCGCAGCTTCAACATCACGAGCGACGCCCTTCGAAAGAACGCGAGCAGCGCGACCGCGAGTTTTCTCATCGTGCGTATCCCTTCCGCCGCCGTGTTCAGCGGGACGATGCGTATCATACAATCGCCCTTCGATCACGTCCGAAGAGAGGAAGTCGACATGACCGAATCTGATATAGCGCCGCGTGTCGCGGCCTATACGCGGATGGATGAGGGCACGGTTGAGGACTACGCCCTGCAGAGCGAGCTTGCCGAACCATTCATTGCAAGTACGGGCGAAAGGGTGCTGACCTACCTGCAAGGGCTGGCTGGCGGGCTTCTTGGTTTCAAGGTTGACCGCTACGAACATTCCCTGCAGACAGCCACCCGGGCATGGCGCGCCGGTGAATGCGAGGAATTCGTCGTGGCAGCCCTGGTGCACGACATCGGGGATGTCCTGGCGCCCGAGAATCATGCGGAGCTGGGCGCTTCGGTGCTGCGCCCGTACGTCGCGAAACACACCTACTGGATGGTGCTGCAGCACGGGCTGTTCCAGGGGTACTACTACTTCGACAAGATCGGCCTCGACCCCAACGCCCGCGAGCGCCACCGCGGCCACCCGGCGTTCGAAATGACCGAACGGTTTTGCCGCGACTACGACCAGATGTCCTTCGACCCGGACTACGACACCATGCCGATCGACCATTTCAGGTCCATGGTCGAGCGCATCTTCGCCCGGAAGCCCTGGGGCGCGCATACCGAGCGGGAACTCCCCCTGACCGACAGAGGTTGATCAGAGCAGCCAGGAGTGCGCGCCCCGGCATCCGGCCCACTGACGCTCAGGGAACAACCTGTAAATCCCGGAATAGAGAGTGGGTGTGCGGTAACGGTATCCGGCACCTTTAAGGGTCGCCACCGGTCGGGCGCAGCCCGAGCCGAAGCACCGCTTCGGCAGGTGGCGACGCCCCGCAACTGGTTGCGGGGCCGGTTGTCAAACGACCGCAGCCGAAAAAAACAGGAATTCCCGCCTGGCGTGCCGGATACCCTTACCTCATACCCACTCTCGCAGCCTGATCATAGCCGCAGGCCCCGGCCCCTATTCGTTTCCGATGGTCTCCCGGTAAAGGCGGTCGAGTTCCCGTTGCCGCTCAAGCGCCTCGGGCTCCAGGTCCCCTTTGGCGGGAATGTCCTCGCCGAAGTCGCCGAAGTTATCGACGCCGCGCACCAGCATGGCGGTATCCCTGTCATGCTTGGTCTGGCGGATATGCGTCGCCACGTATTGGGCATTCAGGCCGATGCGCCGCTCATCGCTCCGGTTCGGCAGCGACGAGTGCAGCGTCCACCCGTGGTGGAAGGAGGCTTCGCCGGGCTCCAGGTTGCAGTACACCGCCCGGGACTCTTCGACGCCGTCCACCGTCTGGCCCTGGAAGAGCAGGTTGGATTCGCTCTCGGTGATCCGGTGGTCGTGACGCCCCCCGCGGTGGCTCCCCGGCACCAGGCGCATGCAGCCGTTGGCCCGGTTGGCGGGTGACAGCGCCAGCCACATCGACACCTGGTCTTCGCCGCTCAGGCCCCAGTAAGTGAGATCCTGGTGCCAGCTCACGTGGGCGGGCGTGTCGGGTTCCTTGATGATGTAGGTGGAGGTCCAGAGAAGGATGTTCGGCCCGATCAGGGCTCCCACGATATCCAGAACACGGGGATGGGTCGCCAGTTCCAGTGGTGAGCGCAGAATGGTGTGCACCTTTGACTGGTAGTTGAGTGGCCCGAAGGACGATTCGGCCCGCTCCAGCCGGCGGCGATGGCCGGCGGCTTGCGCTGCATCGATGATCTTGAGGGGAGCAACGAATCCATCGCGCCGGAAACGCTCGGCGATGCGTTGGTAGCCCCCCGGCCCGATCGATTCGACCTGTGCCATCGCATTTCTCCGTTGCGGCGCGGCAGGCAGTGCGGCGAGCGGATTCTCGCGCAGCAGCCAGGCCTGTCAAGGCCGGTTTGCGACGCGGGCAGACCGGATGCCGACAACCGGCTGGTGTGGAACACGTGATCTGCCCATTCGGGTTTCCGAACACCGGGCGGGCATGAGGTGCGGTCCTCCGACGGCGCTTTTTCGGGACCTCGCCATTATAATCGCCTCCTTCATGCGGCAAGGACTGCGCCCCACAAATGGCTGACCCGGTCAATCTCGTCGCAATCGTTCTGGCTGCCGGACAGGGCAAGCGGATGCGTTCCGGTTTGCCCAAGGTCCTGCACCGGCTCGCAGGCCGGCCCCTGGTGCAGCACGTGCTCGATACGGTACGCGGATTGGGAGCCTCGGATACCCTGGTGGTCGTCGGCTACGGGGCGGACCGGGTGCGGGCCGAAACCGATGCGGACGTTCGATGGGTGCTGCAGGATGAGCAGCTCGGTACCGGCCATGCGGTTGCCCAGGCGTTGCCGTTCGTTGATGAAAACGCCATTACCCTCGTGCTGTACGGCGATGTACCGCTGATTTCCGCATCCACGCTGTCAGCCTGTGCAGCCGCTGCGGGGGACGGCGCCCTGGCCGTCGTCACGGCGGAGGTGGACGATCCGGCGGAACTCGGCCGCATCAGGCGTTCGGCCGCCGGCGAGATCGAGGCCATCGTTGAATTCAGCGACGCATCCCCGGAAGAAAGGACGATCCGCGAAATCAATACGGGAATCATGGCGCTCCGGGCGGGCGAGCTCAAAGAGCTTCTGGCCGAGGTCGAGCCCGCCAACAGTCAGGGCGAATACTACCTGACGGATGTGGTCAGCCAGGCTGTGGCGCGGGGGATTCCCGTCGCCGGGGTGCGGGTCTCTGATCCCGACGAGGCCAGGGGCGTCAACGACCGCGTCGAGCTCGCGGCACTGGAGCGCATCTACCAGCGGCGCGAGGCGCGGCGCCTGCTGCTCGGCGGCGCCGGCATGGCCGATCCGGAACGCGTGGAGATTCGTGGCGAGGTTACGGCGGGCGAGGACTGCTTCATCGACATCAACGTCGTACTCGCGGGCCGGGTGAAACTCGGTGCGGGTGTGCGGTTGGGCGCGGGCGTGGTGATCGAGGATTCGGTGCTTGGCGACGGCGTGGAAGTGGAGCCGCACACGGTCGTACAGGGGGCGAAGGTGGCGGCAGGCTGCCGGTTGGGGCCGTTCGCGCGCATTCGTCCCGGAACGGAACTTGGCGAGGATGTGCGTATCGGCAACTTCGTGGAAACCAAGAAGGCCCGGTTGGGCCGGGGCACCAAGGCCAGCCACCTGGCGTACCTGGGCGATGCGGAACTCGGCGAGGAATGCAACGTGGGCGCCGGTACCGTCACCTGCAACTACGACGGCGAGAACAAACACCGCACCGAGGTTGGCGACGATGTCTTTCTCGGCACCAACAGTTCCCTGGTGGCGCCGCTGGAAGTGGAGTCCGGCGCCTTTATCGCCGCCGGCTCGACCATCACCGCGAAGGTCGAGCGGGGCGAACTCGCGGTGGAACGCAGCAAGCAGCGCAACATCAAGGGCTGGACACGCCCCGGACGGCGCAAGGGCAAGGAGTAAAGCCATGTGCGGCATCGTCGGCGCCGTCGCCGACCGCAACGTATCGCCCATCCTGCTCGAGGGGCTGCAGCGCCTCGAATACCGGGGCTACGACTCCGCGGGCATCGCCGTCATGCCCGCCGGCGAGGCCCACATGGCCCTGCGCAAGCGGGCCGGCAAGGTGCGCGAACTCGCCGCCGAGTTGCATAGCGAGCCCGTCGAAGGACGTATCGGCATCGCCCACACCCGCTGGGCGACCCACGGCGTGCCCAGCGACAGGAACGCCCATCCGCACCTTTCCAACGGGCGCATCTGCCTGGTGCACAACGGCATCATCGAGAACTTCGAGGCGTTGCGTGCGGAACTCGAAGCCGAAGGCTATTCGTTCGCATCCGACACGGATTCCGAGGTCGTCGCCCACGCGATCGACTACCACTGCTCCAGGGAAAAGAACCTGCTGGAAGCGGTTCGCGTGGCCGTGCGGCGCCTGGAAGGGGCCTATGCGCTGGGCGTCATCGCCCGGGACGATCCCGGGCGCATCGTGGCGACCCGGGTCGGCAGCCCCCTGGTCGTGGGCGTGGGAATCGGCGAGAACTACATTGCTTCCGACGTACTGGCGCTGAAGCCCGTCACCGACCGCTTCATCATCCTGGAGGAAGGCGACCTGGTGGAGATCACCCGGGACGGGATTTCCGTCTGGAACCTGGAGGACGAGTCCGTGGTGCGCGCCACGGTCCGGGTGGAAATGGCCGTCGACGACTTCGACAAGGGCAGCTACCGCCACCACATGCAGAAGGAAATCTTCGAGCAGCCCCGTGCGCTGGGCAACACGCTGGCGGGCAGGATCGGCAGGGAGCGGGTACTCGAGCACGCATTCGGCGTAGGCGCGGGCGCCGTTTTCGACCGCGCGAGGGCAGTCACCATCGTCGCCGCCGGCACCAGCTACTACGCCGCCAGTGTCGCCGGCTACTGGTTCGAGGAGCATGCGGGCATTCCCTGCTCCGTGGAGATCGCCAGCGAATTCCGCTACCGCAAGCCGGTCGTTGCTCCCGACAGCCTGTTCGTCACCATCTCACAGTCCGGCGAGACGGCGGACACCCTGGCGGCGCTGCGGGCTGCCAGGACACTTGGCTATTTCGCTTCCCTCACGCTCTGCAACGTCGCCACCAGTTCCTGTGTGCGCGAGTCGGACCTGGCGCTGATGATCCAGGCGGGGCCGGAGATCGGCGTCGCGTCCACCAAGGCGTTCACGGCGCAACTGACCGCGCTGGTGCTGCTGCTGGCGCTGCTCGGCCGGCGGCACGGGCTCGACGGGGCCAAGGAGAGCCGCCTGGTTGCGGGCCTGCACAATCTGGCGGCCTGTGTCGAACAGGCGCTAGCGCTCGACGGCCGCATCCGCGAACTGGCGGAACGGTTCGCCGACCGCCACCACGCGCTGTTCCTGGGCCGGGGCATCATGTACCCGGTCGCCCTCGAAGGGGCCCTGAAGCTGAAGGAGATCTCCTACATCCACGCTGAGGGCTACCCGGCCGGCGAACTCAAGCACGGCCCGCTGGCGCTGGTGGATGAAGACATGCCGGTGGTTGCGGTGGCCCCGAACGACGAACTGCTCGAGAAACTGCAGTCGAACCTCCAGGAGGTGCGCGCCCGGGGCGGCGAACTGTTCGTATTCGCCGACAGGAATTCCGGCTTCCGGGACGGCCCCGGGGTGACGGTCATCCCGTTGCCCGAAGTCGACCCCCTGCTGGCACCCATCGTCTACGCCGTGCCGTTGCAGTTGCTGGCCTACCACGTCGCGGTGCTCAAGGGCACCGACGTCGATCAGCCGAGAAACCTTGCCAAGTCGGTGACTGTCGAGTAAGCACCAGCAGGTCCCGGGCCCGAACCCCGGGAGGACTCACCTGATGCCCCCCCGGTTTCGACCGCCGGCTCGTGGTCGGCATTGAAAACAACGAACGCCGGGGCGTTGTGCGACGCGTCACGACGTTTTTCGACGGCGCAACAGCCGAAATGCTCGGGCATACTAAGTCCGCAATCATGGACGTCTCCCACATACTCGATCACCTGAACGAGCCGCAGCGCGAAGCGGTCACGGCGCCGCTCGGCAACGCGCTGGTGCTCGCCGGCGCCGGCAGCGGCAAGACGCGGGTGCTGGTGCACCGCATCGCCTGGCTGATCGAGGCGGAGGGGGTTTCGCCCTTCGGGGTGCTGGCCGTCACCTTCACCAACAAGGCGGCGGCCGAGATGCGCCAGCGCATCGAGGCGCTGCTGGATATCCCGATACGCGGCCTCTGGGTCGGCACCTTCCACGGCATTTCCCACCGGCTGCTGCGCATGCACTGGCAGGAAGCGAAGTTGCCGCAGAACTTCCAGGTGCTCGATGCGGACGATCAGCTTCGCCTGGTCAAGCGGGTGATGCGCTCCCTCGACATCGACGAGCACCGCTGGCCGGCGCGGCAGGCCACCTGGTTCATCAATGGCCACAAGGACGAGGGCCGGCGCGCGAATTCGCTGCCCGATGACAACGACCTCTTCCAGATGACGCACAAGCGCATCTACGAGAACTACGAGGAACTCTGCAATCAGGGCGGGCTCGTCGACTTTGCCGAACTGCTGCTGCGCAGCCACGAACTGTGGCTGGACAAGCCGGAACTGCTTGCTCATTACCAGCACCGCCTCGGGCACCTGCTGGTGGATGAGTTCCAGGACACCAACACCATCCAGTACGCCTGGCTGCGCGTGCTGGCCGGTTCGAACGGCTGCGTGATGGCGGTGGGCGACGACGACCAGTCCATCTACGGCTGGCGCGGGGCGCGCATCGAGAACATCCAGCGCTATTCCGATGATTTCAAGGATGTCGCCACCATCCGCCTGGAGCAGAACTACCGCTCGACGGGCAACATCCTAAGGGCGGCGAACTCGCTCATACGCCGAAACGCCGGCCGGCTCGGCAAGGAGCTGTGGACCGCCGGCGGCGACGGTGAGCCGATCCGGCTCTACGCCGCCTACAACGACCTCGACGAAGCCCGGTTCATCACGGAGCGCGCGCAAGGCGTCATCGATACCGGCGGCAGCCCGGACGACGTGGCCGTGCTGTACCGCTCCAACGCCCAGTCCCGGGTGATCGAAGAGGCGCTGATGCTGGCCGGCATCCCCTACCGCATTCACGGGGGGTTCCGTTTCTTCGAGCGCGCGGAGATCAAGAACGCCCTCTCCTACATGCGGCTGATCCACGACCGGCACGCCGACCCCGCCTTCGAGCGGGTGGTCAACACGCCGACCCGCGGCATCGGCGAGAAGACGGTAGAGGTCATCCGCCATGAGGCTCGGGAGCGTTCCGTGTCCCTGTGGCAGGCATGCAAGGACGCCATCGTCGACGGCCGTTTGTCCGGCCGGGCGGCCGGTTCGGTGGGAGCCTTCCTGAAGCTCGTCGACGATCTTGCCGAGGCCTGCGACGAACTGGAACTGCACGAGCTGACCGAGATCGTGATCCGGGACAGCGGATTGCTGGAGTTTCACGGAAGGGAACCGGGCGAGCGCGGTCTCGCGCGCAAGGAGAACCTCCAGGAACTGGTGAACGCTACGCGCCAGTTTACCGGCGAACTGGTGTTCCCGCTGCAGGACGACGATGCGGCGGAAGTGTCGATGCTGCAGGAGTTCCTCGACCAGGCCGCGCTCGATGCCGGGGAAGCCCAGGCCGGTTCCGGGCCGGCGGTGCAGCTCATGACCCTGCACTCGGCCAAGGGCCTGGAATTCCCGACCGTGTTCCTGTCCGGCCTGGAGGAGGGCCTGTTCCCCCACCGGATGTCGACGGAGGAGCACGGCCGCCTCGAGGAGGAGCGGCGCCTGTGCTACGTGGGCATGACCCGGGCGATGCAGCAGCTCTACCTCACCTTTGCGGAAACCCGGCGCCTGCACGGCAGCGACTCCTATAACCGGCGATCGCGCTTCGTCGATGAACTGCCGCACGAGCTGATCCACGAAGTGCGCATGAAGACCGGGGTAGAGGTGCCGTTCGGCATACCCCGGCGCCCGAAGAGCGAGCCGTTGCAGGAAGACGGCGCCCTGCGCATCGGCCAGCGCGTGCACCACGCCAAGTTCGGCGAAGGGTTCGTGCTGCATTGCGAAGGCGCGGGCGAACGCGCCCGGGTGCAGGTGAACTTCTCCGGCGTCGGCGAGAAATGGCTGATGCTCGGCTACGCCAATCTGAAGCCGATGGACTAACCAATTTGGTCCGGAGTTCGAAGCTGTGTTCGGGAAGAACCGGGCCCGGGCTGCCGGATGTGCAAACGCCGGTTGATGTCACGACGGTATTGCCTTTGCGACATCCGCGCCACGGAAGCGTCGAATCGGGTCATGCTCGTTTCACGCCGAACGGGCTCCGCGTATGATGATTGCTTCCCTGGATTTAGAGCAGTTCCATGGTACCCACAGTTTCGACGCCGTCGCCGGACCGGGAAGATCCCGCTGAACATGCCCGTCCGCAAGCGGGGCAACCCGAATCGCAACCCCGCACAACCGAACATTCGAGCCGCATCGAAATTGCGATGCCGAGGTTTCTGTTCGATCGCCTGACAAACCACAACAAGGCCCCCCGCTGCCGCTACGAAACGGCCCGCGGCATCGCCGAATTCGTTGCCGCACCGGCGCTCGCGCACGACTCCCAATCGTTGCTGATTACCCGCCTGTTCAACCACATCGAGGTCGCACTGGCAGATGCGGGGCGCTTTCCGACCCACCACGTGGCCCTGTCCACGCGCCTGTTGAGCCCCGACGGGGCGTTCGAACCCGACACCTCCATCTTCGTCGATCCGGTGGGCGCGACCCGGGCCTGGGAACTCGGGTTAGGGCCCGATGCGCAGGACATCTATCTCGATGTGGAGCAAGGGCATCCCATGCCGGACCTGGTGGCGGAGGTCGACCGGAGCCGGGATTCGTCCCACAAGCTTCTCCCCTACTTCCGCATGGGCGTGCGCGAAGTCTGGACTTGGAATTCCGGGGACGGGGCGCTTGTCTGGATCGCCGGCGATAGTGCGCGGGGCGAACCGGCGCACGCGAAGAGGAGCCGCGTATTCCCGGGATTGGACCGGGAGGGTCTCGACCGCCTGTTGGCAGTTGGGCTCGGCAAGGAGGACCGGTTTCACCTGTCCCGCGAGTTGGCGGCTCTGGTAGTGGCGGAGTTGCTGGGAGCCGAACGCGCCCGATGAGCGGCGGCCACCAGCACCCGCCATCCGAGATGGCGCTCCGGGTCAAGGCGCTGGAGACGCTCCTGACCGACCGGGGCATCGTCGATGCCGGCGCCATGGATGCCGTTCTCGACTACTACGAACACAAGGTCGGGCCACGCAACGGGGCCAGGGTGGTGGCACGGGCCTGGGTCGATCCGGCGTACCGGGCCCGGCTGCTGGACGATGCCACTGCCGCCGTCGGGGAACTTGGCTTTCTCGGCTTGCAGGGCGAATGCATGGTTGCCGTCGAGAATACCGACAACGTGCATAACGTGGTGGTCTGCACGCTGTGCTCCTGCTATCCCTGGTCGGTGCTCGGGTTGCCGCCGGCCTGGTACAAGTCGCACGCCTATCGCAGCCGCGTGGTTCTGGAACCGAGGGCGGTCTTGCAGGAGTTTGGCGTGAACCTGCCGGACGAAACCGAGGTCCGCGTCTGGGACAGCACGGCGGAAGTTCGCTATCTGGTTCTGCCGCGCCGTCCCGAGGGAACCGAAAGCCTCGATGAGGAGCAGCTTGCCGGCCTGGTGACCCGGGACGCCATGATCGGAACCGCCGTTCTCGACGGCTCGCCCGGGGAGAGTGCAGGCCAGGGAGCGACGGCGGAGTCGCCCGCCGCCAGCACGCCCGCCCCGAAGGTCGAACCCTCCCCGAAAGTCGAATGAACGGTGTCCATGACATGGGCGGCATGCACGGCTTCGGGCCGGTGGACCCGTACGCTGCCGACTCCTGGCACAGCGATTGGGAAGGCCGGGTTTTCGCGCTGACCCTGGCGGCGTCCGGAATCCTGCACGGCAGCATCGACCGAAGGCGCTTCGAACTCGAGACACTGCCCCCGGCGGACTATCTGCAAGGCTATTTTCAACGCTGGTACACCAGGCTGGTCAATGCGGGCGTCGCGTCCGGCATTATTGGCGAAGCGGAACGGGCAGCCATCGAGGGCGGCGAATCCGTGGCGGCAACCCGTGACCATGAGCCGCTGTCCGCCGATGTGTTGCTGGGGCTGTTCGAATCCGGAGCTCCTTCCAGGAGGGAGATCGCATCCGAGCCGGCGTTCGCCCGGGGTGACGCGGTTCGCGCCAGGAACATCAATCCCCCTACGCATACCCGGCTGCCGCGGTACGTGCGCGGCAGGGCCGGCACCGTTGTCGCCCACCGGGGCGCTCACGTGTTTCCGGACTCCAATGCCGAGCGCAAGGGAGAGGACCCGCGGCATCTGTACGCGGTGCGTTTCGCAGCGAAGACGCTTTGGGGCCCCGAGGCTCCGGCCGGCGACAGCGTCACCCTCGATCTGTGGGAACCCTATCTGGAAGCGCCCGGGTGAAATCAAGGCCGACGAATCCGGGCGCCGGCCCATTCGAACAGGCCCTTGCCTGCGATCAGCGCGATTTCGACGAACCCTGGCAGGCGGAGGCGTTTGCGCTAGCGGTTCAACTCCATCACCAGGGCCTGTTCTCCTGGCCGGAATGGTCGGAGACCCTCGCCGCCGAGATCGCGAAGCTCGCCGAGCGGGGCGAGGAAAACTACTTCCTGTGCTGGCTGAACGCGCTGGAGGGGCTGGTGGAGCGTAAAGCCGTTACTTCCCGTTCCGAGCTGGCGTTCGTTGCCGATGCGTGGCGCGAGGCATACCGGAACACTCCGCACGGCAAGCCCGTGCACCTTGCGGACTGAGGTAGCGCGCGAGTTTCCTCCGTTGTGGCGTGAGATGCGTGGCCGGGCCGTCTCCGCTCTGTTTCGCTCAGGCTGCCGCCAAGGCAGGCCAGACGGACAGTTCGATTGTCACTGCGGCAAACAGGCTGAAACCAACCCAGGTGTTGTTTCGGAATGCCTTGAAGCAGGCTGCCGGTTCCCGCCTGCGTATGAGTCGCTGCTGGTAGCCGAATAGGCCCAGAATCGCGGCGAGGCCTGCCGCGTACCACCATCCGAAGGAATAGATGAAGCCGAGGGCGGCGAATCCGGCCAAGGTTCCGGCCTGCAGGATGCCCACCGCCGCCCGGTCGTGGCGGCCGAGGAGAATGGCCGTGCTCTTTATGCCGATGCTCAGGTCGTCGTCCCGGTCGGTCATGGCGTAAAGGGTGTCGTAGGCGACGATCCAGGCGGCGCTCGCGGCGAACAGCACCCAGCCGGCGGGCGGAACGGTCTCCGTCACCGCCGCGAACGCCATGAGGATGCCCCAACTGAACGCGATGCCCAGGGCGAGTTGGGGCAGGTTCGTCCAGCGTTTCAGAAACGGATAGACGACGGCAACGCCCAATCCGGCGGCGGCCAGCAGGCGGGCGGCGTCGTTGAGGAACAACAGCAGCGAAGCGGCCATTACGCACAGCGCCGCGAACAGGCCCAGCGCCTCGCCGAGGCCGACTTCGCCCGTGGCGAGCGGCCGGTTTCGGGTGCGTTCCACGTGGGGGTCCACGTTGCGGTCGGCGATGTCGTTGATCACGCAACCGGCCGACCGCATGAGAAAGGTGCCGAGCACGAATACCGCCAGCAGCACGGCGGATGGAAGGCCGCCGGCTGCGAGCCAGAGCGCGGCCAGGGTCGGCCAGAGCAGCAGCAGCGTGCCGACGGGCCGGTCGAGGCGCATGAGGCGGAGGTAAGGGTCGAGATGCATTACTCTATCGTGTTGCGGTTGCGTTCCAGTCCCTCGCACTGCGCATTCGCTTTTATGGAACAATTATTCAAGCGATTGAAATAAAGTTCATTTTTGGAATAAGCGTACCAAAAGATTGCTTCGATCGGGCACCGAGAGCAGGTATGCGGTACGGGTATCCGGCACGCC
>JAPPHD010000135.1 GCA_028821125.1 Gammaproteobacteria bacterium
CCTTGATCGCCAGGGCGGCCGCCAGCCCGCCGCCGGCGCTCTCCCCGCCGATGCCGATGCGATTGCGGTCGACCCCGAGCGCCGGCGCCTGCTCGTGCAGCCAGGCAAGGCCGGCGTAACAGTCGTCCAGGGGTGCCGGAATCGGGTGTTCCGGCGCTATGCGATAGTCCACGGACAGCACCACGACACCCAGCCGGGCACAGATTTCGAGGTTTACCGGATCGGAAATCTCCGGTGTCCCCATGACGTAGCCGCCGCCGTGTATATGCAGATAGCCGGCGCCGGACGCGGCCCCTGCCGACGGCCTGTACAGCAGGGCGCGTACATCCGGCCCGTCGCCGCCATCAGCATGAATCTCTTCCCGGGTGACGCCGGCTTCCGCCGGGTCGCCAAGCTCCACCGCCATGCCGGGATTGTCCCGTATCAGGGGAAGCTGTTCGTCATCGAGTTCGAACGGAGGGACGAGTTCGAGCAGCGAGTGCAATTCCGGGTCTAGCAGGTGTTTCGTGGTCATGGGGTCCTCTCTGTCTGCCGGGCGCATCTTCAGGCAAAAGCAGCGACGCTGTCGAGACCTTCGGGTGCGGCCGGTTGGGTCGTCTACAAGGTTCGCCTCGCGCTTTCGGCAAGTTGCATGGTCTGTCCCGCAATCCCATTTGGACGAACCGGGTGTCAAGTTTCGCGTGCAACGGCTGCCTGTCTGACGAGAGGTTGTGGAATAATTCTTGTCATATCCGTCAAATTCAGTGAATATGACGCATGTGATTGAACGAATTCTACAACCTCGCGTTGCAGGGCACCCCAAGAGCGTATTGCTGCTGGGGCCGAGACAGGTCGGCAAAAGCACACTGTGTCTCAAGCTCGAGCCGAGCCTCGTCGTAAACCTGGCCGACGAAGAGACCTTCAGGCAGCATCTGAACGACCCGGGGCTGATCAGGCGTATCGTCGATGCGCTGCCCGAGGGGCCGCGCCTTGTCCTGGTCGATGAAGTGCAACGCCTTCCGAACATGCTCAACACCGTTCAGGCGCTGCTTGATTCCCGTGACTCGCTGAGGTTCCTGCTCACGGGTTCTTCAGCCCGAAAACTGCGACGCGGCCGCGCAAACCTGCTGCCGGGCCGGGTTCTACTCGAATACCTCGCCCCCCTGGTCTATTGGGAAATCGGGGATCGGTTCGATTTGCGCAAAGCCCTGACCATTGGCACCCTGCCCGAAGTCTATCTGCAGGATTACGGCGCCGACATCCTGGAATCCTATGTTGCCGGCTACCTGCGCGAGGAGATTCAGGCGGAGGCCCTGACCAGGGATCTGGCATCCTACAGCCGCTTTCTCGACCTGGCCGCCGAACTCAGCGGCCAGTATCTAAACTACTCCAAAGTCGCCTCCGACAGCGAGATCAACAAGGATGCAGTCCGGCGATACATGGAAATTCTTGCCGACACACTGCTGGTGGAACTGCTCCCGAGTTTCACGGAGGTCGGCAAGGAACGCCGCGCCAGGCAGAAGGACAAGTTCATCTTCTTCGACCTCGGGGTCAGGAATTCCTTGTTGGGCAGAAGGAACCCGGCTTACTTCAGCAGGGAAGAACTGGGCAGCCTCTTCGAGCAGTGGATGATACTCCAGGTCCTGTACTACAACCGGGTGCACCGGAAAGGCTGGCGAATAAGCAGCTATCGCGACGCCATGGGGGTGGAGGTCGATCTGGTCATCGAATCGGGTACCGATTGCATCGCCGTCGAGTTCAAGTCCTCATCGAGGGTTTACGAAAAGATGTTCAGGGGACTGGTGCGTTTCGAGCAGATCGCCCGGCGAAAGATCAAACGCTACCTAGTCTATCAGGGCGAGTTCGAACAGCGTTTCGAGCATCTCGGCCTGGCGGTTCCGTACCGCAGATTCCTGGACAGGGTTGTTCCCGAGTTGAGTTGAATCGCTCGTGCCGTTCGCTTCGGGCGGGGCGGGGCTTGCGCGAAGCACTTCGGATTTGCGGCGAGCTATTTGGCGCGTTTGAGGGCGGTCTGGTCGAAGTCCCGCTCGTCCAGGCCCACCCCGAACCGGATGTCATTGTAATGGAGCAGCGTGGTCTTGCCGCTCTTGTGGTTGGTCATTGCCAGGGTCGAGGCTCGCCAGAAGCGCTCGTCGTGCAATTGGTAGTCCCGGAACCGCAGCGTCTTCAGGTGCGCATTGCGCCGGTCGTAGTACAGGGTTTTCTGCACCCGGTACTCTTCCCGGTCGTGCCAGAGTTCCATGCGCGCGTAACCCGAGTGTTCGTAGGCGGGCACCCACTCGGAAACGAAACAGGCCAGGTCGCCGCAGGCTTCGTCGCGCAGGTAGCGGTAGCGGTACTTTTCCATCTCGAAGTCGCTCAGGTCCTCGAAGGCGAACTCGCTGCCCATGAAGGCGCCGGAACGATTCTTCGAGGATATGCGCTTGACCCGTTTCAGCGCCGGCAGGTACAGCCATTGGTCGTCCGGCTCCAGCCCGTGGCTGTAGGTGAGCATGGCGGTGCCTTTTACGTCGGCCGGTTCGTCGAAGATGGTCAGGCTCCAGTTGCCGTCGTCGGTGCGTTCGAACGTCTGCGCCCGCAGGGTGCGCCGCCGCTCGCGCCCCCGGTTGTCGCGAAGCACCATGGTGAAGGATTCCTCGCTGTCGACAAAGCCGCTGGCGCGGCGGTCGGCCTCGGCGGCAATGGCGGCGCCCTTCTGTTCGGCGTCCCCGCTGCCTGACGGCTCCCCTCCGGCCGGTGGAGCGAGCATCACCGCAATGAGCAGGACGGACGCCGCCCGTGGCAATAGTCCGCCTGCATTTGAACGCCGCTGCATCCCGGCTGACTGCGTCTTCGTGCGAGGGGTGCCCCCTCGCGCTCCCCGGGCTGAAGGCTCCGCTCCTCGCTCAAACATGCCCGGTATTCTCGCTCCTCGCGCCTTGTCAGCCGGGCGCATCGGCGCTCTCGGTGCTACGCCGGACTCTTGCCACGGGCTGCCAGGCGCGACATCGTGCTTTTGCCATCGGCATTCGGGCATCGCGGCAGTATCTCAATGAGTGGGTGCGAAATCGGCGGCCAATGCCGCAGGTTCTGCTGCGCGTTCGGGTCCGAACGGCTTCAGCAGCAACACCAGGCAGGGCAACAGGAACAGGTCGGCGACCAGTGCGGCAACCATGGTGGTGGATAGCAGTATTCCAAAGTTCGCAAGCACCTCCAGGTCGGATGCCAGGTACACCAGAAAGGCCAGTGACAGGACGACGGTGGTGATGACCAACGCCCGGCCCGTGCTCAGGAGGCTCTCCCGAATGGCGCGCTCGTAGTTGCCGTGGCGCAGGAACTCCGAGCGCAGGCGTGTGGTGATGTGCACGGTGTCGTCCACGGCGATGCCGATGGCCACGGTGGCTACCAGCAGCCGGAAGTAGTCGAGTTGCACGGATTGCCAGCCCATCAGGCCAAGCGCCAGTATTACCGGGAACAGGTTGGGGATCATGGCCAGCAGGCCGACCTTGACCGAGCGGAACGCCAGGCACAGCACGACGGCGATGATGCCGAACGCGAGGCTGTAGCCCCACATCTGGCTGTCGGCAATGTATTCGGCCATCTTTATCCACAACAGGCCGATGCCCGTCGTCCGGACCTCGACACCGGCCGGATGCTCCTGCAGATAGCGTTCCATGTCGTCGACCAGGGCCTGGACGCGGCTGGAATCGGTGAGGTCCACGCGCAGCTCCAGCGTGGTACGGCTGTGGTCGCCGCTCAGGTAGTCGCCGAGTTCCTCCCCGCCGGAAAGCTCGTACATCAGGAGATACTGGGCGATCAGTTCGTCGCTGTCCGGCAGGCTGTAGTAGGCCGGGTCGTCACCGTGAAAGCTCTGGTTCACGTCCTTGAGGATGTCCACCACGGAATACGTCTTCTCCACGATGGGCGACGCGTCCGCATGGGCCTGAAACGCATCGAGGTGGGCGAGCAGGTCCCGGCTCCTGGCGCCGTCCGGTTCGCCGCTGTCGTAGACGAACACCACGTTCAGCATCCCGCCCATGACGTTCTGGATGTAGTCGGTGTGCCGGCGGAACTGCGTGTGGGGCTTGAACTCGTCCAGAAGATTGAAGCCCACGTGCAGCTTGCCGATGCCCGCCAGGGAGCCCGCCAGGATGCCGCCGAAGAGGATCACGATGGCCAGGGGGCGTTTCGAATCGAGCGCGGCGACTCTGCCGAGCAGACGGCGGAAAGCATCCTGCTTCCCCCCATCGGCAGCGACGGACCGCGGTGGTTTCTCCTTGCCCATGGACATGAAACAGACCATGACGGTGATGCTGGCGACGAAGGTCAGCATCACCCCGACCCCAAGGTACACGGCCATTTCCGCCAGCGCGCGCAAGTTCGAGCCGGACATCACGACGAAACCGGTGGCGGTGGTGAACGCGGCCAGCAGGCAGGGCATGGCAACCCGCTCCAGCGCCCGCTTCACCGACCGACGCCGATCCATGCCCCGGGCCCGCATCAGGTTGAATTCAGTAATCAGGTGCACCGACTGGGCGACGCCTATGGCGATGAGCAGGGTGGGGGCGATGAGGAACATGACACCGATCTTGTAGCCGGCGATGCTCATGAATCCCACCGTGAGGATCATGCTCAGGATTACCACCGACAGGGGGCCGAACAGCCCGACGAGCTGCATGCGGAAGCATACCAGGGCAATCAGGCTGACCAGCGCCAGTGTCAGCAGGGTCTGGGTGACGGATTCGCTCTCGATGACCTCGTGGTAGGCGGAGTTCATCGCCACGTCTCCGGACCAGCGAAAATCGATGCCCCGGTATTCCGGCCGGGCCAGGATTTCCACAATCCTGTTGTTCGCCGCTTGCGGATACAGGTTCTCGATGGCGTTGCCGCCGTCCGGGTCCAGACGCAGCAGGTCCAGCGGGTCGCTGCTGGTAACGGTCATCTCCAGGACGATGGCGCCGTGGGTCGCCCCGTTGTCGACGATGGCGCCCCGGTACGCGGGCTTGCCCATCATCGCCAGGCCCCGCTCGGAAAGGGCGGCCTGGTTATCCGGCATGTCCAGCGCCAGTTCGTGGATTTCCAGGAAGTCGCCGTCGGCGGTGATGAACTCCACGTTGCTCAGGCTGGTCACGTCCTTGACGAAGGGCACCTCGTATTCCAGGGCCTCGGTGAGCTCCGCGATGCGCTGCATGGCGTCCAGATCGAAGGGGCCGTGGGAACTCGCGGGCACCGAATACAGGAGATAGGCCACCTCGTCGGACCCGAACTCCTCCTGGTAGGTCTTGTAGGCGCTGAAGGCGGGGTCGGTGGCATCGAAAAAGCTGTCGAAGCTGTTGTCGATACGCGTTCTTGTTGCCAGAAACGCCCCGGCCGCGACCATGGCGATTGCAACCACGAACACCACGGACTTGTGCCCGTACATCCACAGGCCCAGCCGGCCGAACAACCGGTCGGCCTCACGCAGGTAGTCGAATTGCGAATCCCGTTTCATTTGCGCCTGACCCGGCCTATTCATGCATGAACGCAGCGAGTCTGGCAAGAGTAGTGAAGGCACTGGGTGTCGCGGTGCAAGCGCGCGCTTGCCGTGCTTGCAGGACGTTGAGCACGCGGCGGGAGCACGCTTGAGTGTTTCGCTGTTGTTGACGGCCGCAGGTTTTTTTGGACGGGTCGGGTTAAAGCCCCGCTCGAGCCACACAGCAACCCTGCTGCTCGCCATGATCTCAAACCGGATTGCGTCAAGCCGGCCGGAAGCGGTAGGCCTCCAGCGTCTCCCGGGCCCAGTTGCGCCAATGCGCCGAGGCCTTCTTGCCGCCGTAGTAGCCGAGCGAGCCGGGTGCGGCGCGGCCGTAGCCGTTGAAGTTCGTCAGGCAGTCCCGCAGTGGTGCGCTCGCCAGGTCGGCATCGGCGCAGAGCTGCGCCCAGCGGTCCTCGTCCTCCTTGCGGATGTCGACGACGCCGTGGCCGAGATTGCGCATGGTGGTGAGCAGCCAGGCGACGTAGTCGGTGTGCTCCTCGATGGCGTCGGTGAAGTTGAAGGTTCCGCCGGTGCCCTGGGGGCCGGCCACGATGAACAGATTCGGGAAGCCATGGCAGTGCACGCCGAGGAAGGTGCGGGTGCCTTCTTCTTCCCATTTGTCCGCGACGCTGCGCCCGTCGGCGCCGGTTATGCGCCCCATGGATTCCCGTGACATGAAGTCGAAGCCGGTGGCATAGATCAGCACATCGAGGTCGTACTGTACGCTGTCGTGCACCACGCCCCGCTCGTTGATCTTCTGCACCCCGCGCGGCGCCACGTCGACCAGCGTGACGTTTGGCTGGTTGAAGGTGGGCAGGTATTCGTCGTGAAAGTTCGGACGCTTGCAGCCGTAGGGGTAGTAGGGCTTCATCGCTGTGGCGGTGGTGGGGTCGTCGACCATGGCATCGACCCGGTCGCGGATCTGCCCCATGATGCGGAAGCTCGTCTCGAGTTCGCGCTCGAGCAGTTCCTCGGGGCTGAGGCGGGGCCCTTCGCCGTAAAGCCGCCGCTTCGGCCGCGGCGCCTTTCCGGAGAGGTAGGCATCGTTGGCCTTCAGCGCCCGGCGGCCGATCAGCCTGGCGAAGCGTTCCCGTCGCCGCCGCGCCCAGCCCGGTTCGTTCTTCCACGCCTCGATCTCTTCGGGCGTGGTGTCGCGCTGGTCGCGCACATCGATGGTGGAGGGCGTGCGCTGAAACACGTACAGGTGCGCGGCGTCATTCGCGATCTCGGGAATCACCTGCACGGCGGTCGCGCCCGTGCCGATGATGCCGATGCGCTTGCCCGCCAGGTCGACGTTGTAGTCCCAGCGGGCGGTGTGGAACGACTGCCCTTCGAACGTTTCCATGCCGTCGATGCGCGCCAGCCTCGGGGTGGTGAGCGTGCCGTTGGCCGATACCAGGAACCGGGCCCGCATCGCATCGCCGCGATCGGTGCGTACGGTCCAGCGTTCGGCGTCGTCGTCCCACTCGGCGCCGGTCATCTCGGTGTGGAACAGGCAGTGGTCGTAGAACCCGAACCGGGTGGCCATCATCCGGCAGTACTCGAAGATCTCGAAGCCGGAAGCGAACTTCCTGGACGGGAAATACCCCATCTCGTCGAGCAGCGGCAGGTAGGAGTAGGACTCCACGTCGCAGGCAACGCCCGGGTAGCGGTTCCAGTACCAGGTGCCGCCCACATCGCCGCCCTTCTCGCAGAAACGCACGTCGGCGAATCCGGCCTGGGACAGCCGGTACCACAGCAGCAGGCCGGCGAATCCGGCGCCCACCACCAGGATCTCGCACTCGTCGGTGAGCGCCTCGCGTTCCACCGGTGCGGTGGAATAGTGGTCCTCGAGATAGCGGGCGAACTTGCCCTCCATGGCCATGTAGTCGTCGGCGCCGCGGCGCACTTCGTTGAATTCGCGGATCTGCGCCCTGGCTTCGTCGTCGTAGGCCGCGTCCGCCTTGAACTCCGGCAGGACGAGGTACTCGGCGTTCTCGACCACGCCGTAACCCCTGCCGTCGATCTTCTCGGATGCCTTCCCGGCGCGGGTGTTGAACAGTTTGAGCCCGGTGGCGGGATCGATGCGAATCGCCTGAGTCAAGTCAGAGGCCATGGCGGACCCCACTGTGGAAAATCATCAAAAGCACGTGAAACCTCGGCCGAGTCGATTCGATCGCAGGGTACAATAAATTCAATTGACTAGTCAATTATTATGAATCCCATCGCTGTGGCGATTGCACCAGTCGTTGCTGTGTCAGGTGACTGCGCCAGCGTCAATTTTATCCAGCAATAGTTCCGCTGACATTTTGCGCTGGAAAACCGCTATATCGTGAGGCGAAGTTTACTTTTGCTGTATGAATCCGGATACTTCCCACCGTCATGAAGCTTGGACTCATCTTCCCGCAGACGGAGATTCCCGACGATGCCGCCGCCATCCGCGATTATGTGCAGGCGGTGGAGGCGGATGGCTTCGACTATCTGCTCGCCTTCGATCACGTGCTGGGTGTGAACGTGGAAGAGCGGCCCGAATGGGACCCTCTCAACGTGTTGCGGGACGTTGCCGCCCGCGTGGTGCACGGGCAGCAGGCGGTCGAGCAGGAGCGGACGATCAAACGCGCGCCCTACGACTATCAAAGCGCGTTTCAGGAGCCGTTGGTGCTCTACGCCTTTCTGTCCGGCGTGACCAGCAGCATCGAGCTCGCCACGGGCGTGGTGATCCTTCCTCAGCGGCAAACCGCATTGCTGGCCAAACAGGCGGCCAACGTCGCGAATCTCAGCAACGGGCGGCTTCGCCTGGGCGTCGGCATCGGCTGGAACGATGCGGAGTACGAGGCGCTCGGCATGGACTTCCGGACACGCGGGCGCAGGAGCGAAGAGCAACTCGTCTTCCTGCGCCGCCTCTGGAGCGAGGAGTCGGTGACATTCAAGGGTGAATTCGACCGGATCAGGGGCGCCGGTATCAACCCGCGTCCGAAGCGACCCATTCCGCTGTGGCTCGGCGGCAATTCGGAGATCGCCATGCGGCGCGCGGCCCGGCTGGCGGACGGCTGGCAACCGAGCATCGCTCCTTCGGAAGCCGAAGAGAAGGCCGCGGTGTTCTGGGAACACGTCAGAACCGCGGGCCGCGTCCCCGACACAGTCGGTCTGGAAAACCTCATCCATTGCGGCGAGACAATCGGCGGCCCCAGGATGTCGCCTGAGCAGGCCGCGGAAATCGCCCTGGTATTTCGCGATGCGGGTTACAGTCACGTCTGCATCAACACCATGGATGCGGGCCACCGCGCCATGGACGATCATCTGGAGTTCGCTTCCGCCTGGCGGAGGATGGTTGGGCAGTAGCAGAGGCATCCATGAAACCGAACCCCTTTCAGCATGTCGCGATTGTCGAGCTTGAAGAAGGCTGGCACATGGGAACGAACCTCCTCGAGTGCGAGCCGGAAAACGTTCAGATCTTTTTCTCTAACGCCGCTGCAGCCTTGGATCGACCCTCGCCGGTGTCGGCTTGTGAACGACGACTTTGCCGAAATCTTCGTGCATCTGGTTGACGAGAACGTTGGCTTCGACCGGCGATACCAGGGATGGCACCCACAGGACGGCGGTCTCGCCCCGCCGGTACCAGTCGTCGCCAATCTCCCGAAACGGCGCATAATCGCTGTCCCTCGATGCTGGTAGATGGCGACGATCGAGCTCTTCCTGTTCGATATCGTGGGGAATGTCGGCCGCCACGCTGACGAGGCCCTTGGGCACTGCGCTGGTTTGCCAGTGAACCAGGTTCTCCAGTACGGCGAGTGCATAGGATTCCGCGGTGTGGACGACGTATTGCCCCGGGCTGATCCAACGGCTTCCCCATCGATGGGTACCGGACCCGTCGAAGGGCGGGTATCTGGGGCTGACGATGCGGTAGACGCGAGTGGCGTGATCAGGCGGGGAGGCCATGCAGACCGCGCTCGATCACTTCTTCCACCTCACGACCGCCGATCTCGGTCAGCGCGACCTCGAACGGCGCCCGATCGTCGAGCTCCGGATGCGGGTTGGACATGAAGTGCACGGCCGCTTCCGCATGGTCGAACACCGCCAACGCCATTGCGTACAGGCGCGCCATCCTCTCAGTGGTCTCGCTCACCTGGAGGTTGAAGCGATCGACGCGTTTGTAGGTGGCCCGGGGCACGATCCTGTTGCGTAGGCGGATGGCGAACTCGCCGTGCCTCGATGCGCCCAGGGTGTCGACAAAGGTATCCAATGCGGCTTTTGGCATGCCTTCCCGAACCAGGTCGTCCAGCTCCCGCATGCTGGTCACGCGGCGGCCGAGCACCCGGCGCCCACCGAGGACGTTTGCGATCTGTTCGGCTACGACAAACATATGAGCCAAACATATGGGTCAAATGAGCCAATGTCAAGCAAGCGCCGGCCAACCTGGCCAAGGGGCGCTACCCTTGGCGCGCTCGCCGCTGAGTGGGCGGTAGGTGAACCAGAACGTCCGGGCGTCCAGTGCGGGAGCGTGGTAACGAATGCGGGTCAGACCGCCGCTGTTGCAAGCGACTGGATGAAGTGAACACCGGGCATGATCTTTCTGCTGAGGCGATGGTCATTGGTAATGAATGGGTCAGCCTCCGCCACACCGGTTACCACGACGGCGTTCAGGCCACGCGTACCAACGTCTTGCCGAAGTTCTCGCCCCGCAGCATGCCGATGAACGCGCCGATGCTGCTCTCGAGTCCGTCCGTCACGCTCTCGCGGTACTTCAGGCGACCTTCATGGATCCATCGCGACATCTCTGCCAGCGCTTCCTCGGCAGCGGGATGCCGTGTCGCGAGTTCCGTGAACGCAAAGAAGCGAAAGCCGTCGGTGCGGCCGTCCTCGCCGAGCGTGGCAAGCCCCGCCGCGCGCAGCCGTTGGGGCGGGGTCGGCCGCGCTTCTCCCTCCGTCAGGTTGTAGTGCGCGATGTAGCCGCAAACCGGTACGCGGCAGCCGTCGTTCAGCAGCGGAATGACCGCTTCGAGCACGTCGCCGCCGACATTCTCGAAGTAGATGTCGATGCCGTCCGGAACCGCGGCCGCGAGGCGCTCGGCGAGCCCTGCCACCTTGTAGTCGATGCAGGCGTCGAAGCCGATCTCGTCCACGCAGAAGGCGCACTTCGCGGCACCCCCGGCGATGCCCACGGCGCGCGCGCCACGGATCTTCGCGAGTTGCCCCACCACCTGACCCACCGCCCCGCTGGCGGCGCTAACGACCACCGTCTCGCCGGCGCGGGCGCGGGCGACGTTGAGCAGCCCCTGGTACGCGGTGAAGCCGGTCATCCCCAGTACGCCGACGGCCGTGGAGGCCGGGCCGAGGGAGGTGTCCCACCGTTGGATGGGGATGTCTGCGTTGTTCCACTGCACGTCGTCGGGTGTGGCGATGCTGTACTCCTGCCAGCCGTAGTAGCCGACGACGAGGTCCCCGGGCTCCCAGCCGTTAGCGCGTGACTCGACGACCTCGGACACCGTGCCGCCCACGATGGTGTTGCCCACGCTCTCGGGGACGCCCATCGCGAGGCGCATGTAGGGGTCCAGGCTCAGCCAGCGCGTGCGCAGCAGCATCTGCCCGGGCTGGAGAGCGGATATCTCTTCCGTCTCGACGGCGAAGTCCGCAGGCGTCGGCAAGCCCGTGGGAACGTTCCGTATCACCACTCTACGATTGATCATGTCACTCACGCTCATCTTCCCTTTGTCTGCCTGCAATTTGCCTTCTGGTTGGTCCATACGGGGTGAGTGTCCTTGATGTCCCCGTTCAGCAACTCGGTGCCGTTGCTGTTGATGCTATCTTTGTTTGCCTCAACGGTGTTCGTAATCGCAACCTTTCTCGGACTTGCTCAGGGGACAGGCCATAATCTTCGAGCCGGTAGTCGAGCTTGCCGAAGCGGTCTTTCCTGTGTTCCGCTTCCCACTGCTCAATCGCATCCTTGCCGGCATCCGCGAGGCGGCGCCCGGCCAGAGCATAGATGCGTTCCGCCACCGAGATGGCGTCGTCCCTGATCTCCACGTAGTCGATGTCAATGAATCTGCTGTCGGGAGGGAGTGCCGCACGGTCCGCCTGGTTCCTGTCCCACTCCATTCCCCAGACCCGAAGCTGATCGCGCGCGGTCTGGCGCGGATCGAGCCTTCCGGTCGTCAACTCCTCCCACAGGCCCCGCAAACGACACAGCGAGGCGAACGCCGTGGCCGCGTCCCGGTGACACTGGGCGATCGTGGCATCGGGGAAGGTGGCCATGACTTCCGGCAGGTAGCCGATGTGCACCGGGCTCTTGAGGATCCAGGGCCCGCGCTTGCCGCCCTCCTGCCACTGCAGGTACTTGAGAATCGTGCGCAGGTAGCGATACGCGCTGTCGCGAGGACAGGATCGGATGTAGGCGCAAAAGCGGTCTTCACTCACCAGGCCGCTGTTCTGGAAATGGTCGTAGTTCGCACTGACGAACAAACAATCCTCTTCGGGCTGATCATGATGAAAAGGATGGGCCTTCAGGATCTCCGGGCTCTCGGCGGCCAGCCGGTCGCACGCAGCCTTCGCGACAGCGATTCTTGGATCGGGTTCTCCAGGCACGGCGCCCGGAAACCGGGCGAAGTTGAGCACTTTCCAGTAGCTCAGCGGCTGGTTCGCAGGGTCCGCCGAGAGCACCCTCTGCAGCTTGGTGGTTCCGGTGCGGGGCAAGCCGGTGACCAGGATGGGATCACTGACGTCCTCGTCCAGGATTTCGGGGTGTCGCTTCAGGTCCTCGGTCAGTCTCAGGCGATTCACCAGTTCATTCACGATCGTGTCCGCAAAGCTCGCGGCCAGTCTCTCAGGGAAAGGAAAGTAGCGGGCCGCGCCGGCGAGATACTCTTTCAACGGCTCGATGAAGCCCGGATCGCCGAAATCGTCAAGCCTGGCGGAGGCAGCGGCCCGATCCATCAAAACGTCCGCATCAAGGATCGCCTCAATAGCACTGGTCATGTGTCCCCTCCTTCTTAATAGTCGGTAATCAGACGGCGATATACCGACAGAAGACGCCGCCTCATGATCTCCTGGCGTTCCGCCGGCGTGACCAACGCCGTGTCCTTTGGAAGGTAGTCCCTCACTTTGTCGAACGGCACGACCTTCAGTCTCGGAACAGGCACCTCGTCCGGTTTGTAGAATCGGGCGGCCAGGAGGGCAGAACCCCTGCCACTCGCGTCCAGCCAGTTTCTTGTTCCGGGGTCGTCGTGCGAAATCACGACGCGAAAGATCCCGTCACTGTCCGTCTGTCCCTGATAACCGTTGATCGAGGTATGGCGCAGATGGAATTCGGCATCGTCCCCCACCAGGTTGTGAATGTTGACAGCCCCGTACCTTGTCCGTGGCATCTTGAATTCGAGGACGACCGCTTCATCGCTCTTGCAGACATAGTTCCCCCAGAGGTATTCATAGGCCGCAAACCCCAGTGTCGAGGGAATTGGAATGTGGTGGAGACTGTTCGCCCCTTCCTTCAGATAGTTGGCGGCGACGAGTTGCAGGACGTCGGTGAGGTTGTGCAGATAGCTGTTCATGGCCTGCACCCGTTTCTCGAGCTGTTCCGGGGTCGGCGGCGGCGGAGGATAGGAGGCGCCCACCCGCTCGATCACCAGCATGGCGGGGCTTTCGTTGTCCCAATCGTTGTAGACCTGGCGAATCAGGATCGTGGCGGCCCCTTCCGGGAGCGGCAGCCAGTGTCCGTCGTGCTTTTCGGTGCTGAGGACAACCTCCATGTCTTCGCCTGGCGCAATCTCGTAACCCATAGCGTCGAGCGAACTGACGAAGCGGGCGTTCATCGGGTCTGCGGGTGAACTGGTGTTGACCTGGATATCGAACAGCGCTGCGCTTCCGCGATTGCCGGATATCCGGTAGCTGTGGTCGCCGTGCAGGCTCGCCTGCTGATAGTTGCAGTCCGGGTTGGGCCCGCCGGATGATTTCCCGGGGACGGAGATCATCTTGACGATCATCGGGTATTCCGGGTCGGCCTGCAGATACAGCAGCTCGGCAGTGGCGAAGTTACGCGCGGTACTCTGCACCGCCTCCCGGACGGTCAGATGGGCGTCGGCCAGCCCGGATAGCTCGAGCGCACGCCGGTACGAGCGATAGTTGAGCCGGGAACTCCGCTCGTAGCTCGCAAGAATCGAATCCGTGAGCCGCGCACCGATTGCCTCCAGCTCGTCATTGTCGATCGTCATTTTCAGTCTCCGTCGGATTTGGGTCAGACCATCCTCAGCTACAGGACCTCGCTCGCCAGAAACTCCATGTGGGCCACGGTTGCATTGAAGTCGTCGCCCAACTGCATGAGCAGCGTCGTGACCGGAGACGCTTTCCAGGCTCTCAATCGTTCGCGAACGTGGTTCCTGGACCCGATCACCGCCATGGCGTCGGCAAGCTCCAGGGGTACGGCTTCTGCGGCCTGCTGCTGCCGGCCGGTGAGATACAGGTCCTGCAGCATGGCGACCGTATCGCCGTATCCGGCCCGTGCGGCCATGTCCCGGTTGAAGTTGACTTCGCGGGTGCCATAGCCGCCCAGCACCATGGCGAGATTTCGCCTCACGGGAAGCAATGCCTCCTCCAGGTTGTCGGCGATGCAGACCGGTACGGAGGCGATGATTTCAAAGCCGGGAGGCGCGGCCCTGATCTGTTCGCCCCAAAGCTCGTCGTAGAGCGTTGGGGGTATCCACACCGGCTGCCAGCCGTCGAACCGCTCCACGGCCAACTGGATGTTCTTCGGACCGAGCGCCGCGAGAAAGACCGGAATCTTCCTGCGCAGGGGATGGGTGATGGTCTTGAAGCTCTTGCCGAGCCCCATCCCGTCGTCGCCCCGGTACGGCAGTTGGTAGATTTCGCCGTCGTACACGAGGGGTTCTTCGCGGGCCACGATCATCCGGAAGATATCGAGCCACTCCCTCGCGCGCTGCATCGGCCTGGTGAACGCCTGGCCGTGCCATCCTTCGACGATGCCGGGAGAGGAGACCCCGACGCCGAGGGTCAGGCGGCCGTTCGAGATGTGATCCAGCGTAATTGCCGTCATGGCGGCGCTCGCCGGTGTGCGGGCCTGGATCGGCATGACGCCCGTGCTGAGGCCGATGGTGCTGGTGTGGCTGGCCATGACCGCCAGGGGAGTGAAGACGTCGGATCCGTAGTTCTCGGCGCTCACCACCATGTCGAAGCCCAGGGCTTCGGCGCGCTGGGCTAGTTCGACGTACCGGTCTGTGGGGGCAGCGCCCCACATGCCGATATGCAGACCAAGTTTCACGGCGAAACGTACTGGAACTACGCGGCGGGGACCTCGTCTTCACTTGCAACGGGCAGGGTCCACGAACCGTCGAATTTGTATCCGCGCAGCATGTCGACCACTTCGATTTCTTCGATGCCGTCGATGGCGGGGATGCGTTCCGTGACGAACTCCTGAAGCTCGGCGCGGGACGGGACGGTCGTCGACAAGGCCAGGTTCGTCGTGCCGGACATGGTTGCGAGCCCGAGGATCTCGGGCATGGTCTTTAGCTGATTCACGATTTCCGGCAGCAGGCAGTAGTTCGCCTTGAGATACACCTGGTGAACGTAACGATGCCCAAGAGCCCTCGGATTCACGATGGTCTGGTAATTGAGGATTCCCGGCGTATTCTCGAACTTCCGAAAGATCGTGCGCACCTGGCTTTCCGGGTAGTCGAGCCGGCGCGCGACTTCGCGGAGGCTCATGCGCCCGTCCCCATGCAGCATGGCAAGCACGGAAAGTTCGCGCTCTGTATACCGTTCCGACAGCCGCGTATCGGTCAATTCGCGGAGTCGCCGTTGGAAATCGGGCTTTATCTCGACGATGGGGCCGCTGTTGAGGCTGTGCTTGTAACTCGACAGTACGACCCTCGCACGCGCGGCCTTGATTTCCTCGATCGAGGAGGCGGTCGTTGCGAGCAGTTGTTCAATGTCGGATGTGTCGCGGCCGATCATGTGGAACATGATCTGTTCCTGGTGCAGTTGGGTGCCGATGGTAATGATCTGTGGAACCCGTGCGAGTTCCGTTGCGACTCTGTGGCAGGTGTTGGGCCCTCCCGGAGCGACCTCCACGTTGCCGATGGCAAGGATTTCGAAACCCGCGGCGCGGATGTCGGTGGAAGCAACCACGCGCACCACACCTGTTTCCTTCAGCTTCCTGATGCGCGCGCCGACGGTCGCGTTCGATACTTCGAGAGCGTCGCCGATTCGAGTGTTCAGAACCGTGGGATCGGCCCGCAGCATGTCGATGATCAGGCTGTCACGCTCATCGGTCTGGTTATCCATGCTCCCTCTTTTTCACAGGCGGTTGGGCCGGCGGCTCATCATGACATAGAGCGCTCTACGCAGTCACAACTTGCCTGACGACCAAAGGTCGGACAAGTCATCGTATTTCACCGAATTGCTAATTCTATCACTAGAACCTCAATGAAAACCTTTGGACTTGAAACAAATTTCTCGATAAGCTTGGATTCACCGAATTCTGGGCATCGAGTCCCAGCCGGTTGCAGTGGAGCGGGGATGTCAAGAAGCTGAAGCGGAGGCGAATCTTATGTGGGACCAACAGCAAATCAACAACAAAGACACCGGAGGTCGAATCTTGAGACTCCTGTACTCCAACGCGATGAAACTCGCACTCACGCTCAGTTGTCTGTATCCCATCTCTGCAGTCTTGGCGCAGGACGCGGTTCTGGAAGAGATTCTGGTTACGGCGTCGAAGAAAGGCGCTACAAGCCTCATGGATACCGCCGTGACTGCAACGGTGGTGACGGGCGAGCAACTTGAAGTACGGCAAGTCCGAAACGTCGAGGACATTCAGTTTCAGACCGCCGGAGTAATTGTGGACTCGAATGCCGGCGCGCCAAGAGTCGCGGTTCGCGGCATCGGGCATGACGGTTCCCTTATGCACGCCGAAAACGGTGTCGCCGTTTATGCCGACGACATCATCCTGCAACGTACCCAGGCGGTGACGGCCGCGTTCTTCGACCTGGAACGCGTCGATGTTCTGAAGGGGCCGCAGGGTACGTCATTCGGTCGAAATGCCAACGGCGGTTCGGTGAACTATGTCAGCCGTCGTCCCGTGGAGGGGTTGGCATCGGAAGCGGGTGTGGCCGGTGGCAGCTATGGCAGACGGGAAGTCTACGGCATTTTCAACTACGGCACCGCGG
>JAPPHD010000052.1 GCA_028821125.1 Gammaproteobacteria bacterium
CTAAAATCAATGACTTGCAACCGTTTCGACGCTGAGTTGCGGAAGTCGGGCTAGTTTCCGCGACAAGGCGCTCGGTGACCGGGGGGTCCAGGGCGAGATAGTTTCCCGATGAGGTCTGGCGGATGCCCCCCCGGATGGTCTCCTCGGCGTCCTGATCGAGCAGATAGGCGGAAAGCACGTTCTGGTCGTTGCTGTACTTGTAACTGATGTAACGTTTCAGGTCGCTGCGCACGTACTCCGTCAACATGACCACGTCCTTCTCCTGCTGGCCCCATTCGACCAGCGACTCGAGGATCAGGCGGACGTTGCGAATGGAGACGTCCTCTCCGACCAGGCGCTGCAGGACCTCGCTGGTCTGGTGGATGGGCAGGACGCGCTGGGCTTCCTTGACGAGTTCGGGATAGGTTTCCTGCAGCCGCTCGAACAGGTCGTGGGTTTCCTGTATGCCGACGAACTCTTCCGCGTACCGCTTCATGACGTATGCCAGGTGATAGGTGAGCACCTTGTGCAGCGGCATGAACGACATGGAAGTCTCGCGCAGGGACTGGGCATGCTCGTCTTCGATCCAGATCGTCGGCATGTTCGGCAGGAAAGGATCCTCCCGTTCAGCGGGAATTCCCGTAATGTCAAGCTGCGATTCGCTGTCGGCGTACAGGACGCAGCCCGGTCGCAGAACTCCCCTGGCAACGGGAATCTCCTGGAGCAGGATCGCGTAGGCGTTCTCGGCGATGTTCTCGTTGAATCGAACGTGGATGCCGGGAAAGGGCACCCCGAGGTCGAGATACAGGGCGCGCCTTACCTTCGCGGCTTCCCGGTTCAGGAGACGCATGTCGAGGTGCGGCTGCAGGGAAGCGGATATGTCGACCATCAGGGGCGGACCCAGGCTAACCTCCTGCTTGCCCGTCAACTGCGCTTCCACTTCGGCCTCGGAGCTTGTTTCCGTCGATATGGGTGTAAGAATCGAAGAGACTTGGCTTTCCGCGTTGTCCTCCTCCTTCTTTTTGGAAGCCCTGAGCAGCAGAAGCCCGGCGCCGGAGGTTGCCGCGGCCAGCGCAAGAAAAGTCAACATGGGGAAACCGGGAACCAGGCTGAACGCCACCATGAGCGCGCCCGCGACAAGCAGGGCCCGTGGCTGGGCGCCGAATTGCCGGCCGATGTCGCTGGCCAGGTTTTCCGTCTCGTCGGTGCTGACCCGGGTGACGATGATTCCCGCCGTCATGGCGATCAGCAGAGCGGGAATCTGCGCCACCAGCCCGTCCCCGATAGTAAGGATCGAGTAGATCTGAATGGCCTCGTCGAAGTTCAGGCCGCGCTGCGTCATGCCGACGATCAGCCCGCCGACAAGGTTTACGCCGATGATGATCAGTCCGGCGATGGCGTCCCCCTTGACGAACTTCATGGCGCCGTCCATTGAGCCGTAGAGCTGGCTCTCCTTCTCGACCACCTGCCGCCGCCGGCGTGCCTCTGCCATGTCGATCACACCGGCGCGCATGTCCCCGTCTATGCTCATCTGCTTGCCGGGCATCGCATCGAGGGAAAAGCGTGCGCTCACCTCGGCCACACGCTCCGCGCCCTTGGTTACCACCAGGAACTGGACGATGGTGATGATCAGGAAGATCACCATGCCGATCACGAGGTTGCCGGCGACGACGAAGTTGCCGAACGTGTCGATGATGGCGCCGGCATCGGCCTGCAGCAGCACGAGCCGGGTCGTGGTGATGGACAGGGCCAGGCGGAACAGGGTCGACAGCAAGAGAACCGCGGGAAACGCGAAGAAGTCGCTGGCCGTACGGATGTAGATGGCGAGCATCAGCAGCACGACGGATATGCCCATGCTCATGCCGATAAGCACGTCCACCAGCTCGGTGGGCAGGGGCAGGATCATCATGAATATGATGGCAACCAGGAGCGATGCGAGCAGTACATCCTTGCGCTGCGTAATGCCGTAGAGAATGTTCTGGGCGTTTTCTGGAACGGGCATCTGGTATGGCCTTCGTCGTTTCGGGTTGTCGGTCAGGGTCCCGGGGGGTGTGGCTGCCGGGCGGGTGAGCGCTCTTCGAGACGGGCGGTCAGCGCATCGACGGCGGCCCGGTCACGCTGGTTCAGTTGGCATTGGGCCAGGCGGTCCAGGGCCGTTCTGCAGCGGCCTTTCTCGTCCTGGATCAAGAGGGCGTAGGCGAGCAGTTTCTGTCCCTGCACGTTGTATGGGTCGACCAGGCCGAGAAGCTCGAGCAGCACGATGGCCCGGTCGGTCTTGCGCTGATCCAGGAACGTGCTCGCCGCCGCAAGCAGCCAGGAAACGTGGTCTTCCCCAAGATCTTGAAACACGCTGGGGCCCCCCGATGTCATATGCCGATCAAGGTGTTGCGCGCGAACGCGAATGCGGTGAACTCGTCCTTCATCGCCGCGAGCAGCGTGCGGGCCGATTGCAGAATGCGGCCCGTTTCGCCGGGCTCGCCGGGATGGTTGGCGCTGGCTTTCTCGATCTGGCCGAAGAGCTGCCGGTAACGGGCGGGGGCAGTCACATAGGGATTGGAGAGGCTGGGCCTTACCGCATCCGCGAGCATTCTTTCGTTGGCGTTGAGATTGAAAACCCGTTCGACGTGCCGCGGAATCGAGGCGCCGGTCGGCAGATTGACCTTGTGACGCGGAAAGTCTTCCGGAGACCGGACCGAGGAAGGCTGATAGGAGACGCCCTCGACGCCCATGTGCAGCGTGATGGCCACGGCGTTCAGAGCCTCGCGTCTGCGTAGAGCTTGCGGATCAGCTTGAAGGCGTTGTACATGTGCCCTGCGTCCGTGCGGTAGAGGCGTGCGGCCAACACGATCAGGTCGTCGCCCTTCAGGCCGGCCTGGAGAAAGTACGGCTGGTGGCTGTCGGGGCTGCACGAACGAAGCAGCAGCGTGATCTTCTCTTCGATGTCGGAGGGCGGCACGCGCCGAAACACGGCGAGCAGGAACTCATCTCCGGAACGCTCGACGTCCACGAGGTATCGGCCGCTGTCCACGGAGAGATTCAGGGTATCCATCGTCCAGTCGGCGGTATGGCTGAATCCCAGGCTGGCGCCGAAGTCCCCGACCGCTCTCGACCACCAGCGCGGACTGGACCCTCTATTGGCGCCTGAGGTTGCAGGATGGTTCAAATTCACACCCGTTCGCCGTATTCCCGCCGCGCCGGCGCGTCGCTCCGTCAGTCGTCGACCGCTTCGTTGTCGATGGCCAGGTCCAGGGCCTGCTGCACCGATATCATCACCCGGTCCCGTTGGCTCAGATCGTCACCGAAAGCCTTCAACGGCATCGAGCGGACGAGTTCCTTGAACCCCTGCAGCAGGTAGATTGCGCCTTCATCGCTGTTCACGCCCATTTTTTCGGGAAGGCCGTCGAATGCGTCAGCGCCCTGCCAGGCGCGACCCTGGGCGCTCAGCAGTTCCGACATCAGGTTCCTGGCGGCCAGCGGCCCGGTGTCGGCACCGTAGTTCCGCTGTGTGCGAAGCATGAGCTCCCGGCACTGCTGATGGACGCTGTTGAGCGATTTGAGCTGGTGCATGTCGTTGACGATCTGCCTGAGCCGCGTTCTGGAGACCGACTGCAAAGCGGCTGCGAGGTCTGCGCCCAGCGCGTTGAGAAGAAACCGGACGGCATCGTCGAAGGTCTTGCCCGGATGCCCCTTGACGATTCTTTGAAAGGCGTCGTTTATTTCCTCGCAGTCGAGCACCACATCGCGATACAGATCGCGCAAGTCCTGGGTGCTGCCGAGTTCTTCGCCGGAGAACGTTTGCGCGACGGTGGAGACGTTCAGGCCCGCCTGGATCGCGGGCCCGTTCTCTTCGCGCAGGCTCTCGACGGCGCCTTCCAGGGCCGCGATCAGTGCGGGCTCCGCGTTCCCCGAAACGGCTCGCCCCAGGGAAAACGAAAGTGCGAGAAACTGGTGGGTCGGGTCTTCGGAAAATTCCTTCGCGCGTTGCCGCAACTCCTGGGGACCGGGAGGCTCTCCGGAGGCTGAAAGCGAATTGGCGAAGTCCGCGAGCTTCTGGTTTCGCTCCAGGTCGGGCACCTGTTCCAGGTACTTGCGCGCCTGTTCCAAGGCAAAGGAGTCCAATGCCCGGCCGCTTGCCAGTCTGCGTTGCGCAAGCCTCTTTGCGACGCTTTCGCTTCTGAGGAACGTCAACTCCTCCGCGGCTTCCTGAAGTTGCGCTGTGGGATTGGGCACCAGGTCGACGCGCTCGCCCCGAAAGCTGCCGGTGGCGCCGGCGGGGTTGCCCTGGGACGGCGTCAGGGGGTTAACGCCGGTTTGGCCGGTCGGATCGACGCTGTTGGTCACGATCTGCGCACGTGTCAGACCCGAGACCAGACGTTCCGGCTGGTCTGGTGCATGCCTTCCTGCATCTGCTGGAGGATCTGAAGCATGTCGTGGGCGCTTTTCTGCATCGAGTCGCCGAACGCCTTGTTGTTGTCCATGTAGGAACGCTGCTCTTCCGCCTTGGCTTCGTCTTCCTTGATGTCGGCTTCCATCTGCTTCGCTTCGTGTTCCAGCGCGGTCTTAATGAGTTCACCGCTGGAACTCGCCAGGAGCGAAAGCCCCTGGCTGATGAGAACCACGTTCTGCGACCGGGCCGACAGCCGTTGCGACACGGTGTGGTCGAGCAATCGGTTCATTGCCTCCTGGTCGGCGCGGCCGAGGTCCGGCAGGGTATCGTCGCCCGGTGGATTCTGGCGCGCGGGTGCGTCGGGATCTCCTCCCGGCACCTCGTTATCTCCGGGAACCTGGGCGTCGGGGCCGTCCGACGGATCCGGTGCCTCCGCGAGAGACCGGGCCTCGGGCGAATCCGCGCCGGCATGGCCGTCGGGTGTTTTGGGGGCGGCCTGCACTTCAGGGGCGTCTGCCTGCCCTTGCGGGGCAGGAATAGGCTCAGGGGTGGAAGCCACATCCGCCGCGGGCTGATTGGCTGTTGGTTGGGCCTGCCCACCCGGTTGCGGTGTAGTTGATGTGGGTGTGGATGGAGCCGATGGGGTTGGTGTCGGTGTTGATGGAGCCGGTAGGGATGGCACCGGTGTTGATGGAGCCGGAGTGGATGGAGCCGGTGCGGATGGAGCCGGAGTGGACGGTGCCGGTGTGGGGCCGGACGAGGGCGGATTGGAGGTCGTTGGCGACCTTGTCAACGACGATCCGTACAACCCGCCGCCGATGCTGATTCCCGCGGATGCGATCTGCAATCCGCTGGAAACGACGCCGCCGGCAAGCGCCAGCCTGGCGCTGGTCCGAAGATCGTCGGCGATGGCGTGCATCTGCTGGGCAATCGCCTCGATTTGCATCACCCGCGCATCGCGGGCCGCCCGTGCGAGTTCCGAGTCGATCAACAGCATCAGCGCGGCGATACGGGCATAGTCGACGCCGACGTTTTGCCAGATGGCCTCGATTGCCATTTGCGCCTGCCTGTTGTCGACTGTTCCGGAACCCGGCGGCAACTGCTGTTCCGGCGCCAGCGGCGAATTCGCGGTAACCGGGAGTTCCGTGCCGACGGGGTGCCCGCCGGATGGTGCGCTCCGGGTTCCACCGGGTCCGGGGGTGGAATTGGGGGTGTGGTCGACGCCCGCGACTGCTGTCATGACGTTCTCCTTGTCTCATACGTTGTTGCCTGCATGGTTTCAGGGCACGACAGGCGACGATGAGTTGTTGAAATGTCCCGAATTGGACAACGCCGGTGGGGAAAGTTCCCGTTTCGGCTTGCGGGAGAACCCGTCTCGCCGGCCATGTGCTTGAGCTTGAGCTCGGGCGGGGAACCGCCGGCACGGCGCGGCGGGTGCATCGGCGGCCGCGGCGGAAAGCCGGTGGGATATGCAGGCTAACCCTGATCCGCTGGGGAAGGCGTGGCGGTTGGCGGCTGGCGCCGAGCTTCGTTGTGACTCCCGACGGCTTTCAGGGCATCGATCGGTTCCAGCGGACCGTCCTCGAATCCCGAATTGATCCGATAGGAGATTTCCGAAGACAGGATTCTCGGTACGATCAGAAAATAGCGCGCGAGCGACTTGTCCCGGTCTGCTTTGGTGGTAAACAGCCTGCCCATGAACGGTATGCGGCCCAGCACCGGAATCCGCTGTTCGAAGCGGGACTGTTCGCGCACGGTGTAGCCGCCGATCAGCAGGCTGTTTCCTTCCCGGACGACAGCCTGGGTCCGAATCAGGTTCTGCGAAATCTCGGGGACGCCCGTGACGGCGAGATCCGCACCGCCACGGCTTCCGTCCTCGATGTGTATCGCGAGCTGCACGCTTCTCTGATCGCCGTCGTAGATGATGTGCGGGCGAATGCGTACCACCCAGCCGTACGAGACCGGGGCGAGATCGACGGATTCGGCGTCGTTGCCGCCGAGGCGGACATAGAAGGTTCGGTTGTTCTGAAACGACGCCTCGTGATTGTCCAGGGTGGTTACGGAAGGACGGGTGAGAATGCGGCTCTTGCCGGCGCTCTTCAGGGCGCGCACGCGCAGGGCGAGGCCGTCGATGTCCCACTGGTTCTGTGCGTAGTAGAACGTGGAGCCTCCGTCGTTGGCCAGGGCATTGACCTGCAATGAATCCGACTCGAGGCCGAAGCTCAGTTCCTCGGCGGCGGATGCGTCGATGTCGAGCACGGAGACGCCGATTTCGATCTGGTCCAGCGGGTTGTCCAGTTCCCTGATCAGGCGTTCGTAGATGGGCATCCGATAGCTTCTGTCGCGCACGATGATGGCGTTCAGCCGCGGGTCGCCGATGACGAAGGCTTCCTGACCCTCGCCCCGGGCGCCGGTGACCCTGGACGAACGAGGCGGAACCTTTCGGCCGGCGTCCCGCTGTTCGGGTATGACGCCCGAACCGCGCAGCTTGGCCGGAGGCCTGGCCGCGTCCTCCCCCTCCGCAATGCCGATGACGTCGGAGACATGAGATACGTTCATCAGCTTGGCGACCATTTCCGCCAGGCTTGCGACCCTTCTCGGCCCGTCGCCACTGCCGCTGTCGACCTGATCGACGTAGCCGTATTTCACCGGGAATATGCGAACCAGGTAGTCGAGGTCTTCTTCCCGCGTCAGCCGGTTGCTCCATTCGAGATCTTCCTCGGCGAGTTTGCCGGCGATTTCAGATCCCCATTCGACGAACCGGGGCGGGCCGGAAAGCTGCAACTGATTCTCGGCAGGCAAAAAGACCCAGTTCAGGGGAACGCCGCGCAAGCGCGCATCCGCTATCGAATCCTTGAACGCCTCCCGGCGGGAGAAGGGAAAGCCGATGGTTTCCCGAATCGACTCCGTGCCGTCGTACAGGTGGAGCTTGTTGCCGTCGAAAATCCAGATCAGCCCGTAGCGGGTGTGAAGTTCGGCGAGAAACTCCTCCGCGGTCATGACGGGGACACTGTCCTGGACGGTGAAGTCGATGTTCGCGCTTACGAATACCGGAATGTCGAGACTGGTGCCGAAGTCGTACAGCAGCGCGCGAAGAGATTCGTTGTTGGCGACGTAGCCGTAGCGCGTATCGATCCAGTCCGGGTTGCCGGCGATTTCGATCTGCCCGGTTTCGGTCTCCGCCGAAACCAGGCCGCAGGCGAATGCGAAGGCGGCCGCGGCAGCCCGGAACTTTACCTTGGGAGGCATGCGGGAAGAGCCGGGCGCCGCCCCCGGACGGGATGGCGGGTCACGGGTGATAGTAGGACCAGGTGCGCTCAAGTATCAGGCTGGCCGCGTCCAGCCCTTTTTTCAGGGCGGTGAGCCGGCGGTATTCCTCGGGTCTTGCGCCTTGCTTCAGTTCCGATTCGATGGCCGCGGCCTGCTCGGCGATAGCGGCGCCGATGGAAGATTTCAGTGAACCGGAGCGATCCTGTTCCAGTTGGGTCTCGATCTGCATCCGGATTCGCGGTTCGGGTTGGGTTTCCATTTCCGTCTCCGTGGTGACTCTCATGTTCGGGCGGCTCTTGCTCCGGCGCTTCGGTCAAACTCTCAGCATGCCGCCGTCCGGCAGCACGGCCTCGCTCGTCTGCGGCTCCGCCGGACTTTCGACAACGCCTGCAGCAAGGTGTTCCATCCATAGTTCGGCAATGTTCACGAAGTCTTCGACGATGGATTCGAGCCTGGGCAGGCGCAGCGATTCCAGCAGCTCTTCCCTGATCAGCACGGCGTCGTTGTTCTGCGCATCGACACTCAGGGTAGAGCCCCGGGTGGCTGCCAGAAGATGGTTGGCGTGCAACATGGCCGTGTGAAACGAGTCGGCGTCCCGGTCGGGAACCGAGCCCAGGAGGGAATACATGAACAGGCTTTCTCCGCCGTTGGCGAGTTCGAAGCTCACGGCGACATCGTCGAACATCAGATTGCACCGGTTGTCTTCGTCGGTTCCGAGGTCGGGAATGCCGATGGCGGCACCGAACTCCCCAATCAGGTTTTCCATGATGGCTATGGTCATCGGGATTACTCCGGGATTCGTGTTGCTCGGTCTTTTTCGGGGATTTCCTGCCGCCGGTGCGCCGCATCCACCGGGCCAACGGGCTGCGGGTTCGCTTGCTCCAACGCCACGGCCAGGGCCGCGGCGCGCTTGCGCAGGTCTGCGTGCGCGGAAGCGCTCGGCAGCCCGCAGATGAACTCCACGGCATTGAATGCCTTGCGGGCGTTCTTCATGTCGCCGAGGGCAAGATAGCACTCGCCGGCGTGCAGGGCCGGGCGGGGATTGGTGGCGTCGAGTACCGCCGCCATGCTGTAGGCGGTAACGGCCTGTTCATGGCTGCCGGAAAGCTGACAGGAGGCCGCAAGCCCCATCCAGAATCGGCTCTCTGCGTGGTCGTTGTGCACGAGAAACTGGAAGAGCCGGCGAGCTTCGTCATACTTGCGCTGCTGGTAGGCGTTGTGGGCGAAGTGGTACACGGCTTCCAGTTCTTCCTCCGTGTAGCCTCTCACATCGGCCAGCGTTGCCCCTTCCATCAGGCACTCCTTGGCCAGTTCCTCGACCCTGAGAAGGTCGTTTTGGCTCAGGGTATCCAGGATGTCGGTCGCCGCTTCCACGTTGAAGCCTCCTTGATTTCAGGGTTGTGAACGGAAAATTCGGTTGGGTGTCGATTGACGAATGGGCCGCCTGGTGGGCCTCACCACCTTGACGCGAGGTTCTTCCTCATGTCGTGGGTCTTGTCGGCCAGATTGTTGGCGCCTTCGAGCGCGGTGTTCATGTTGTTGATCACGTTCTTGAACTTGGTCATGAACAGGTTGTTGCTGTCGTTGAGCTGGTCGATGTAGTTGTTTAACTGGGCCTTGAGTTCGCCGATGTCGGTATGGTCGATGATGGTAATGCGGTGCATTTCGTACTGGTTGTTTCCATCTTCATACCAAAAGTCGAACTCCATGGCGCGGTCGGTGTACTTTATCCAGTTGCCGTCTTCATCAAGGTAAAGTCCGTAATAGTTGCGCACCGATTCCGGAAGCTCGGGGACGGCGGAGCCGTAGAACACTATGCGATTCACGTTTGCGTCTACGGAGCAATTTACCTCGTTTTCCAGGAAAGCCACCATCTCGGGCGTGACCGGGCAACGGTCTCGAAAGCTCTTGCCGGTGTCTGCCCATTCCTGGAGGTCTCCGAGGTCGATCAGCATCTGGCGCGCGAACCTGATCTTTTCCAGGTGCTGTTGCGCCAATTCCGTGCGGTCGGCGCCCACTTCCTTCATCACGACGCTACGGTGCATCATGACGAAGTGTGCTGCGTCGGCGGCGGAAATTCTGACTCCGCCGAAAGTGACCATCCCGTCATCGGAGATACCGTTCCCGGTTTCCACGGCGGAACCGTAGAATCCGCCTGATGGGTCCACTGCGTTCATTGCCTGCCTCCTGTGAGAAATCTGTTGATATGCCCCCCGAACGCGGGGCGCGTCAGATGGTCTGCCGTATGTGCATGGACGTATCCCGGGAGTCGGCAATGGTGTCGACCACGATCGTCCCCGCGTCCTGAAGCTGTTCGATCATCTTGCGGATGCGCCGCAGCCAGTCGTAGGTCATTTCCTGAAACTTCGCCAGTTCCGCCTGCTCGTCCTGAACGTCGGCGCGAGCCATCGTTGCCTCATAGTTGGAGACGGTTCCGGGAACCTGTGCCGATGAACCGCCGACCTGGGCCACTCCCTGGGAAACCTGTGCGGCCGCTCGCACTCGGTTTGCCACACGCACCATCTTGGCGCCGGCTTCAGCCGTCTGCGCGATGTTGCTGCCCGTCTGGGTTCCGGTCGAGGCCGTTTGAGTGGCCGTCGCCCCGGTCTGGGTGGCGGTGGCGCCGGTTTGGGTAGCGGTGGCGCCGGTTTGGGTTGCGGTGGCGGCGGTCTGGGTAGCGGTGGCGCCGGTTTGGGTAGCGGTGGCGGCGGTCTGGGTAGCGGTGGCGCCGGTTTGGGTTGCGGTGGCGGCGGTCTGAGCTGCGGTCGCGCCAGTCTGAGCTGCCGTGGTGCCGGTTTGAGTGGCCGTGGCAGCGGTCTGAGTTGCTGTGGCTCCAGCCTGAGCGCCGGCGGCTGCGGTCTGGGTTGCCCCCGTACCGGTTTGAGCGCCGGCTCCGGCAAGGGCGGTCGCGCTCGAAGCGGCCCCGGCCGCTCCAGCGCCGAAGCTCAATATGGTCATCGCGATGGTAAGTACCAGCATGAAAGCGGCCAGGCCGATCTGGAAGCCCATGGACTCCTTGTCGTTCAGGTCCATCGCCTCCACTGCCTTCTCTGTGGCGCCTGTCTGCTGACAGATCATGAAAGCCGTCAACGCGACCGCGGCCACGATCAGCGGGGCTGCCGCCGCCCCTCCGGAAACCACCGCGACGATGCCGACCACGATCCAGGACAGGCCGACGCCGATCCAGCCGAATGCCATGCCGATCTTAGCGCTGGTGTCCGCCTCTTTTTGTTTTTCTCTGATCTCCTTCAGCTTTTCCATGATTTCATCGTGTTTCTTCTGGCGGGCTTCCTTGCTGTCGGCTATGCGTTCCTCTGCGGTCTTGATCTGGTCCTGGCCCTGTTTCTGCTGAACGGCATACAGCAACAGGATCATCAGGTCGGCATCCATCTTTTTCGGCAAGGCCAGTACCGGAACGGTTCCGCCTTCGAAATCGGACATCATCAGGATCATGCCGTCGCCGGCTTCGGTACCGACCGGGGATCGCGGACCGTGCGTGGCGGGCGGCGGGGTGTACGCCGGGTCCGGATCCACCATGGCGGGGGCTGTTGGTGCTTGTATGCCTGACATTTTCCTGGTCTCCATTCCGTTCGTTACGTTTGTGGCGCCTGCGCCGCTGAATTCATCGGCTCGCCGCGCTTTCGGCCAGTTTTGCCTTCAGCAGCCTCGCCTTCGCATGCCAAGGCTCGCTCGAGGCGCCTTCACCGGCGGTATCGAGTGCCTGGCTCAGGCGGATGGCGGCCAGGTCTTTGTGTCCGGCGGCGATCAGGCATTCGAGTAGCTGCATTTCCAGGCCGGCATCGAACTCGTCGCAAAGACCCGTGGCGAATGCGAACGCCGCCGCCGCGCCGAGATGATCGTTCTGCTTCTGCCTGCAGATCCCGAGCGCCTGCCAGTAAAGGGCGTTCTCGTGGTCGTACAGGCACAGCAGCGCCAGGCTGCTCAATGCCTCTGACCGATGGCCGCAGGCGTATAGCTGCCGGGCAACGCCGTAGAGGCTGTCGAGGGCGTCCGTCGAGATGCCGCGGGCGGCAGCCAGCGTCTTCTTGCCGTCGAGCAGTTTGCGGAGATCGGCGACGACGCCCGTCACGGGTCGTGCGGGCGGCTTCGCCGATGCCTTTACGTTCTCCACCGCCTGTGTCATGCCGTCAGGGTCCTGTTGTCCAATTCGTTTCGTACTTCGTGTCAGCCGAACTAGCGGGCCATGTTGCTGGTGATGGTCTGCATCAACTGCTTGATGTTCTGCAGAACGCCGTCGGCGGCCGTCATGGCCTGTTGCGCCTTGTTCACCGCGGACTTCAACGACAGCATCCTCAGGTCGTTGTTGCTGCTCAGTTGGTCGACGTAGTTGCTGATCTGCGCCTGGGCGTTCCTGAAGTTCTCCGCGGTTGGCGGGTCCTCATAGCCGCTGGGATCGAGGCCATGGCGTGTCATCCAGGTGCTCAACGACTCGCTGGTGCCCGGCGGGGAGTTCGGCTCCCCGGTGACGGCGGATTCGGTCACCGCATTGAGCCAGGCATTGGCTTCCTTGATCTGGTCGACCTGCTGCTGCATCTCCCTGGTTTTCTCGGCCGTGACGTCACTCATGGCCACGTAGCGCTGCTGCAGCACGAACATCACGGCTTCCAGGGTCGACACCTTCACCCGCTTGCCGTCCACGATGAGCTCGAACTGATGATCTTGGGCGATGTAGTTCCACTGACCGTTGTCGGGGGTTTCCTTGGCGGCGGATACCGCGGCTTCTTCGGACATCACTAACTCCTGCTATGGGGTTTCCCGTTCAGATCCTGATCATCTCGCGGCGCCGCCGATGAGGCTTTCTGGTCTGCCGGTAGCCTGACTCCGCCATCAGGCCGCTCTCCTCTTCCCTGAGCTCCCTCTCGAGTTCCGCGAGGTCGTCGTCCACCATTTTTCGCAGTGCGGGGGAACAGTTCTCGCTGCGCGCCAAATCCCGCAGGATGAACTCGTCCTCAATGCCCATTTCCCGGAAGAAACGTGTCATGCGTTCAGATGTCTCCCGCGCTTCGGCAATGGTGGCTTCCATTTCCGCGATCAACCGGTCTATGCGATTCAGGCGTCCATGGTCTTTGGTCATGGGTTGCTTGTTCATTGCTGTCTGCGCTGCCTCCGGGCATGTGTCGGGGCGCTTGGACAACCACGGTCTGGAAAGGTTCATTGCCCCGGGTTCCGGCGGTTTGGCGCGCGGGGTCCGGGATCGGATTCCGGGATCGGATTCCGGGATCGGATTCCGGGATCAAAAAGAGAAAGCCGTGACCGCTTCGTGAGATTTGCGTGATAAATCCCCGGCAAGCTTGTTCCCCCCAAACGGAGTACTGCAGGAAAGTTCATATGTGCGTTGTTTTCCGGGTTACCCAGACGGCTCCGGCCGTGATACCGGGTGATTGCGCTGTTGTCGTCCCTGTTTCCGGCCCCCGGGCGTGTCCAGGCGGGCGGAGCGACCAGCACCGATGAGGGCTGCGTAGGTGCGGTTCGATCGGCGTAACCCCAGGGGCAGAATCGTTGACGGAGCGGCGAAAGCTCGCGACGGTGCCCGGGCGGATTCGGGTGCGGATGCAGACCGTGAACTGGTGCGCCGTTTCAAGAGTGGCGACAAGAAAGCGTTCGATCTGTTGTTCGCGCGCTACCAGTACAAGATTTTCAGCCTGGTTCGACGCTATCTGCACGACCCGGACGAAGTCCAGGACGTGGCACAGGAGGTGTTTGTCAAGGCGTTGAGAGGTCTGCCGCAATTTCGGGAAGAGAGCGCGTTCTACACCTGGCTCTATCGTATCGCCGTCAATACGGCCAAGAACCACATCATTGCCGCGGGCCGCCGTCCGCCGGACGTGGACATCGACGTGGAGGATGCGCAGTTCAGGGACGGCGCCTTCCTGCTGCGGGATTCGGAAGACCCGGCGGCTTCGATTGCCAGGGACGAACTGTCCCTGGCCATTCATCGGGCCATGAGCGCGCTGCCCGACGAGCTGCGCGATGCGTTGGCATTGCGCGAAATCGACGGAATGAGTTACGAGCAGATTGCCTGTTTGCTCGGGTGCCCCGTGGGCACGGTGCGGTCGCGGATCTTCCGGGCGCGCAAGGCGATCGATGAACGGATCCGCCCGCTCTTAGGGTAGTTCGGTGGACCCCATCAGGTAGCGGTCGATCTCCCGGGCGGCCTCCCTGCCTTCGTTGATGGCGCGCACTACGAGCGACTGGCCGCGGCGGCAATCGCCGGCGGCGAAGACCGTCTCCGTGCTCGTCTGGTATCTGCCGTACTCCGCCCGGTAGTTGCTGCGTTCGTCGTAGGCGATCTCGAGCGGGTCTGAAACGGCATGCTCCGGGCCGAGAAATCCCATGGCGAGCAGCACCAGGTCGGCGGGCCACTGCCTTTCCGTGCCGGGCAGGTTCTCGAAGCGGCCGCCCTTGAACTCGACGTCGACGGTGCGGATTCCGGCTACGCTGCCGTTGCCGCCGCTTAGGAATTCCGTCGACGAGATGAGATAGACCCGCGGGTCGCTGCCGAACCTGGCCGCGGATTCCTCGTGTCCGTATTCGGTGCGGAAGATCACCGGCCAGGTCGGCCACGGATTGTGCGCTGCGCGTGTTGCGGGCGGGCGGGGGAACAGCTCGAAGTTGGTGAGGCTCCGGCATCCGTGACGCAGCGCGGTGCCGATGCAGTCGGTGCCCGTGTCGCCGCCGCCTATGACGATGACGTCCTTGCCCCTGGCGGAAATGTAGTTGCCGTCCGCCAGGTTCGAGTCGAGCAGGCTCCTGGTGTTCTTCGTGAGGAATTCCATGGCGAAGTGAACGCCCTTCAGGTTTCGGCCCGGTATGGGCAGGTCCCGGGGAACCGTTGCTCCGGTCGCAAGCAGCACGGCATCGTATTCGCCTTCGAGGGTACGCACGTCGATGGTACCGCCGCTGCCGTCGCCCACCGGTGCGTTGACCCGGAATTCCACGCCTTCCGTGCGCATCTGGTCCAGGCGCCTCTCGACGATTTCATTCTTGTCGAGCTTCATGTTGGGGATGCCGTACATCAACAGGCCCCCGACGCGGTCTTCGCGTTCGAAAACCTCCGTCTGGTGCCCGGCCCGGTTCAGTTGCTGCGCCGCGGCGAGCCCCGCCGGACCGGAACCGACCACGGCCACGCGCTTGCCGGTCTTCCCGGCAGGTGGCTCGGGTACAATCCAGCCCTCGTCGAACCCCCTGTCGACGATGGCCATCTCGATGTTCTTGATGGTCACCGCCGGGTCGGTGATGCCGAGCACGCAGGCGCCTTCGCAGGGGGCGGGGCAAACCCGGCCGGTGAACTCCGGGAAGTTGTTGGTGTTGTGCAGGCGGTCGAGGGCTTCGCGCCAGTGGCCCCGGTAGATGAGGTCGTTCCATTCCGGGATCAGGTTGTGGATGGGGCAGCCGTCCTCCGACTGGCAGAAGGGCACGCCGCAGTCCATGCAGCGGGCGCCCTGCTCGGTCAGCCGCCGCTCGTCGTGGCCCGTGTAGATTTCACGGAAGTCGAGCAGCCGCTCGCGCGCGTCGCGATAGGGTGCCGCATCCCGGGCGTATTCCATGAATCCCGTGGTCTTGCCCATTCCTGCTTACCCGGCGGCGACGGCGGTCTTCTGTTGCTCGAGGACCCGCTTGTAGTCGACGGGCATGACCTTGATGAACTGCGCGGCGCTGCCCCGCCAGTCATCGAGGACGGACCGGGCCACGGTGGAGCCGGTAAAGGCCAGGTGCCGTTCGATGAGCCCGCGCACCTCCGCCAGGTCGCCGTCGGACTGGAGCGGCTCGAGCTCCACCATCTCGGGGTTGCACAGCTCCCCGAAGTCGCCCGCGGGGTTCCAGACGTAGGCGATGCCGCCGCTCATGCCGGCGGCGAAGTTGCGGCCGGTGGGGCCGAGGATGACCACGCGGCCGCCGGTCATGTACTCGCAGCCGTGGTCGCCCACGCCCTCGATGACCGCCCGGGCCCCGCTGTTGCGCACGCAGAACCGTTCCGCTGCGACGCCGCGGAAGAAGCACTCGCCGGAGGTGGCGCCGTACAGCACCACATTGCCGACCAGGACATTCTCTTCCGGTACGAAACTCGACTCCCTCGGCGGATAGATGATGAGCCGCCCCCCGGACAGGCCCTTGCCCACGTAGTCGTTGGCGTCCCCCTCCACCTCCAGGGTGACGCCCCGGGAGAGCCAGCAGCCGAAACTTTGGCCGGCGCTGCCTTTGAACTTGAAGTGAACGGTGCCGTCAGGAAGCATCTGCGGGCCGCAGCGCCGGATAATGGCATTGGAGAGCATCCCGCCCACGACGCGGTTCGTGTTCAGGATGGGCATCTCGTGATAGACCTTCTCGCCGCGTTCCAGCGCGGGCGCGGCGAGTTCGATCAGGCGGTTGTCCAGCGAGCGGTCGAGGCCGTGGTCCTGGTCGTGCATGGCGTAGCTGCCGAGGAACTCCGGCGGAATCGAAGCGGGCGTCAGCATTTCGGTGAGGTCGATGCCCCTGGCTTTCCAGTGCTCGATGGCTTCAGTGACTTCGAGCGCATCCACGCGCCCGACCATTTCATTGACCGTGCGGAAGCCGAGGTCGGCCATGATCTGCCGCAACTCCTTCGCGACCATGAAGAAGTAGTTGATGACGTGTTCCGGCTCGCCCTCGAACTTCTTTCTCAGGTGCGGGTCCTGGGTGGCGATCCCCACCGGGCAGGTGTTCAGGTGGCACTTGCGCATCATGATGCAGCCGAGGGTAACCAGCGGCGCGGTGGCGA
>JAPPHD010000153.1 GCA_028821125.1 Gammaproteobacteria bacterium
GCGCCGCATACGAACTCTTTCCCGAGATTCGGCGTTGTTCCTTCCACGTCCTCGTCCCGGCGTGCCGGGTTCCCGACTTGCATGGAACTCTTTGGGAGGACCGCGGTTCCCGTGGCGGCGAGTTTCCACACTGATTTCACCTCAGTAGATCCTCCGGTCTGAACAGGAGAGAAAATTGACGGAAGTGGCGTTCGAATATCTCCGACTCGGCGGGAACCTCGAACTCCCGTGCCTTGTTCACCGCCGCCTCCGCCGAACGGTCGAATTCGGCGTTGCCGCTCGATTCGACCACCGTCACGCTCATGACCCGCCCGGTCGGTATCAGCTCCACGAGCAGCTTGGCCTGCATGCCGAGGCGTGCGCTCAGCGGCCGGGACCAGTTGGCGACGACACGCTGGTAGATGCCGAACCGGTAGCTTGCGGCGACCTGCTCGTCGTCTCCCTCGGCGAGTTCGCCGGCCTCGGTTTCCAGCGCCTGGGCGAACGACTGCCGGGCGAGTTCCTGAAGGCGCTGACGCTGCTGCTCGAGTTTCCGCTTCCGCTCCTCTTCACGCCGGTCGACGGGGGGCGGTTTGGGCTCGGCGACCGGCGTCGGTTCGGGTTTGGCCGGGGCCGGTTCCGCCGCCACCGGCGGTGGGGGCTTAACCACCGGCGGGGGCTTCGGTTTCTGCCTGGCCTCCGGCTGCAGTACCAGCAACTGCGACTGGACAATGCGCGGCTTGAACTCCCGCGTTTCCTGCTTGACCGGATTCCACCCCACGAACAGTGCCCCGACCGCCGCCACATGGATGAGGGCGGCCAGCAGCAGCGGCACACTGTAGTTGCGGAGCGCGTAGAGCATTCGCTCAGCCCTCCAGATCCAGCGGGTCGGTAATCAGGCCGACGCTTTCGGCGCCCGCCTGCTGCAGGACGGACATCACCCGCACCACCATGCCGTAGTCCAGGCGGTGGTCGGCCTTGACGTAGACGGGCACGTCCGGCCGGGCGCGCAGGATCTTCTCCGACTGGTCCTGCAGGGAATAGACGGTGACCCGGGTGCCTTCGTCCTCGGCGTTCCGGATGCCCAGGTTGACGAAGATGGCGCCGTCCTCCCGGATGGAGACGACCAGCGGATCGTCCGCGGTATCGGTGATGGGCTCGGAGGGGGCCTTCGGCAGGTCTACCAGCACGCCCTGGGTCAAAAGCGGCGCCGTGGCCATGAAGATGACCAGGAGCACCAGCATCACGTCGATGTAGGGCACCACGTTGATCTCCGACATGGGCCGGCGGCGGGTGACCGCGGAGCCGCTCACGGGCGTTTCGCCACGGTGGCCTGGGCGGCGCGGTGCAGGATGCTGGTCACTTCGTCGCTGAACGATTCGATGCGTTTCATCGATACCTCCACACGGGCGGAGAAACGGTTGTAGGCAATCACCGCGGGAATGGCGGCGAACAGGCCCATGGCGGTGGCAATCAGCGCCTCGGAGATGCCCGGCGCCACCGAGGCGAGCGTCGCCTGGCTCATGTTGGCGAGGCTGCGGAACGAATTCATGATGCCCCAGACGGTGCCGAAGAGGCCCACGTAGGGGCTGGTGGAACCGACGGTGGCGAGGAAGGTGAGATGGGTGCCGAGCCGTTCCTCCTCGCGGGTCAGCGCCACCCGCATGCCGCGCTGCACGCCCTGCATGATGGAGTCCACCCCGGAACCGGCCTGCTCCGAGAGCCGCACGAATTCCTTGAAGCCGGCGACGAACACGGTCTCGATGCCGGTGAGGTCGTCGCGCCCGTCGAGTTCCACGTACAGCTCCCGCAGGTCGACGCCGGACCAGAAGTGATCCTCGAAGTCGTCCGCCTCGGACTGCACCCGGCGCAGGAAGAACCAGCGCTGGAAGATCATCATCCAGGAAGCGATGGAGGCCACGGCCAGCATGACGATGACGATCTGCACCAGCAGGCTGGCATTGGCGATGAGTTCGAATATGGAAAGTTGTTCAGGCACGATTTCTAGACGGTTCCGGGTCAGTTCTTGTGCAGGTCCAGGCTCCCCTGGGGGCTGTTTGGCGGGCCGGCCCCTTCGGGCGCCGCCAGGCCAAAGTGAAGATAGGCCTTGCCCGTGGCCACCCGGCCCCGGGGGGTGCGCATCAGGAACCCCTGCTGGATGAGATAGGGTTCGAGCACGTCCTCGATGGTATCGCGTTCCTCGCTCAGCGCCGCCGCCAGGGAGTCCAGGCCCACCGGGCCGCCGGAGAACTTGTCGATGATGGTCTTGAGCAGGCGCCGGTCCATGTTGTCGAAGCCCTCGCCGTCGACGTTGAGCAGGTTCAGCGCCTCGTCGGCGATGCCCCGGTCGACGGCGCCGTCGGCGCGCACCTCGGCGAAGTCGCGCACCCGGCGGAGCAGCCGGTTGGCGATGCGCGGCGTGCCCCGGGAGCGGCGCGCCACTTCGCCGGCGCCTTCCGGGTTGACCGGCAGTTGCATCATGTCGGCGGAGCGGGCCACGATCTCGCACAGTTCATCGACGGAATAGAATTCCAGGCGCTGCACGATACCGAATCGGTCCCTCAGCGGCGAGGTCAGAAGGCCCGCCCGGGTGGTGGCGCCCACCAGCGTGAAACGGGGCAGGTCGAGCTTGAGCGAGCGCGCCGCCGGGCCCTCGCCGATGAGGATGTCGATCTGGAAATCCTCCATGGCCGGGTAGAGGATCTCCTCCACCACCGGGGAGAGCCGGTGAATCTCGTCGACGAACAGCACATCCCGGTCGCTCAAGTTCGTGAGCATCGCCGCCAGGTCGCCCGGGCGCTCGATGACCGGGCCGGAGGTCGACTTGATGGCAACGCCCATCTCGTTGGCGACGATGTTGGCGAGGGTCGTCTTGCCGAGCCCCGGGGGGCCGAAGATCAGCGTGTGGTCCAGGGGCTCGCGGCGCCGCCGCGCCGCCTCGATGAAAATCGCCATCTGTTCCTTGACCGCCCGCTGGCCGATGTACTCGTCGAGGCGCGCGGGCCGCAGGCTGCGGTCGAAGCGCGATTCCGCCGTGTCTTCCGGGGCCGGGTCGAGCAGGCGGTCGGGTTCGATGGTCACGTGGCCCGCTCCGGACGGGCGAATCGGCGCAGCGCCTCACGCACGATCTGCTCCGGCGCAAGGCCCTCTCCCTCGACGCTTTCCACCGCGCGCGCCGCCTCGCCCGCCTTGTAGCCCAGCGCCACCAGCGCACGTTCCGCCTCGGCCACCGAGGCGTCCGGCGCCGTGCGCACGCGGGCCGGGGCCGCGATGTCGAGGTCGGCGAGCCGGTCCTTGAGTTCGAGCAGCATCCGTTCAGCCGTCTTCCTGCCGACGCCCGGCACCTTGACCAGGCGCGAGATGTCGTTCTCCGCCGCCGCCATGGCCAGATCGCCGATGTCCACGCTGGAAATCACCGAAAGGGCGAGCCGCGGCCCGACGCCGGTAATGCGCAGCAGCGCGCGGAACAGGTCCCGTTCGCCCTTCGAGCCGAACCCGTACAACTGCTGGGCATCGTCGCGCACGATGAAATGGGTGTGCAGCGTCACCTCCCCGCCGCCCCTCGGCAGATCCGCAAGGGTGGGCGTGGGCACCTCCACCTCGTAACCGACCCCGGCCGCGTCGATGAGCACGGTCTGTAGGTCAACCGCCACAAGCTGGCCGCGGATGCGGCCGATCACCGGCCGACGCTCCAGCCAGCGGTTTTCGCGCGGGAAACCGGCGCTCTCGCCGAGTTAGCGGCCCTGAACATGGGTGGCAGTATTTACGTGACAAATGGCAATCGCAAGGGCATCCGCCGCATCCGGCGCGGGCTGCCCCTTGAGGTTCAGCAGCACGCGCACCATGTGCTGCACCTGGGCCTTGCTGGCCCGCCCGGTGCCCACCACCGTTTTCTTCACGGTCCGCGCGGGATACTCGAACACCTCAAGGCCCGCGGACACCGCCGCGGCGATGGCGACACCCCGCGCCTGGCCGAGCTTGAGCGCAGACTGCGGGTTGCGCGCCAGGAACACATCCTCTATGGCGAGAACGTCTGGACTGTACGTGCCGATCAGCTCGGCAACATCCTGATAGATCTTCCCGAGCCGGGGCGGCATGGCGCCCAACGGGGGACGTATGCGCCCCGCCGCCACGAAAGTGAGTTGGCTCCCCTCCGCCGCCACCAGGCCATAACCCGTAATCCGCGAACCCGGGTCGATACCGAGGACGCGCAACGCACCGCCAGGTTGCGAAGCTACGTTATCCGCCATGACGTTCACGGAATGGTGTGCGGCAATTCAAAAGACGCTATCGGGGAAGTCTCCGTTGGTGTGGACGTTCTGGACATCGTCGAGGTCTTCCAGCGTATCGATCAGGCGCAGCACGGTCTCCGCCTGCGCCTCGTCGCAGGGGCAGGTCGACGAGGGCAGCATCGTCACCTCGGCATGATCGGGCTCGAGGGAAGCGGCCTTCAGCGCGGCGGCGACGTCGCTCAGGTGGTCCCAGGCCGTGATGACCGAAATGGCGCCGTCCTCATCGGTTTCGAGGTCCTCTGCGCCCGCCTCCAGCGCGGCGTCGAGCACTTCGGTCTCATCGGCGCCCGGCGCAAAGGTAATGACGCCGCGCCGGTCGAACAGGTAGGCCACGGAGCCGTCGGTGCCGAGATTGCCGCCGTATTTGCCGAACGCATGGCGTACCTCGGCCACGGTGCGGTTCCGGTTGTCGGTCATGGCTTCGACAAGTACCGCCACCCCGCCCGGCGCGTAGCCCTCGTACACCAGTTCCTCGAGGTTGGCGCCTTCGCCGCCGCCGGAGCCGCGCACCACGGCGCGTTCGATGGTTTCCTTGGGTACGTTTGCAGACAGCGCCTTGTCGACGGCCGTCCGCAATCGCGGGTTGTCGGCTGGGTCGCTCCCCTGGCGGGCCGCGACGGTGACCTCACGGAGCACCTTGGTCCAGAGCTTGCCGCGTTTTGCATCCTGGGCCGCCTTGCGGTGCTTGATGTTGGCCCATTTGCTGTGTCCCGCCATCGGCCTTCAGCCCGTTGGTTTCGGTGTCTTGTCAGAAGTCTGCGCTGCTACCGTTACCTCTGGTTCACCGGCTTGTATCGAGAGCCGAATATTCACATCTCGTAACTGGCCCTGATCCACCCTACTCGGCGCATCCATCATCAGACAGGTCGCCTTTTGGGTCTTCGGGAAGGCGATCACGTCGCGGATCGCCCGGGTTTCCGTGAGCAGCATCACCAGCCGGTCGAAGCCGATGGCGATGCCGCCATGGGGCGGGCAGCCGTGCCCCAACGCGGCGAGCAGGAAGCCGAATTTCTCGTCGGCTTCCCCGCCGGCCCCGATCACCTCCAGCACGGCGCGCTGCATCTCTTCCGAGTGGTTTCTGAGCGACCCGCCGCCGAGTTCGTAGCCGTTCAGCACGACATCGTAGGCCGCCGCCCTGGCCTCGGCAGGCGCCGCCAGCAATTCTTCGGGGCTGCAGGTGGGCCGGGTGAACTGGTGGTGGACGGGGGTCAGGCTACCGTCGCGGCCCTGTTCGAACATGGGCCATTCCACCACCCAGAGCGGCGCGAAGCCCGCCTCGGTGAGCCCGAGCGTGCGTCCGAGTTCGTTGCGCAACGCGCCCATGGAATCGTTCACCACCTGCGTCTTTCCGGCCCCGAAGAAAACCAGGTCGCCGTTTTGCGCGCCCACCCGTTCCAGCACCAGGCCGACAACCGGCTCCGGCAGGAACTTCAATATGGGCGATTGCAGGCCCTCCTTGCCTTTGCCCAGGTCGTTGACCTTAATATAGGCGAGGCCCCTGGCCCCGTACCGGCCCACGAAACCGGTGAAGTCGTCGATGACCTTGCGCGAGAGCCTGCCGCCGCCCGGAGCGTTGAGAGCCACCACGCGCCCGCCGGGGTCGTTCGCCGGGCCCCGGAATACCTTGAACTCCACCGACGCCATGAGGTCGGCGATGTCGGTCAGGCGCAGCGGGTTGCGCAGGTCCGGCCGGTCGCTGCCGAAGTCGCGCATCGCCTCCTCCCAGGTGAGCACCGGGAATTCGCCGAGTTCCACGTCTTTCAGTTCCCTGAAAAGGCGGCGGAACATGGACTCGGTGAGGCGCATGATGTCCTCTTCACGCACGAACGAGGCTTCGATGTCGATCTGGGTGAACTCCGGCTGGCGGTCGTGCCGCAGGTCTTCGTCGCGGTAGCAGCGCGCAAGCTGGTAGTACTTGTCGACGCCGGACATCATCAGCAACTGCTTGTACATCTGCGGAGACTGGGGCAACGCGAAGAACGTGCCGGCGTGCGTGCGGCTCGGCACCAGGTAGTCTCGTGCCCCTTCCGGTGTCGAGCGGCTGAGCGTCGGCGTTTCGATTTCCCAGTAGCCGTGCTCCTCGAGGTGCGCGCGCACCACCGCCGCCGCCTGGGCCCGCATGTGCAGGCGTTCCTGCAGTTCGGGGCGGCGCAGGTCGAGGTAGCGGTAGCGCAGCCGGATATCCTCGCCGGCGTCGGAGTATTCGTCGAGCTGGAACGGCGGCGTTGTTGCCGCATTGAGGATCTCCAGCCCGCCGCCCAGCACTTCGATCTCGCCGGTGGCCATGTTGGGGTTTTCGGCCCCTTCCTGGCGGCGCCGGACCTTGCCGGTCATGCGCAGTACGTACTCGTTGCGAACGCGTTCGGCGATGCGGAAGCTCTCCGCCGTATCCGGATCGTAGACCACCTGCACGATGCCGGTTCGGTCGCGCACGTCGAGAAACACAACGCCGCCATGGTCGCGCCGCCGGTGCACCCAGCCGCACAGCTCGACCGGTTCGCCGATGTGCGCGGCGTTCAGTTCGCCGCAGTAGTGGCTACGCACGGCCGCACCGCCTTGCAAAAGCCTGGGTTCGTTGATGGCGCTGCACTGCGGTTACTCGGCTGAAGCGGTTTTGGAAGCCGGGGACTTGGCATCGCTCTTCGACTTTTCTTTCGCCTTGCCGTCCGACCGCTCGCCTTGCGCGGATTTTTCCGTACCGGAATCCGACTTGCCCTGCTGCCCGGTCTTGTCCTTGCCGTTTTCCTTTTCCTTTCCGCCGCTGTCTTCCTTTCCGCCGCTGTCCTCGCCGGCCACGTTCTTCTGGTTGTCGGACTTGAAGTCGGTTTCGTACCAGCCGCTGCCCCTCAGGCGAAAAACCGCCGCCGAGATCTTCTTTTTCAATCCCTCGGTTTCGCAGGCCGGGCAGATGGTCAACGGCGCTTCGCTGAGCTTCTGGATCGTTTCCAGTTCATGGCCGCAATGATTGCATCGATACTCGTAAATCGGCATCGAAAGTTCCTCTCGATCTCGTTCATGGCGCAGACCCGGTCGCCCGCACTTGATGCAAGGTCTGCAAAGCCGCGCATGATCTACAAAAAGAACAAAAAAATATAGTGCTTTAACGCGTTTCCGCAGACGAAATCCCTTGCGGCGGCGCAACAGATTGTTTATAAAGGCGGTCCATACGGCGGTCACGGCTCGTGGCATGCGTGTGGAAACCCATCTTCCCGCAAATCCCGTCCGCCAGCCAGGCACCGCGCATTGCCAGTATCGGAGGATTTTATATGCCCCCCAAGAAAGGCGCGAAAAAACGCAAGGCCGCTGCAACCCCGAAAACCGCTGCAAAACGCAAGAAGGCTCCGGCAAAAGCGGCAGCCAAGCGAAAAGCACCCGCACGGAAAACCGCCGCAGCAAAGAAAAAGGCTCCGGCAAAGTCCACGGCAAAACGCAAGGCTGCACCCGCACGGAAAGCCGCACCCGCAAGGAAAAAAGCAACGGCCAAGAGAAAGTCCGCTCCAGCCAGAAAAAAAGCAGCAGCCAAACGTAAGGCGGCGCCTGCCAGGAAAACGGCGGTAGCGAAGAAAAAGGCCGCTCCTGCAAAAAGGGCCGCTGCGAAACGCAAGGCGGCGCCCGCCAGGAAGAAGGCGGCAGCCAAGAGAAAAACGGCTCCTGCCGGAAAAGCGGCGGCAAAACGCAAGGCGGCGCCCGCAAGAAAGAAAGCGGTAGCAAAGAAAAAGGCAGCGCCCGCAAGGAAAGCGCCCGCGAAACGGAAAGCCCGGGCAGCCGGAAAGGCCGCAACCGCTCGCAAAACCCCAGCGAAAAGAAAGGCAACGGCAACCAGAAAGACCGCGCCCGCCCGGCGTGCGAAAACCGCCGTACGCAAGCGCAGAGCCGCCGCATCGCCCGCAACGCCCGCCGCCGGTCTCGGCATGAAGACCACCGCCATATCCACGAAAATGTCCAAGGCCACCGTGCTCACCGAACTTGCACAGGCAACCAACCTGACCCGTGCCCAGGTAGGCGCGGTACTCGACGGCATGGAACTGTTGATCGAGCGCCACATCAAGAAACGCGGCGTCGGCGAATTCACGATTCCCGGCCTGGTCAAGATCAAGAAGATCCGAAAGAAGGCCACCCGCAGGCGCATGGGCCGCAATCCCAAAACCGGTGAACAGATCCAGATTCCGGCAAAGCCCGCCTACAACCGAGTTCGGGTATCCGCCCTCGGAAAGCTGAAAAAGATGGTCTGAACTTTTCGTCGCGCCTGTCGAGCGAGACAATCGGCCCGCACGGCCAATCGCCGCGCGGGTCTTTTTTGTTCAGGCCATGGAGTTCAGGCCATGGAGTTCAGGCCATGGAAGCTGCGCCCGTCGCTGGTTCATAATTCGGGGTATTCCCGAAAAGGATCGTTCAAACTCATGCGGCAAAGTCAGTTTTTTGTGCCCACGCTCAAGGAAGACCCGGCTCAGGCGGAAGTGGCGAGCCACCGGCTGATGCTGCGCGCCGGCCTGGTGCGCCCGGTCGCTGCCGGGCTTTATACCTGGTTGCCGTTGGGGCTCTTGGTCATTCGCAAGATCGAGGCAATCGCCCGGGAAGAACTGAACGCGAGTGGCGCCCAGGAAGTATCGATGCCGGTCGTGCAGCCCGCCGAGTTATGGCAGGAGAGCAATCGCTGGGAAAAGATGGGCCCCGAATTGCTGCGCATGAAAGACCGGAATCAGCGCGACTTCTGCCTCGGGCCCACCCACGAGGAAATCATCACCGATATCTTTCGCCGGGAAATACACAGCTACAGGCAACTGCCCTGCAATTTCTACCAGATTCAAACGAAATTCCGTGACGAGGTGCGTCCGCGGTTCGGCGTGATGCGGGCGCGGGAATTCACCATGAAAGACGCCTACTCGTTTCACGAAAGCCAGGAATCATTCGACGAAACCTACCGGGAAATGCACGACTGCTATTCGCGCATACTCGAACGGCTGCAGCTCGACTTCCGGGCCGTGGAAGCGGATACCGGCCATATCGGCGGTTCCAACTCCCACGAGTTTCACGTACTGGCGCAATCCGGCGAAGACGTCATCGTCTACGCTTCCGGGGGCGATTACGCAGCCAACCTCGAAAGGGCCGGGGCCGCGCCGCCGGAAAAGCCGCCCGAGCCTGCCGAGAACATGACGGAAGTGGAAACGCCCGGTCAAACCACCATCGCCGCCGTCGCCGAGTTTCTCGGGCTGCCTCCCGAGCGCTGCCTCAAGACAATGATCGTGCGCGGCGACGACGGCGCGGTCGCGCTGCTGCTGCGCGGCGACCACGAGCTGAACGAAGTCAAGGCGGCGAAACTGCCGGGCATCGCAAATCCGTTCGCATTCGCCACCGATGAGGAAATCCTTGCGGCCACTGGCGCCAACCCCGGCTCCGTCGGGCCGGTGGGACTCGGCCTACCCATCTACGTCGACCCCGAGGCCCGGGCCGTAGCCGATTTCGTCTGCGGCGCCAACCGGGACGGCTGGCACTACCGGGGCGTCAACTGGGAACGGGACGTGCCGCTCGACGAATCACGAATCGCCGACATCCGCAACGTCCGCCCGGGTGACAAGGCGCCAAACGGTCAGGGCGAGCTGCGCTTCCACCGTGGCATCGAAGTCGGGCACATCTTTCAGCTCGGCACCGTCTACAGCGAAGCCATGCAGGCGACCTTCCTCGACCGGGACGGGCGGAACAGCGCCCCCATCATGGGCTGCTACGGCATGGGCATCACCCGCCTGGTGGCCGCCATCATCGAGCAGAACCACGACGAACGCGGCATCCGCTGGCCGGACCCGACGGCGCCTTTCGACGTGCACATCGTCGCCCTCAACTACGGCAAGTCCGAAGCCGTGCGCCGCACATCGGACGGCCTGCTCGCGCAATGCGCCGATGCCGGCATCGATGCGCTACTCGACGACCGGAACGAACGGCCCGGCGTGAAGTTTGCCGACGCGGACCTGTTGGGGATTCCGCATCGGATCACGGTCGGCGAGCGCGGCCTGAAGAACGGCGTAGTGGAGTACCGCCATCGTCGCAGCGGCGAATCCATGTCGATCGCACCGGAGGCTTTCCCGGAGGTGCCATGGTTCGTCGGGCTACTGAAAAGCTGACGGGCAGGGAAATCGGCTGGCCCGACGGGCTTGTCTGCACCCCACCGGTCGGTAACAGCCTCAAAGCCTCGCGGGCTCACCGATCGCGGCGAGCAGCCTGTCCAGTGTCTGCGGGCCGCGCATCTCCTGCCGCAGCGCCCCATCCGGCCCGATGACGACGGTTACCGGCAGAACGTCAGGCTGCTCGTAGCCCCAGCGGGCACGGGGGTCTTCCGTGAGAACCGGAAAGCGGACATCCATCCGCTCCATCAACTCCACCAGTTTCTCGCCCCGAACTTCGTCGTAGTTGACCCCGAACACCGCCACGGCGTGTTCGTCCCGCCGCTCATGCAGTTCGTTCAACTCGGGAATCTCGTCCCGGCAGGGCGCGCACCACTCCGCCCAATAGTTGATCAGCAACCAGCGCCCACTCAGCTCGGAAAACCGCACCTCGCCGCCCCCGGCCAACCCCGCCGGCTGTTCGGCGCTGCAGCCACCGAGGCATGCCGCTAGCATGAAAAGCAGTTGTACGGCAGAGCGGCAATGTCCTGCGCGCTGGCGCGATGGCGCGGCCGATACCGACGCCCGCTGGGAGAGAGTAGGTGTACGGTACGGGTATCCGGCACCTTTAAAGCAGTTCAGGACGCCCAAATCCACCGATAACTCCTCCGCTTGGCGTGCCGGAAACCCGTACCGCATGCCTGCTCTCGGCGTTCGGAATATTCATATCTCCAACCAAGCGCCCCACCAGATCCCGAAGTCGACAGAAGATACCCCAATACACCACAGTCGAGTTGGTGCAAACTGCGGCACAGCGATCCAGAGGGAATCAACTCAATGGGCGACATCACCATCTACCACAACCCCCGCTGCTCAAAGTCACGCCAGACCCTGGCTCTCCTGGACGAACGGGGCATTTCTCCGGACATCGTCCGCTATCTCGACACGCCGCCCGACACAGCCGCCATCGGCAGGTTGCTGGACATGCTGGGGCTGGAACCGAGGGACCTCATGCGCAAGAAGGAAGCACCCTATTCGGAGCTGGGGCTGGCCAACGAGGGCGTTGCGAGGGCCGAACTGATACAGGCCATGGCCGACAATCCCATCCTGATCGAGCGGCCGATCGTGGTGAGCGGCGACAAGGCGGCCATCGGCAGGCCCCCGGAAAGCGTTCTGGACATTCTTTGACGGCGGCAGTCAACGCCCTGCCTCCAGGGTTTCCGCGATCTCGCCGATGACCGCCGGGTCCTCGATGGTCGACGGCGTTACATAGGGTTCGCCGTCGATCATCCTGCGCAGCACCTGGCGCAGGATCTTGCCCGAACGGGTCTTCGGCAGCCGTTTCACGATGTACGCCCGCCTGAAGTTCGCAAAAGGACCCAGGTTGCGGCGCACCATTTCCACCAGTTCCGCCCTGAGCACCCCGGCGGCCACGTTGACGCCGTCCTTGAGCACCACCAGGCCGAGCGGCACCTGCCCCTTGTCCGCATCGGCGATGCCCACCACCGCGCATTCCGCCACCGCGGGGTGGCCGGCCACCACCTCCTCCAGCTCGCCGGTGGACATACGGTGCCCGGCCACGTTGATGACATCGTCGATGCGGCCCATGACGTAGACATAGCCGTCCTCGTCCCGGTAACCGCCGTCGCCGGTGAGGTAGTAGCCGGGGAACTGCGACCAGTAAGCCTCGATGAAGCGGTCATGGTCGCCCCAAAGGGTCGGAAAGTTGCCCGGAGGCAGCGGCTCCCGCACCGCAACCGCGCCTTCCTTGCCGGCGGGCAGGTCGGCGCCGTTCTCGTCGAGGATACGCAGGTCGTACCCGGGCACCGGCACCGTTACCGACCCCGGACGGGTTTCCATCAGTTCCAGCCCCACCAGGTTCGCACAGATGGACCAGCCAGTTTCCGTCTGCCACCAGTGGTCGATGACGGGAATGCCGAGGTGTTTCTCGAGCCAGTGGTAGGTGGGCGGGTCCAGGCGCTCGCCCGCCACAAATTGGTAGCGCAAGGAGGAAACGTCGTAGGCGTCTTTCAGGCGGCAGTCCGGGTCTTCCTTTTTTATCGCCCGGAACGCGGTGGGGGCGACGAAGAAGCTCGCGACCCGGTGATCCTGGATAACCCGCCAGTAAACGCCCGCATCCGGCGTTCTGACAGGCTTTCCTTCGAAAAGAACCGACGTGCAGCCCCTGATGAGGGGGCCGTAGACGATATAGGAGTGGCCGACCACCCAGCCCACATCGGAAGCCGCCCAGAACACGTCGCCGGTATCGACGCCGTAGATGGCGGGCATGGTCCAGTTCAATGCCACGGCATGGCCGCCGTTGTCGCGCAGCACGCCCTTGGGGCGGCCGGTGGTGCCCGACGTGTAGAGAATGTAGAGCGGATCGGTGGCATCGAGCGGCACGTAATCGGCGGGCTCGCTCACAGCTTCCCATTCGCTCCAGTCGAGGTCCCGCCCCGCAATCATCGGCGCTTTCGCCTGGGGGCGCTGCAGCATGACGCAATGGGCGACCTCGTGTCGGGCGATGCGCAGGGCCTCATCGAGCAGGGGCTTGTATTCGACAACCCTGGTGAACTCGATGCCGCAGGATGCGCTCAACACCACCTTCGGGCCTGCATCGTCGATCCTGCTCGCAAGCTCCGGGGCGGCGAATCCGCCGAACACCACCGAGTGCACGGCGCCGATGCGCGCACAGGCGAGCATGGCGATGACCGCCTCCGGCACCATGGGCATGTAGATCACCACCACGTCGCCCTTGACGACGCCGAGCGCGGCGAGGCCACCGGCCACACGCGCGGTGCGGCGCCTGAGTTCGGCAAAGGTGAAGCGGACGACCTGCCCGGTAACCGGGGAGTCATAGATCAGCGCGGTCGAATCGCCGCGCCCCGCCTCCACGTGGCGGTCGAGGGCGAGCCAGCAGGAGTTGGTCACCCCGCCGTGATACCAGCGCCAGGCGCCTTTCCCGTCCCGGTCGAGCACGGCGGGCGGAAACTCGAGCCACGGCAGTTCCGCCGCGCGTTCCCGCCAGAACCCTTCAGGGTCATCCAGCGAACGCCGGTACTCGGTCGCGTAACTCATCGCCTCAACTCTCCTCGGCCGGCTGTCCGGCCTGATTCAGCCCGTCTTGCATGGAACAATTTTCAACTCGTTGATTTCAATAGATATTCTATTTGACATAATACCAGTGACACGGCTCCGAGAGCAGGCATGCGGTACGTGCATCCGGCACGCCAGGCGGAAACTCTTGTGTTGAAAGCAGCGGGGGTTCGACAACCGGCCCCGCAACCAGTTGCGGGGCGTCGCCACCTGCCGAAGCGTTGCTTCGGCTCGGGCTGCGCCCGACCGGTGGCGACCCATTAAAGGTGCCGGATGCACGCACCGCACACCTACTCTCTCCCAGCGGGCTTCTGTTCCTTGCGCGTCAGCGTCCCGACGGGGCGGGTTGGGAACTTTCATCGAACAAAACTTAATTATTTGATTTTAAAGAAAAAGTTGTTTGACACAATATCGTCGGTCTCAACAGCGAGTTCTCATACGGTGCTTCCATTTCGGCGCACGGCTCCAACGTACTGCCTCACGCAAGGCTTTCGGACGAGCTTAACGCGCCGATTTGGAAGCGCCGCATATGAACTCTTTCCCGAGATTCGGCGTTGTTCCTTCCACGTCATCGTACCGGCACGCCGGGTTGGAAACTCGCAGGTCCTGTATCGCCCCGGCGGTCAGCTGGCGACGGAGCGGGCTTCGGCGAAGCCGTCGAACTGCAGGCGGGCGAAGCGGGCATAGAGTTCGTTGGTGCACACCAGCGCATCGTGGGGGCCGTCCGCCTTCAGTTCTCCCGCCTGCAGCACCAGGATGCGGTCGGCACGGCGCACGGTTGAGAGCCGGTGGGCGATCACCAGGATGCTGCACCTTCCTTTAAGTTCCTCGATGCTCATGCGGATGTAGTTCTCGCTCTCCGCATCGAGGGCGCTGGTGGCTTCATCGAGCAGCAGAATCGCCGGTTTGGTCAGCAGGGCCCGGGCGATCGCCAGGCGCTGTTTCTCGCCGCCGGAGAGCCCGACGCCGCCTTCGCCGACCACCGATTCCAGGCCGTCCGGCATTGTGGCGATAAACTCCGCCGCATGGGCGAGGCGCAGGGCCTCCTGCAGTTCGGCTTCCGATGCATCCGGCTTGCCGTACAGCACGTTTGACCTGAGGGTGCCGGCAAACAGCACCGGATCCTGGGGCACGAGCCCCACGGCATCGCGCACATCCTCCAGCCGCAACGCCGTGAGCGGTTGGCTTTCGAGAAGGATCTCCCCGCCGGTCGGATCGTAGAACCGTTGCAACAGGTCGAAAACCGTCGTCTTGCCGGCGCCGGACGGGCCGACAAGCGCCACCATTTCACCCGGGGCGATGTCGAAATCGATGCCGCGCAGAACCTCCACATCCGGGCGCAGGGGATAGGCGAACCGCAGGCCGCGGGCGGCAAGCCGCAGGTTCCGCCGCCCCGGCAGCGGTTCGGGGTGCGCGGGTTCGGGCAGGTCGCTCGGCGCATCGAGCAGTTCCACCAGCCGTTCCGTGGCGCCAGCCGCCCGCTGCAGGTCGCTGTATACCTCGCTGATCGCTCCCACCGAGCCGGCAACGATCACCGAGTAGAAAATGAACGCGGCCAGGCCACCGGCGCTGGTGCGGCCGGCGACCACATCCTGCCCGCCGACCCAGAGCATCACCGCAATCGCGCTCATCACCAGAAGCATGACCAGGGCGATCAGAACGGCCCGCTGGCGGATGCGTCGCACGCCGACCCGAAGCGCCCTGTGCACCCGGGCATCGAACTCCGCCTCGTCCGAATCTTCGTGGTTGAACGACTGCACCACCTTCACGTGGCGCAGCGATTCGCCCGCGTAGGACCCGACATCGGCGATGGTGTCCTGGCTCGAGCGCGACAGGCGCCTCACGCGCCGCCCGAACAGCACGATGGGCGCCACCACGAAGGGCACGCTGATGAACACCACCATGGCCAGTTTCGGGTCGGTCACGATCAGGAGCAGCACGCCGCCCACGAACATCAGTATGTTGCGCAGCGCAATGGAGACCGAGGAGCCGATCACCGTCTGCAGCAGGGTCGTGTCGGTGGTGATGCGCGACTGTATCTCGGTGGGCAGGTTCTTCTCGAAAAACGCAGGATGCAGCCGGATCAGCCGGCGGAACACGGCCAGGCGTATGTCGGCACTCACCCGCTCGCCGATCCAGGAAACGAAGTAGAAGCGCACGAAGGTGCCGACGGTGAGCCCGAGCACCAGCACCGAGAACACCAGGATGCTCTGCTCCAGCAATTCATCGGAACCGCCGCGCAACCCCTGGTCGATGACCAGCCTGAGCCCCTGGCCGATCGACAGGGTGATCCCCGCGGTGACCACCAGCGCAACGCTCGCGATAACCACCTGCTTCACGTACGGCCGCATGAACCGCAGCGCCGGGCGCAGGTTGACGAATTCGGTGGATATCTCCCTGTTGTAGCCGTCGTCCATCGCGCCATTATCCTGCAATAGCAGGGAAACCTGTTAGCCGTTCACGCCATCGGACAGGACGGTGGAACCACCATCGAACGGCACGTGCCCCAACTCTGGGGAGGTCGAGAACTAAGACCGGGACACCCACAATTCACGAAAGTAAGACCGGGACACCCCGAAAGTAAGACCGGGACACCCACAATTCACTGGTAAGACTGGGACACCCACGTTCAAGGCGCGACAGCACGACGGCAGCGGGACAGGGAAGACAGTAGGACCGGGATAGGACCGGGACACCCACAATCCAGCATAGGACCGGGACACCCACAATCCAGCAGTAGGACCGGGACACCCACAATCCAGCGAGGACGGGGACACCCACAATCCAGCAGTAGGGGCAGGGACACCCGCATTCAGCAGTTTTCCTACCAACCAGAGCGGACAATTCCTACATCAGTCCAACTCCGTTTCGATCAACATAGGCCCATGGCAAAACCCCGAAAACGCTTGGTGTCATTGCAGGACACCC
>JAPPHD010000053.1 GCA_028821125.1 Gammaproteobacteria bacterium
TGGACTGGCTGCGCAAGGGCGTGCCGCAGTCGCTGCATCCGCACTTTCTCATGGGACGCCTGAGGCTGCTTCTGGAGGAACGCTATCCGGAACTGGTCGAGCGGTTGCTGAGCGCGGGAGTGGGTGAAAACGAACTGGCCGACTACATCCATCCCCGCTGCCAAACCCGCTACCGGAAACGCCCCGGCGACGAGCGGCTGAAATCGCTGAACTCCCGGCGCACGACCTTCGAGATGATCGTGCGGGAGCACGTCGAATCGCTGGCGAACGTGGCGATTCGCGATGACGCCCGGGCCGTTCGGCTACTGGCCGATAAAGCGGGGCGCGGACCGGTGCGCGTGACCGGTGTTGCCGTGGAAACCTCCACCGGCGTCGAGGAGCTTGCCGCGGACGCGGTAATCGATGCCTCCGGCCGGTTCAGCAGGTTCTCCGCTCAGCTCGAGGAACTGGGCGTCCGCATGCACATCGATCAGCGCGACTCGGGCCTCTTGTACCTGACCCGGCATTACCGCCTGAACGACGGCTGCGACTATCCCCGGGGGGCGGGATTGCCCGCCGCCATCTTCCACGACTTCACTCTCGGCGCACTGCCCTCGGACAACGGGACATTTACCGTCACCTTCCAGATCTTCATGAAGGACAAGTCCGTTGCGAAGGCGCTGCGCGACAAGGATCACTTCCAGGCCATGTGCATGCAGGTGGAGGCGGTCAGACCATGGGTAGACCCCGCCAATGCCGCCCCGACCAGCCGCGTCTACGGCTTCGGCCACATGGACAGTTTCTGGCGGCGGACCGTCGTCGACGGCCAACCCCGAGCGCTGGGTCTCTACCATGTGGGCGACAGTTGCGTGCGCAGCAATCCGAAGTTCGGGCGGGGTTGCACCTGGTCCGCCGTCGCCGCCCACCTGCTGGCCGATCTGCTGGCCAGGGACCTGACGGAAGAGGAACGCATCAAGCGCTACGAAAGCGGCCTGGAAGCAGAGTTCCTGCGTGACTGGCAGACCATGCGGCAGATCGACCGCGCCACGGAGTCCGCCTTCGAGATCGCCAGCGGCCGGCGGCGGGCAACCGTCGCGGAACGCCTCTCGATGCGCTTCTCCGCGCTGGTCACCGAAGCCACGGCCAGCGAACCCGAATTCTTCCGTGAACTCTGGACCGGCTACCATGGCCTTGAGGGCATGAGCGAATGGACGCGCAAGCCGCACGTCTGGCCGCGGCTGGCGCGTGCGTGGCTGAATGCCGGTCGCTACCGGCAACAAGGCATTCTGAAGCGCGGCAGGCCGGGGCGTGGTGAAATGGCTGGCATCGCCCTGAATTGAGTGCGAACGAGCACAGGTTTTCGACCCGATCTCCTGGATTGCGTACCCGATCCCGACCTCGTTGAATTGCCGAAGTTCAGTCGCGAACCGGGTTTTTCGGCCGCGTACAGCGGACCCGGCGGGAAAGCCCGCAAGACCGACTGGACCGGTTGAGCTGAGCTGTCGGCCAGCGGCCATCACCGTGCTTTCCCGGGCGTTGAAGACCCGCCGGTGAAGAACTTCGTGTGCGCGCCACTCAGGATCGGCCATCATGACCAGGGGCTCCTCGCGGGTGCCCTGCGTCAGCGCGTTCCATGCGGGGCGGTAGTCGTACAGGTTCCCTACGTCATCTCCACCAGTTCCACACTCGGGTTTACCTTCGAAGTCCATTCCCCAAAAAAAGCTCTGGATAACAACGGTATCTAGATAACTTTCTGTTAAACTTGCACATGATTTTACATATTGCGTATTCAAATTGATCTTGAAACAACGCATTTCGACGAAAGCCCGGTATGCTGGGCATGGCAGGTCCCCAAGGCGATGCCCAGCATAGCCCAACTGCTCGCGAGCGCAGGCAGGCTCGGCGCGCTGCTGGTGTGGGAACGCTGCTCGAACCCGAAGGTGCGGCGCGCGGGCGAAACCCCGCCCAACGAGCGGGCACTGACGGCCGAGTGGTTCACCGATGTGCTCTGTGCGGACAGGCCCGGGACCAAGGTGACGGGCATCGAGCGGGGCACCGCAAGTTCCGGCTCGACGGTGCGCCGCCAGTTCCTGCTGAGTTACAACGCAGAGGGCGAGGAACAGGTGGCGGCGGAACTCGGCCAACGTGGTGGACTGCCGAGGAGCGTGTTCGCCAAGCTGACGCCGACGCTGAGAGCAAGGCTGGCGTACGGCAGTGGCGCCATGGTCGACGAATCCCTGTTCCTGAACGCGTTGCGGCCGCAACTCGGGCCGGCCTTCGAGGCGCCTTGGGGCTATTTCGCGAGCTACGACCTGCGGACATGCAGATCGATCCAGATGATGGAAGACCTGGTAGCGACTCGTGACGCAACGTTTGGCACGCCCGAAACCCAAATTTCCAGGGCACAGGCCGAAGAGGTGATCAGCACGCTCGCCACCCTGCATGGCAGTTTCAACCGCGACCCCCGGCTGGATACCCACTACACCACGTTGCGGACCGTAGGGCAGTGGTACCGCACAGCGGAACCTTTCCGTCTCGACAAGTACCACGGGCTGGCGATGAACGAGGCCGCCCACGTCATCCCGCCACGCCTCCATCGGCGCCGCGCCGAGACCTGGCCGGCGTTCATGCGTTCGGTGGCGCGACATGCCGAATTGCCGCAAACGCTGCTGCACTCCGACGTGCATCTGGGCAACTGGTACATGACCGGCGACGGGCACATGGGGCTGGGCGACTGGGGATGCGTGATGAAAGGCAACTGGGCACGGGACGTCGCCTACGCCTTGTCCGGCACACTGACAGTGGAGAATCGACGGGCCTGGGAACGCGACCTGATCTCCCTTTACATTGAAGCAGTTCGGGTTGCGGGCGGCGACGAACTCTCCTTCGACGATGCATGGCTTCTCTACCGGCAGCAACTGTTCCAGGGGTTGTTGATGTGGACGCCAACATTGCGCCACTCTCCGCTCCTGCCGGACATGCAGCCTGAGCATGTCGCACTGGAGATGATCAAGCGAACGGCAACGGCGATCGACGATCTCGATGCACTCGACGCGATTTGAGGATGGGCGGAATGGCGCAGATGGGTCGGGAAGCCGCCCCGTTGGAGCCGCCGGGCGACGCGCCTGGATATGGCGTGCAGCAGCCGGGCGAGATCGGCGCGGGTGGGGGGTGACGTTCGGTGAAACTTCGGTTGCGGTCCATCGCTGCGTGATCAGATCGCCTAGTTTCGGACGGTTATTCTTTCTATGCCCTGCTATTCAGGGTTATGCGTAGTGTTTTTCAGAAATGTGTTGTGCAAAATGCCCGTATGGATATACGCTTGGCAATTAGTGTCCAAACGCGGCCAGTCGGCCTGCCGTCGCTAACCACCAATTGGGGGAAATATGAAATCCTTGACCTACATCATTGGCTTTGTCTTTTTTTCCTTGACCGGCCTGACTGTGAACGCGGCGGAGATCGAAGAGATCGTCGTTACCGCGACCAAAAGATCGGAATCCATCATGGATGTTGCCGGTTCGATTTCGGCCGTGAACGCCGCCGCCATTGAAGACAGAAGCATCAAGAACATCGAAGATATTCAAGGCATGATCCCCAACATGCTGTTCCGCGACCTCCATGGCGTTCGATTGATCGCGATTCGCGGCATTGGCGGCAATATTGAATCGGGAATCGTTGAACCGGGTATTGCCGCACATATCGATGGCGTGTACCTGGCTCGCGGTGACATGCTGGCCATTCATTCGCATGATCTGGAGCAAATTGAAGTCCTGCGAGGCCCGCAGGGCACTTTGTATGGCAAGAACGCCACGGGTGGGGCCATTAATTTTATTTCCAAGGCGCCAACGGATGAACCAGAAGCGCGTATCACCCTTGGCGCCGGCAGCTTTGGTGGCCAGAGGTATTCCGCGATGGTGTCGGGGCCCTTGAGCGATAGCGTCAGAGGCAGGGTTTCAGCCTTTTATTCCGATGACGATGGTTTCATTGAAAACGTATTTACCGGTAGTGATATCAGTGGTGGCGAGAGGATGGGTGTCAGGGCTTCGCTCGCGGTTGATTTCAATGAGCATTGGAGCGGTACGCTTGCCGTGTTCCACCAGGAAGCGGACCTCACGATGGGCACTCAACACGATTTTGAGCCGATTACAGCCGTCTTTCCCAATCTCGTCGCCGCATTTTTTGGTGCAACGCTAACCAATACCGGCGAATTCCATGAACTTGCGCAGACACGCGACCCCTACAACGAGATCGAAACGACGGGTGTCACCCTGAAGATTGAGGGTTCGATTTCAGACCGGATCAGTATCACGTCGACCACGGGTGCCATCGACCACTCCTACGAGCAGATTTATGGGTTTGGCGGCGTTGTCTCCAACGGGCTCCTGACACCGGGCCTGGATTTCAACTTCGGTACCATCGGCTACGACGGTGCGCCGCGTTTGCAGGAATCGGAATCGTTTTCCCAGGAAATCATCCTCTCCGGCACGACGGAAAGCGGCAGCCTCGATTGGATTTTGGGTGCCTACTATTTTCAGGAGGAATATGACGCCCAGATCCCCTTCGAATTTCACGACCCCAACAGTCAGTTGCTTGTCGGCGGTTCGTTCACGGCAGGCAATCCAATCCTCTTTCCGCCCGGAACCATGTTTCGCGGCAACGATAACTATCTGGATGAAGACAACAGCGCAAAAGCCGTTTTCTTCGATGTCACCTGGCATCTGAACGACGACTGGCGCTTGAACCTGGGTGGCCGCTATGGTGATGAAGAAAAAAACACCGAGCAGTTCCAGCAGTCAAACCTGGTGTTCCCTCCCGGCGCACTTCTGTTGCCAACCGGTGGCAGCTTCGGGTTGCCAATCTGCCCCGCTGGCACTGAGGTCGATCTCGATGAAAGCGGCTTTGAGCCGAAAGTACGAGTCGAGTGGGATCCCACCGAAGATTCACTTGTCTACCTGCAATACCAGCAAGGGCAAAAGTCCGGGCAGGTGAACGTTACCGGTTGCATGGATGTCGTAGAGCCTGAAGAGGTCGTTTCAATCGAGCTCGGTTACAAGACGATTTTTGCGGACGGCGCGGGAACGCTGAGTGCCGCATTATTCAGGTATGACTACCAGGATTTCCAATCGGTTGAGTACACGCCGGATGGCACGTCCGCGTTTCTCGCCAGCGTACCGGAAGCGGAAATTTTCGGTGGGGAACTGGAAATCACTTATGTTGCCAGCGAGGCTGTGTCCATGGATTTCGCTCTCTCCTGGCTGGATGCCGAAGTCACCGAGGGGGCGCCGGATATCGGTGTCGACACGGCAAACCTGGCGGCCGGGGTGCAGGACATACGCGGCAATCCGCTGCCTGGTACTCCCGAGTTCAGTGCGCATATCGGTGTGAACTATTTGATGACATTCGACAATACATCGCTCACGACCCGCGTTGAGTACGCTTACACCGACGAGCTGACATGGCGCCTGTTCGGTGTTCGAGAGGTACATCCCGAGGATGGCGAGAGTTCGGTGGGCTTGCTCAACCTGTATGCCACGCTTGGATTCAACGATGACAAGTATCAGTTGCGGGGGTTCGTGCGCAACGCGACCGACGAGGAATACAAGTACTGGACATTGTATTCACTGTCGACCGGCTGGTCGGGCACCTATGCGCCACCTCGAACCTGGGGCGTCGACCTTACGGTCAATTTCTGAGGTTGAGGGATTGGGGCGCCGGCCACCTGGGGAATCCGGGTTCGTTACAGCCGATGGCCGTCTTCGAGTGTCAGAGTGGCGCGGATAGCGCGGCTAGCCCGCAAGACCGACTGGACCGGTTGAGCCGAGCCTCACGCAAATAGGCGCGGATCCCACCAAACCGGGGACTCCAATCCCACGGCTACGCCCGCAAACTCGGGATGCCGGCTGTTGAAGACAAGATTGTTCTCCATGCGAGCCACAACGGACGGAACGATCAGGATGGCGCTTCTCGATTCAACGTACCAATCTCGCCCGTAGCGCCGAGACGCTTCCTGGTTTGGATCGAATAGCTCGGGAAGGGACTCCGCTGTCACCACCTCATAGCTGGTGCCTTGCGGCACGGTGATCTCAATAAAGTGCTGGTTCGGCGGCAAGGCGCCGTTCCAGTTAACCAGGTGTTCCAGCATGGCGGTGGAATAGTGTTCCGCAGCGTAGATAACTTCCGCTCCGGCCTCGTGCCACCTCCCCGAGACACGCCTGGCCCCCTCCGCACTCCACACCGAAAACCGTCCGTCCGGATCACCGATACGAAAGGCCCGCATGGGCGCAGGCATGGTTCGTGGATTCATCAAACAGCAACACCGGCCTCGGCACGACGAATCAGATTGAGAACGGCTTGTGCACCTGCTGAACTCGACCTGGCCAGATCGAAGGGGGTGTCTCCCTCCAACAGCACATGTGGTCGATGCAGAAAACCATCAATCGCGTCTTTGTTACCGTGGTAGGCGAGGCGCAGCGCATCCACGACGCGACCAATCTCGTAGAGCCGCTCGCTGAGCTCCCTGGACAGCGGTTTATCGGATTTACGAGCCCGTCGTAGCGATGCTTCCGGAATGATCGAGCCAACAACCCACCTCTTACCAAGAACCTCGGAAAGACCGAGTGCCGATTTCGAAGGCAATCCGCTACTCACACAATGTGCGAGCTGTACTTCACTGAGCACTTCGGGGTCGTCAATCGCCAGGAGCCTCGCAACTCGCGTGGCCTCATTCACCGGCCCTTCTGATTGAGACAATTGGATTTGGGGCGGCATGCAGGTACCTCCTATGAAGTATCGTCAATTGACGAATATAATACAGTCATTTGACGAAATCAAGCAAAGATCGCGGGGTCGGGCTTCCCTGGCCGGCCTCTGCGCCCTCCGACTGGCGTGACCTCCCCTTTCTGATGTCCACCCGCGGACTAGGCAAATCGGCAGCGACCATGTTGACGACGGTCAACCTGCGGCTTGCGTCAATCGCCATCATCTGCTGTTCAATGAGGCAGAGTTCCTCGCGGCCGTGAAACGTCCGATTGCGCAGCATGTCCGAGACCTCGCAGTCTTCCGCATAGCACTCGTCCACCATACGCATCTCATCGTTGTTCCAGGTGGGTGCGCAGGAGGCCTATTCTATTGCCGGTTTGGTTAGCGGGCACATATTCGCAAGCGGCTCTGAGGCTAGAGAATTAGAGACCGGGTCTCAGTCGCTCAGGCTTAAGCTCTGGGGTCGCTTTCAGCCAGGTTGGTCGGGTCTCCGCCGTAGCTGTGATCGATGACGATCAGACCTTCGTCGTTGAAGGTAAGGACCGCGCAGCCTTTGGTGAGAACCTTGCCACCGTCCCGCGTCCCGTTTGTTTCGACGGCAACCGTATTGCCGGCAGCGACCATGTTGACGACGGTCAACCTGCGGCTTGCGTCAATGGCCATCATCTGCTTTTCGATGAGGCGGAGTTCCTCGCGGCCATGAAACGTCCGATTGCGCAGCATGTCCGAGACCTCGCAGTCTTCCGCATAGCACTCGTCCACCATACGCATCACATCGTTGTTCCAGGTCCATTCCCAGTGTTTGACGAGTTCCATGTTTCGTTCTTCGAGCAAGCTCATTTTGTTTTCCTCCTTCGTTCCATGGATGCAGGATTGCTGGCTTTTTCTAATACAGTTTGGTGGTTTCCCCACCGTCGATCGGAATCGCCGCGCCGTTGACGAAACTCGATGATTCCGACAACAACCAGACGATGACATCCGCTACTTCGCGGGCTTCCCCAAGACGGTTCATTGCGCTATGTCGTCGAATGAGATGGGCCATGCCGCGTGGATTCTGTTCAGCCGCCGGTGCAGACATTTCGGAACGACAGTTGCCCGGACACACCGCGTTGACACGAATCCCGCTCTCGCCGTAGTCGATGGCGGCCGTTTTCGTCAAGCCGATGACACCCCACTTGCTCGCACTGTACGGTGCGTTTCCTACATCGACGCCCTTCAAGCCGTATATGGAAGACATGTTCACGATTGCGCCACCGCCATTCTGAAGCATCGCGGGAATCTCGTATTTCATGCTCATGAATACGCCGTTCAGGTTCGTTTCGATGGTTCTGTTCCAATCGGATGTTGAAATATCCGCGGTGGCAGCCGGCCCCGCATCCGCTATGCCCGCGTTGTTGACCGCTCCATCAAGCCGCCCGAAGCGGTCTATCGTTCCAGCGACCATGGCCTCTACTTCCGATTCGATGGTGACATCCGTCTGCAGGAAGATCCCTTCTCCTCCGATTTCCTCGATCTGGTCCAGCACCAGTTGCCCTCTTGTCGAGCGACGGCCGGAGATGGTTACTTTTGCGCCCAGCTCTGCGAGCAGGCAAGCGGTTGCAGCACCAAGCCCGGAGGTTGCTCCCGTCACCAGAAAAACCTTGTTCTTGATGTCTATCATCGCCGTACCCTTACCCTGACTTTTGGCCTTGGCTCAAGGCAATTGGGGAAGAAACCGATTTTCATCACTCTCCGGTCGCTATCGACATAGTGGCATACAAACGCTACGAAACTGCTTCACTCCACGAAGTGCGCGCGCTGGAAATCGTGCTTTCTTACATGGGAAATGACAATCGCAGTTGAGTTTCGAACACCGGGCATTGGTTTGATCTTGCGCCTGAACAGTTCGAAGAGTTCACTCAAATCGGTACCCGAAAGCAAGAACGTGATATCCGCTGCGCCTGACACTTGAGCGATGTAGGTTATCTCTTCTACGTTCACCAACCGATCAATCACTTTTCTGGTCGCAGCGGGTTCTACAGTCAACCGTATGTAGAGGGCAGCCGTCCTACCGCTTTTTGCCAAATCAACGATTGTCACAACACGCATGGAGCGTGCAGAGGTCAGCTTTTTCAGCCGGTGCCTGATCGCTCCTTCCGTGACATCCAATTGCTCGGCTATTTTGCGATTGCTGACCCGGGCATTGGGGGACAGGAGGTCGAACAGCTTGCGTTCGGTTTCGTCCAGGGGTTCTTTCATGTGCCGATCCTCGCATGCCAGACACTGTATTTCTGCACTTCCAGCACAGTGAGGGTCGCGATTCGTTCGATTCCCTGAATGGATGCGATCTCCGTGTTCAGGAACTCCGCGAAGTGTTTCTGACTCTTTGCTCCGATGCGCGCAAGAATCTCCGGAGTTCCGGCAGTAAGGAGGCAACTCGTCACTTGGGGCAACTCGCAGAGAGCATCGGCAACGCTGTTTGTTTCCCCCTTGGATACATAAACATCCAGGTGGGCCGTGAAATTGAAACCGGCCGCTTCGAATTCCTCTTGTACCGTGACACGCAATACACCGTCCTGAACAAGCTGATTGATGCGCTTGGCGACATTTGCCTGCGATGTCCCGAGTTGATGGGCCAGGTTCTTGTTGGATTCAAGTGGATTCTTGACAAGCGCTTCAATGAGCTGTCTGTCAAGTTCCGTGAGCTTGCTCATGATTAGGCTGATCCGTAAAACACGAAACTGAGTTGTTTCGAAAAAAGCATAATTGGATAGTATCAAGGGCTTATTGCAGAAGTATAGTTTCGGCGGAATCCGCAACGTCAGGACTGTGCCCTGCCTCCCGAAGTTCGTGTGCAGGGCGGTCACCCAATCGGCCTTCGGTAGCGCTGCCAAACCATCTTTCTGCGGTTTCATAATCCGTAAATTTTACGTCTGATTGGATACGCAAAATTTACTGTGTGGATATGATATCGGAATAATTTGGAATAAAGAGTTGACACTTGTATCGGAATGCGCATACAGTCCGACGATAGAAGCCATAATAGGCAGTGAAACGTATTCTAAGTTCGTAGTCTTTTACGAATAATTGAAACTCGCACAAACAGGAGAGGAAAATGCGAAATTCAACTCGGAACCTGATTCTGACGTTTGCGTGCATCTGCGTTCCGCTGGGTGTCCACGCCGAAGAACAGTTGATCGAGGAAGTACTGGTTACCGCGACCAAGCGAGATACCACCGTGATGGATGTTCCAGCCTCGGTCACGGCTTTCACCGGTGAGACGCTCGAAACCCGTGAGATTGAGGGTTTCATGGATCTCAACGTCAACGTTCCCAGCCTCAATTCCGGCATTTACAATGGTCAGGTTTTCACGACGATCCGCGGTGTGGGGTTCGGTCAAACCCACGGCACGGCCGACCCGGCCGTTGCTCAGCATGTGGACGGCATCCACCTGCCGCGCACTTCCTCATTGCGGGGTGCGTATCACGATCTGGGTTCACTTGAGGTGTTGCGCGGTCCCCAAGGTACACTCTATGGCCGCAACACGACCGGGGGCAGCGTAAACCTGGTCACGCGCAAGCCGACCGACGAGTTTGAAGGCCGTGTTGGTGTTCTCTACGGGGACTATGACCGGGTCCAGGCAAGCGCAATGGTTTCGGGACCCATTAGTGACAGCGTTTTGGGCCGCGTGTCCATTCTTTACGACGATCGCGACAAAGCCTACACGAAGAATCTGCTGCCGGGGTTCGATGACATAGACGACGAAGAAATCAAGTCCATACGTGGCGCTCTCAGGTTCCTGCCGAGCGATTCATTGACAATTGACTTGAGTGTTCACTATGAGGATTGGGAAGGCGGCTGGGGATTCCTTATTTACACGCCACCCAGTGATGCACTATGGCCCATATATATCGGCGCCCAGTGGACGGCTGAGCCGCACAAGGCGTACGTTGACGCCGATGCAGACGATGGGCGCGAGGACTTGATCGTTGTTCTCAACGTTGAATGGGCCTTGAGCGATAACGTGACGCTGAATTCAAAAACCGGTTTCATCAATAGCGAATGGTCCCAGTTCAGCGACAGTGATGGTACAGACGCGTTTGTGGTGACTTACACTACCGGATCCGAATCCGACACATGGTCACAAGAATTCAATTTAAGCGCCGCGTTGTTCGACGACAGACTCGACCTTCTCGCCGGAGTGTATTATTACAACGATGATCTGGATTGGCACAACTCTCTGCCATTGAACTTTCTGGATCATTTATTCGGCTTGCCGCCGTTTACAACGTATTTGCGGACTTCTTTTGACCAGGAAACTGAATCATTCGCTGTTTACGTGGACGCAACCCACAGTGTCACAGACGATTGGCGAGTATATGGCGGCGTACGCTACACCGAAGAAGAAAAGGACGCGGTTGTAGGGTCATTCATAGGTGCACCGATCTGTGGATTTGGCGCACCGGAGATCCCGCTCAACGAGAAATGGGATGAGGTCTCGTTCCGCGTAGGCGTACAGCACGACCTGACTGACCAATCAATGGTCTACGCCCAGTACTCCCAGGGTTTCCGGTCCGGGGGATTCGACAGCAGTTCCTGCGCCGACCCATTCGAGCCCGAGTTCAATGACGCGTGGGAAGTCGGGTTCAAGTCCACATTCGGGGATGGTCGTGTCACACTGCGGTCGAGCGCATTCTTCTACGATTACACCGACTTGCAACTGGGCCAGCTTGTTGACTTTCAGCTCACTATAGAAAACGCGGCCAAAGCAGAGGTCAAGGGAATCGAGTTCGAGACGCAGTTTGTTTTCACTGACCGTCTCCAAGTCGCATTGAATTATTCCTACCTGGACGCCACTTACAAGGACCATCAAGACTGTGACTCGCTTCTGTTTATTGGTAACTGCGGAGCAGCGGCGATCGCGGCCGGTACTGCTGTATTCGAGGACGTTTCGGGTAACCCCTTGAACCGCGCCCCCGAAAACAGCCTGGGCATAGTAGCCGACTACGTCTTGCCACTGAACGGAGGTGGAGAGTTGGCGTTCACTGCGCAGTGGACCTGGATTGATGACATCCAGTACCGGCCCTTTGACAGGGCCATCGATGCGCAGGAAGCTTATTCGGTTGGCAATCTTTTTGTCTCCTATGTGCCTGACGGGGATTCGCGCTTGACACTGAAAGGATTTGTCAAGAACGTTGCGGATGAGGAGTACGTCAGTATGATAAGTGCCACTGCAACCACTTCATTCAACAGGCTGACAGGGCCATGGGCACCACCGCGAACCTGGGGCTTCCAAGCCGTTTGGGACTTTTAGCCCGCAGGTAGTTCCTCGGCGAGGGCGGTGCGTCGACGCGCAGGTTCCTGCGGGCCGGACATGCCGGGCCCCTGCAAAATCCGCAGTCCCGCATTTGTAGGGGCGTGGCATGATTCTCGATAAATCGACCATCGAACAGTTCCGGCGAAACGGTGTGGTCCTGCTTCGCCATGCACTGAATTCTGCCGAACTTCGGACAGCACTCGCTGCCTGGCAATGGAGCGTCGAGCATCCTGGTCCGTCTGCCAGCGGTCTCGTGCCAGGATCTGACGATGCCTTTCAGGATCTCTGTAACCCCAAGGCATCGGCGGCGTACGAGCCGGCAATTCGCGAAACGCCGCTGGCATCGATTGCTCAACAGATATGGGGTGGTTCGGCTGTCTGGTTTCTGTATGAGCAGGTATTTCACAAGCGGGCTGAGAACGTACCTCGTACACCCTGGCACCAGGATACAAGCTATTGGTCGATCAGGGGCTCTGAGCTCATCAGCTTCTGGATCAGTTTCGAATCGATACGCGATGAATCTGCCTTGGAGTTCGTCAGAGGGTCCCATCTGGGGCCTCTCTACAACACCTCTCGATTTGATGCCAGCGATGCGACGCTGCCCCTTTTCGAAGTTGCGATGGATCATCCCGGTTACCTGCCCCCTCTACCCGACATAGAAGCAAACCGGGAACAATATGACATCGTGGCCTTTGCGACCGATCCCGGAGATGTGATTGCCTTTCACACCTCGACCCTTCACGGCGGCGGTGCCACCGATTCCACTACGCCGGAACGCCGTACCCTCACACTTCGCTTTTTTGGCGAGGATTGCCGTATGGCGCATGGTCCGGGTCCGGCGGGACCGTTCGGACAGGCGATCAAACACCTGGCTGTTGGTGAGCCCTTGCGGCATTCACGTTTCTTGAAAGTTGTCGACGCGGACTGAATCGGCGAATTACCACCCTACCAAGCGGAGATAGTCATGCTGCAATGGAAAATTGGTGATATCAAAATCACCCAGTTGGTCGAGATGACGTTTGCCGACAACGACCTGTACGCTCTAGCCGGGCTGCCACCCATGGCCACGCCCGAGAATCTGGCCAAGATGCCGTGGCTGTACCCGCATTTCGTGACGCCCGAGGGTGTGATGATCAACAACGTCCAGATGCTGATCATCGAGACGCCGAGCCGGAAGCTGGTGGTGGACACCTGCATCGGTAACGACAAGAGCATCCCATTGGACGAATTGGCTTACATGCAACTGCCGTTCATAGACGACCTCAAGGCATTGGGCCATGACCCGGACTCTGTCGACACCGTGCTCCTGACGCACCTGCACGTAGATCACATCGGTTGGAACACCACCAAGCGTGACGGCAGTTGGGTGCCTACCTTCCCGAACGCCCGCTATCTCGTTGTTGAAGAAGAGTTCAAGTTCTTCCGCGACCTGGACGATGACACCTATGGCGATGTGTGGGGCGAATCAGTAAGGCCTGTGCTGGACGCGGGGCTGATGGATGTCGTTCAGTCGGATCACCAGGCAGATGAAGGGGTGTGGTTCGAGTCGACTCCGGGGCACACACCGGGTCATGTGAGTGTGCGTATCTCGTCCCAGGGTGAAGACGCCGTCATCACCGGTGACATGATTCACCACCCTTACGCGATCGGGCGCCCCAACTGGGAGAATCCCTACGATGCAGACAGCGACGTGGCCCGGAAAACTCGAAATCAGTTCCTGGAACGCTACGCCGACAAACCCGTGCTCGTGCTGGGGACGCACTTCGCCGACCCGGTAAGCGGCAAGATCGTTCGCGACGGGGATACATACCGGTTCGACGTGTAGGTTCCCGAGCCAACCAGGGACAGGCAATAGATGATTCCAAGAACGATTTTCGACCAGGATCACGAGCGGTATCGATTCGTGCGTACCACGTCGCCCGTCTCTTTGCCGATTGTCGGATCAGGCCGATAGCGGGGGGCTCTACTGAAGTGATGAAGCAGATCATCGGCAGGGATTTATTCAACAATTGAGAGTGAGCAATGGACTTTGATCTAACCGAAGAGCATCTGGCGATGGTGGATGCAGTCAGCAAGGTCTGCAGCAAGTTCGATGACGAATACTGGTCGGAGAAAGACAGGAACGCCGAGTTTCCGCATGAGTTTCACCGTGCCATGGCGGAAGGCGGTTGGCTGGGCATCACCATGCCGGAAGAAATGGGTGGCTCCGGCCTGGGCGTGACCGAAGCGGCGCTGATGATGAATGCCGTCGGCAGGGGAGGCGGCGCCGCGGCAGCCATGTCCACGCTCCAGATCAACCTTTTTGCACCTCAACCCATTGTAGTCCTGGGCACGCCCGAGCAGAAGGAGCGCATGCTGCGCCCGCTGATCAACGGCTCGGAGAAGACCTGCTTCGGCGTAACCGAACCGAACGCCGGCCTGAATACCACGGCCATCAAGACCTTCGCCGAAAGAGTCCAGGGCGGCTACCGGGTCAACGGCAGCAAGATCTGGACTTCGACGGCCCAAGAGGCTGACAACATCCTCTTGCTCACCCGGACGACCCCGCTTGAGGAATGCGCCAAGGCGACAGGCGGCATGACCATTTTCTTCACGAAATTGGACAGGGATAGGATCGAGGTACATCGCATCCCCAAGATGGGCCGCGCCGCGGTCGATTCCAATGCGATCTTTATCGAAGACCTCTTCGTGCCGGAAGAGGATCGAGTTGGTGAAGAGGGCAAGGGATTTCACTACCTGCTGCACAGCCTGAATCCGGAACGGATCATAGTCGCGGCGGGCGCCATCGGCATTGCGGAAGACGCCTTGAAACGCGCTTCGCTCTACGCCCGGGAGCGGGAAGTATTCGGGCGGCCCATCGGGCAGAACCAGGGCATTCAGCACCCATTGGCGGAAAATTGGGTCCAGATCGAAGCAGCAAGAATGATGATGCTGAAAGCGGCGAATCTCTATGACACGGGCAAGCCCTGCGGCGCCTATGCCAATGCCGCAAAGCTGCTCAGCGGACGTGCGGCGTTCGATACGGCAACCCAGGCGGTGCTGACTCATGGCGGCATGGGCTACGCGAAGGAGTATCAGGTTGAGAGGCTGATGCGTGAGTCCATCTTGCAGCGGCTCGCACCCGTATCGGAACAGTTGATCCTGTCCTTTATCGCAGAAAAAGAACTCGACTTGCCAAAGTCGTACTGATTATCAAGAAACATGACCCATGATTCTCGACGCATTGCGAGACCACAAGTTCGAATCACCGAGAACATTCGTCAAACTCTAGTGTCGTGTGACACGACACTAGTTTCAGGAACAGGAGAATGTCATGAGTGACTTTGAAGGAAAGGTGGTCGTTATCACGGGCGCAGGTGGCGGGTTGGGCAAAGCCCATGCGCTGGAGTTCGCCAGCAGGGGAGCCAAAGTCGTCGTTAACGACCTGGGGGGCTCCGGTGATGGAACAGGTTCGGGTGACGCAGCAGACTTTGTTGTCCGGGAAATCAAGGCTGCTGGTGGCGAGGCGATCGCCAACAAGGCCAGCGTAGCCGACAGGGCGGGCGCGCAATCAATCATCGATGATGCCGTGAGCGCCTATGGGACAGTTGACATTCTCGTCAACAACGCCGGCATCCTGCGAGACAAGAGCTTCAAGAACATGAACATGGACGACTGGGATATCGTCATGGACGTTCATATCAACGGCACAGCCTATGTTACCAAGGCAGCCTGGCCCATCATGTATGAAAAGAACTATGGCCGGATTGTGCTGACGAGTTCGATTTCAGGGATCTATGGCAACTTCGGCCAAGCAAATTACGCAGCCGCAAAAACGGGTATGGTTGGCTTGATGAACGTGTTGGCCATCGAAGGCTTATCGAAAAACATCAAGGTGAACGTCCTTGCTCCCTCTGCCGAAACACGGCTGATCGGCACAGTGCCCGGCAGGGTAGTGAATCCTGACAATCCCGAGCCAATGCGACACCCAAAGCTGGTGACGCCGGTAGTTTTGTTGATGTGCGCGGAAGATGCTCCGACAGGTCAGACATTCCATGCCGGTAATG
>JAPPHD010000171.1 GCA_028821125.1 Gammaproteobacteria bacterium
ATGCCGCTGGAATTCATCACCTGCCCCATGAGTATGAACAGCGGCAACGAGATCAACGCGTAGTTGTTCATCCCGGAAAACACGCGTTGCGGCACCACCACCGCAAGGCTCGGCTGCTCGATCAGGAAGTACAGGAGGCTCGACAGCCCCAGGGCGTAGGCAATGGGCACGCCGATTACGAGAAAACCGGCGAATGACAGGACGAGGATCAGCATTTCGCACGGACAGGTCGGGCTATCGCCTCGCTGCCCACCTTCGAGAGCCTTCAGCCGGGGAGCGCGAGGGGGCACCCCTCGCATGAAAAATACCGAGCAGGCAGTAAACGAAGGCCAGGCTGCTACCGATGCAAACGCTGAGTTGCGCAACGATCTGCGGTAGCTGCAATGCCGGCATCAGGTAGCTGCCGGTGCTGGCGATCCAGACGATCGAATACCAGGCAAGCGCAAGATTGACGATCGCGACGAGCGTCAACTGAACAACACCGAGAAATCGCTGTACCCCTGCGGGCATCCGGTCGACGAAATAGCGAATCTCGATGTGTTCGCGCCTTGCCACCGCCAATGCCCCACCGAGCGCCGTGGTGTACACGAATGCGATCAGCGCCCCTTCGTTGCCGCCGACCACGGTCGTGTTGAAGACGTAACGCAGGATGACCAGCAATACGACGGTCCCGAAAATTCCCAGCAGCAACAGCGCCAGAAATCGTTCCAGCATGCGGCTCAAACCGGTCTCGATCGGCCCCGGCACGGACATGGTTTATCAGCCGTTCCTATTCATGAAAAGGTGCGGCGGGCCTACCCGCAATTTCCCGTGCTTCGTTGACTTCGTCCGCCGTGAACACGCCGCGGGCGATGAAGTCGCGGGCGACCGGTTCGGTCAGTCGGCGAAACGACTGAATCTCTTCAGGCCTCAAGTGGATCAGTTCCATTTCGCGCGCCAGTCGGGCGATGTACTTCTCCTCGGACTCCCGATTTAGCTTGTCGGAGAGTGCGATGGTTTCTTCCGCAACCTGATCGAACGTCATCCTCAGATCCGCCGGCAACGACTCGTACCAGTTCAGGTCGACGATGAACGGGTCGGGACCGGTGGCATAGTTCGACACGGTCATGAACGCCTGCACTTCGAACAGCTTGTAGTCCCATATGTTCGACGGCGGATTGTCCTGGCCGTCCAGAACCCCCGTTTTCAAGGCGCTGTAAAGCTCGGATGCCGGCATTTCGTGCGGGCTGGCGCCGAGAGCCCGCGCGGTGAGAACGTAAATCTCCTGGGGCGGTACGCGCATTTTCAGTCCCGCCAGGTCCCCGGGGTTCTTGATCGGCCGAATGCTGTTCGTGTGGGCGCGAAAGCCCTGGCTGATGCCGGTAGCGGGGATATGAAAGCCGTTGCGCCGCGCGCCCGCGTTGATCCGCCGCGCCAGGTCGCTGTTGACCAGCCGCAGCGCCTGGTCCCAGTCGCCGACGAGAAACGGCACCATGAACAGCACGAATTTCGGATTGGCATCGGCAAAGAGGCCGCCGCGCGTACCCTGCAGGACGCCCGTGGCGACCATGTCCATCATTTCGCGTTCGCTGCCCAGGGTCGCGGAAAAATAGTTCTCCACGGATATGCGGCCGTCGGTGCGCTGTTCGAGTTCCCGCTCGAAGAAAACCATCGACTGGCTGCGCGGCGCCTGGGCGGGTTGTGAGTGACCGTACCGGAACAGGTAGCCGGCTTCCGGCGCCCCGCAACCTTGCGTCAGCGCCGGCAGCAGTATCGTAACGAGAACCCAGCGCCAGCCTCTGACGGCGATATCGAATCGTTCAGTCAACCCGCCGGGAGACATGGGCAGCTACAGACCTCTTGTTCACGGACAAGATCGTCAAACGAGCGAAATCCGTACCCGGGCATTACGTTCTCGTCGGGTCGGGGAATCGCCCCGTCAGCCCGCATCCCGGGGAACGGCAACCACTACCTGAAGTTGTACTGAACGCCCACCGCCGCCGTGGTTCCGAATTCATCGTATTGCAGCGCCCGGTTGCGCCTGCCGGAGTAGTAGTACGCCGGCTCGTCGCCCAGGTTCGATATCTCGGCATAGACCAGCCAGCTATCGGTGACGCTGTACTTGACGGTCAGGTCCCATTGCAGGTGTTCGTCGGTGTAGCGGTCGTCGCCCTCACCCTCCAGGGAGTCGATATAGCGGTCCCGGTACTTCATCGCCAGGCGGATATCGAAACCGTGCTTGTCATAGCCCAGCACGACCCCCGCGATGTTCTTCGACTGCTTCGGAAGATCGATCTTGCGGCCGTCGATGGTCTCCGCGCTGGCATCCACGTAGGTGTAGTTCACCCCCACCAGAAACGCATCCCAGGGCGCCCCGAGAAATCCGAAATGCTGCTGATAGTTGAGTTCGATGCCGATGCCGTCCGCCTGGTCGCCGTTCTGCGCGATCGTGGCTTCATCGAATACCCTGCCCGCGAACGGGTAGTCGTCAATCGTCTGGAGGAAAATGAAATCGTCGATGCGCTTCCAGAAAAAGCCCGCTGACATCACGCTCAGGTCGGTGGGGTAGTAGGACAGCGAGACATCCGCGTTCCAGGCGCGGAAAGGATCGAGCGACGGGTTACCCAACTCGGCTTCGTCGCCGTCGATCGCAACCCGGAACGCCACGTCCTCGACACGCGGACGAACCACCGCCCGGTGTACCGAGGCCCGCCCGATCAGGTCTTCGTTGAACTCGTAGCGCGCATTGATGCTGGGCAGATAGTCGGTGTAGGAATTCTTCTCATCGACGGGCGTGATGAAAACGGTGTCGTCGTCCAGCACCGCGCCGTTGTAGGTACCGCCCTCCTCGATCAGTTCCGTGATGCTGCCGCGGCTGTCGAGGCGCGTCCACTCGATGCGCAAGCCGGCGGTGACCGACAGCGGGCCGTTGTCCCAACGGGTCATGCCGTAGACGGCATAGACGTCTTCGTCGAACGTGAAATCGGCCACGCTCGAATCGATTCTGGAGTCGATGTCCTCGAACTCGATGCCCGTGCCCCCGGCCAGGATATCCCGCTCGCCGGCGTTGTCCGGCACCGGGTCCATGGGGGTCGGGAAACCGTACGCGGAACCGCCGTCGGGCAGCAATGCGTCGGACAGGAACCAGGCATCGTCCCCGGACCACAGGCCCACTTCCTCATCGGTCTTCTTTTCCCGCAGCCGGGCCTTGGCGCCGAACTTGACGATGCCGAAGCCCATCTCCCGGGTCGCGTCCAGCCGGAACGAGTACTGCGTGTCTTCGTTCTTCTCGTTGAGATGCTCGATCTCGTCGAGTTCGTAGAGCGAGGGATCCTGCAGCGCGCTCCAGAATGCGGATTCAGCGACTATGATCTGAGGATCGCTGCGATCGATGGTCAGCACCGGCTGCCCGTCCGCGATATTGCCGTCGCCCGATTCGAACTCCGCCACCCAGGTGCCGCTCACCTGGTCGGGCGTTCGCTCCCGCGCGTAGGAATAACCGAAGTTCGTTTCGATCTGCCAGGTGTCGAGCTGGGTATCGGAACCGAAGGAGATCGACAGGTTCTCGGCGATCTGCCCGCGCATGTCGCGGCCCTTGGTGTCCCGCTCGATCTCCACCTCGGAAAACTCCATCCGGTCCGGGGTGAGCGTGCTTTCGTTCAGCCCGTCGAGGGCGAACGTCGTCCGGTTTCTCAGTTCCGTATCCTTGAACCTGCTGTACAGCGTGTACAGGTGCAGCGCGGTCGTATCGGTTACGTCGAGGTCGAAGTTGAGAGCGCCGCCGATGCGCTCGCGCTCCACCTTGTACAGCCGGGGCTGGAATTCCTCTAGAAAGTCGTTGCCATCATCAGCCACGTCCCAATCGTCGGATTCGGCATTGTCGGCCTGCAGCTTGCGGTCGTGCCAACTGACGGCGCCCGCAACGCCAAGGCGCCTGCCGCCTTCCAGCTCGAATATATTGCTGCCCGCAAACGAAGCCTTGGGGCTCCAGGCATCGCGAATCTCGTTGTGGGACTGCTCCACTCTCGCCTTGGCGTAGGGGCCCTTGCGGCTGAACGCGCTCAGCGTCCTGACGTTGATGGAACCGCCGATCGCATCGCCGTCCATGTCCGGGGTGAGGGACTTGTTCACCTCGATGCCGTCGAGAACATCCGATGGGATGACGTCGAGCTGCAGCGCCCGCCGCGGTTCCGCCGCGGTGGCGCGCACCCCGTTGATGGACGTCGAGTTCAGGTCCGGGTCCATGCCGCGGATGACGACGTAACGGCCTTCCCCCTGGTCGGTTTCGACGGTCACGCCGCTCAGGCGCCGCAAGGCTTCGGCGACGTTCTGGTCCGGAAACTGGCCCATGGCGTCAGTGTCGAGAACCGACACCGTGTTGATGGCCGCCCGCTCCTGGTTGAGCGCACTGGCGAACGCAGCCGCCTGGCCGTAGACGATCACTTCCTCGACCAACCCCGACAAATCCGCTTCGCCGATCGCCACGTCGCCGAGCTCCAGGCCTTCCGGAGGCACGGTGATTTCGATCCTGGTGCTCGCCGTGCCAACGTAGGAAATCACGAGCGTGTGGGTGCCCGCAGGGACGTTCGACAAACGGAAGCGACCCCGCTCATCGGTGATTTCGGATCCGTCCCGGCCTTCGATGCTCACTACCGCACCCCGAAAGCTGACCGTGTTGCCGGTGTCCGTCACCGCACCGGAGACGCTGTCGGCAAAGGCCGCCGGTGCGCCCAGCAAACCGCAAGCCAACCAGGCGAGAGCCTTCTGCGCGAGGACGATGGAATTTGGCGCCCGCCGGTCATGGCCGGCAAGCAGTTCAAGTGTCTTCTTCAAAATTGCCCCCCAAAACCGCCACGACCCGGGATCGTGATTGATCCGGCCGCGAATCGAACCGAATACCGCCTGGACTTGATGAACGGGGGAACAAGGACGATCGATAAATCGAGTTTGCGCCCGCCGAAGGTCCTCGCGTTGATCCGAGGCAACGCCTCGTTGTCCGCATTATGGGCGAATCGTTTTGACGGTGTCCACCGGCGGGGAGGCTGATGAAACCTCCGTTTCAATGCCCGCATTCGGCGCCGCCGGTTTCAATGCGCGGGCCGGCGACTCGCATGGGTGTGCCTTACCGGCATGAGCACCGTTCGGACCTCGCTGACGAACACGTTCACATACCCCGACAACGCCTCGTTCAGCCCATCGTTTCCCGTATCGACAAGCAGGCACTGGCCGGGAAGCGCCGCCAGTTTCTCCATGGACGCCACGACCACGATGGCATCGGTGCCCACCTCCGCAATCACCCTGGCGCTCAATTGCTGGTTGCCCCGCCCAAAGAGAAAGCCCTGCCCGCCGACAACGCCGACCACGATCCTGGCGGACCGATTGCGCAACAGTTCGAGTATCTCCCGCTCATTGACGTCCAACGCGACGCGACGTCCGCCACGCACCGCATCGACGCCGAGCGGGGTGCCCTCGAATCCGCATTCCCGCTTGATGAGTTGCATGGTCGAACCCGGCCCGAGCAGCGACAGGCTCCCATCGCCGAGGAGCCTGGCCACTCGCCGGACCGCGCCCCCGAGCGCCGCCTGATCGGTTACGCGGCTTGCCGACTTGGCGCCCGGCACCAGGAAGGAAAGCGAGGGTGTGCGCACCATCCCGTACAGCCGCGGCGACAGTGCTGCGCCGGGTTCCGGGTCCCGGTCCCGATCCATGATTTCCGCATCGCGCAGCAGGACTTCGCGATCCGGCGCCGCCAGGAAACTGCGGGCCACCTCGCCGGCCGCCCGTGCCGTCGCGGCAAAAACCGCCGAATGCATCTTCACGCCGGAGGGCACTCCGAGCAGCGGCGTCGAGGACCCCACCGCCGGCAGCAGATCGCGGGCGGTGCCGTCGCCGCCGGCGAACAGCAGCAGGTCCGGGTTCCGTTCCACGATGCGCGTGGCGCCCGCCCGGCTGTCCTCCGCCGTTGTGTCATTCCCGCCGGCGACATGCACGATCGAGGGATCGAGGCCAATGCCCCGCACCGCGTCGGCGCCCATCGAACCGGAACAGGTGAGTACTTCAAGATCCATGCCGGGTGCGCAAAGCTGCGACAGCGCAACGGTCACGCGGTCACCAGACACCGGTTTCGCGCCGAGCGACCTCGCTTGCGCGGCAAGATCGCCGTCGGTGCCCTTCAATCCGACCGAGCCGCCCATACCGGCGATCGGGTTCACGATCAGCCCAAGCCGATACCTGTTCATTGCCGTGTGCTGGATCGAGGTGCACGCATTTGTGCACAATAATATAGTTCACCGGTCATTCGGGCAGGCGGGGGGCCGATCCGCAAAGCGTTCCGATCGATGCGGCAAGCCGGGCCCGGTGCAGATCCGGCGGGAACAGGACCAACTCGGGAACAGCCAGCCAGCATGTCACGTCCGCATCCATTCATGCCCAACTCGGTGCCCGCCGTGCGACGGCAGTTGCTCGATGCCCTTCAGGTCGGGGACGTGGAGGAACTGTTCGAGCAGATTCCCGAGAACCATCGCTACCGCACGCCGCTGAACCTGCCCCCGGCCCTGTCCTCGGAGCTCGAACTGCGGCGGCACATGCTCGGCCTGCTCGGCAGGAACCGCTCCTGCGAGGAGGTACTCAACTTCCTCGGCGGCGGCTGCTGGCAGCATCATGTGCCCGCGGTGTGCGACGAGATCATCCGCCGCAGCGAGTTCCTGACCCCGGTCTGGGGCACCCCGTCGTCGGACCTCGGCCGCAACCAGGCCTGGTTCGAGTTCACCAGCCAGCTCGGCGAGTTGCTGGACATGGATCTTGTGGCGCTGCCTGTCTATAGCTGGGGCTGCGCCGCCGGGCACGCCATCCGGATGGCGGCGCGCATCACCGGGCGGAACAGGGTGCTGGTTCCCCGTTTCATCGACCCCGAGCGCCGCTCGGTGATGCAGACCTACTGCGAACCGCCGGAAATGGCTTCCCACATCCGCATGGATGAGTTCGATATCGACCCGGCCACCGGGCTGGCCGATCTCAACGCGCTCGAGAAGCAGTTCTCCGCCGACCACGCCGCCATCTACTTCGAGAACCCCTCTTACCTCGGGCAAATCGAGGAACAGGCGGCCGGAATTGCCGCCATCGCCCGCCGTCACGGCGCCGAGACCATAGCCGGCGTCGACCCGGTTTCGCTCGGTGTTCTCGCGCCGCCCGGTCGCTACGGGGTGGACATCGCCGTGGGATCGATCCAGCCGCTGGGCATTCACATGAACTGCGGCGGCGGCCTGGGCGGCTTCATCGCCTCCCGGGACGAGCCGCGCTACGCCTACGAATACCCCGCACTGATGATCAGCATCGGCGAGACCAGCCAGGGCGAGCACGGGTTCGGCATGGCGCTGATGCACCAGAGTTCCTACGGTTCCCGGGAGGAAGGCAAGGACTGGACCGGCAATTCGACCTACCTGTGGGCCATCGCCGCCGCGGCCTACATGGCGCTGCTGGGTCCGGAGGGCTTCCGGGAACTGGGGGAACTTGTCGTGCGGCGCGCCCACTACGCAGCCTCCCTGCTGAACGAAATCGACGGCGTCTCGGTCAGCCCGGTGCGCGGCCATTTCAAGGAGTTCGTGGCCAATTTCGATGCCACGGGCAGGACGGTTGCGGAAATCAACGCACGCCTCCTCGAACAGGACATCTTCGGCGGTCTCGACCTGAGCGCAAACTTTGCCGAACTTGGCCAGAGTTCCCTTTACTGCATAACGGAACTGCATGCCCAGTCCGATCTCGAACGGCTCGCCGACACCCTCCGGAGGATCTGCACAGGATGAAAAACGACAACCTGCGCCGGTTCCATTCGGCCGTCTGGGACGAACCGATCATCATGGAAATGGTCGTCCCCGGCCGACGCGGCTGCCACTTTCCCGCCGTTGAGGACGCCGTGGCCGCGGCCGTCGGCGAGGCCGGCGACCTGATTCCCGCATCGATGCGCCGCGACACCGCCCCGGGCTTGCCGGAAATGTCGGAACCGGACGTGCTGCGCCACTACCTGCACCTGTCCCAGGAAACCCTCGGCATGATGGGCATCAGCCTGTTCGGCACCTGCACCATGAAATACAACCCGCGGCTCACCGAAGACCTTGCCTGCCGCCCCGAAGTGGCCGACCTGCATCCCAACCAGGATGTGTCCACGCTGCAGGGGGCGCTGGAAGTGATCCACCGGCTCGATGAATCGTTGCGCGAGCTGTCGGGCATGGACCGGTTCGTCTTCCAGCCCGCCGGCGGCGCCGATGCCGCCTATACCCAAGCCTGCGTCACACGCGCCTATCACGCGGCGCGCGGCGAACTCGAACAGCGCAACCAGATCGTCACCAGCATCCAGGCCCATCCCTGCAATCCCGCCACCGCCGCCGCGGCCGGGTTCGAGGTGGTGACGCTGATGCTGGAGGACGGCGGGTACCCTTCCGTCGAAGCGCTCAAGGCCGCGGTATCCGACCGTACCGCGGCGCTGATGATCTCGAACCCCGACGACATGGGCGTCTACAACCCCCACATCCGGGAATGGGTCCGGGTGGTGCACGATGCCGGCGGCCTGTGTTTCTACGACCACGCCAACTTCAACGGCGTGATGACGAAGGTGCGGGCCCGGGAACTCGGCTTCGATGCCTGCATGTTCATGCTGCACAAGACCTTCGGCGCCTCGAAGGGCGGCGGCGGCCCCGCGGTCGGCGCCTACGGCTGCACGGCGGAACTGGCCGAATACCTGCCCGGGCCCCTGGTCGAGCGTGAGGGCGACCGCTACGTGCTGCAACCGGGCAAAGCCGAAGGCATAGGCCGGGTGCGCGAATACCTGGGCAACGTGCACCAGGTCATCAAGGCCTATGCCTGGCTGCGCGCCATGGGCGCCGACGGCCTGGCCGAGGCCGCGGACCTCTCGGTTCTGGCAAACAACTACATGGAAAAGAAGCTGCTCGGCATTCGCGGCGTTTCCCGGTCCCATCCGGAGGACGAGTCCTGGCGGATGGAGATGACCCGTTTCAGCCTGGGGCAGCTCTACGAAGACACGGGCGTCAGCGTCCTGGACGTGCAGAACCGGATGGTCGACTACGGCATCGATGCCTTCTGGCTCAGCCACGAGCCCTGGGTGGTGCCCGAGCCATTTACCCCGGAAGCGGGCGAGATGTGGTCGAAGGAGGATATCGACTACTGGATCGCGGTGCTCGAACGGATTTCGGAAGAAGCTTACACGACCCCGGAAATCGTCAGGTCCGCGCCCCACAACCACGCCATCGCCAAGCTGGATGCCGGGCCGCTGGAAGACCCTGAGCGCTGGGCGATGACCTGGCGCGCCTACCAGCGCAAGCGGACGGCAAGCGTGCAGCGGTAACGCCAACCAACGGTCCGGACGTCCCACCACGGGGTCGCGCGTCTTGTATACTGCGCGTCGTTGGAGAACCTGGGGAGCTTCATATGCCGTATCACGCAATGGCCTATCGGTACACCTGGATGATCGGGGCGGGGTTTGCGATTGCATTCGCCTGCATGCTCGGCAATTCCGAGAGCGCGCACGCGCAAGCTGCCGGCGAGGCCGCGGCCATCGAGGAAATCGTGGTGACGGCCCGCAAGCGGGAGGAATCGCTGCAGGACGTGCCGCTGTCGGTTTCAGCCTTCAACGAAACGGCCATCGAAAACGCCTACGGTGAGAACATCGGCGAATTCTCCAAGCTGGCCCCGAACGTCACCCTGGCCCGCCAGCCCTATGCCGGCAACGCCCTGTTCGCCGGCATGCGGGGAATCGTCTTCGGCGACCTGGAAAAGAGTTTCGACCCCGCCGTGGGGGTGGTGGTGGACGGCGTGCCGCTCGTCACCAACACCGGCGCCCTGATCGACACCTTCGACCTGGAATCCATCGAAATCCTGCGGGGGCCGCAGGGCACGCTGTTCGGGCGCAACACCATCGCCGGGGTGGTGAACGTACGCCGTACGCGGCCCACCGGAGAATTCGGCCTGCGCACCCAGTTCCGCTACGGCGCGCACAACGAAACGGACGGCAAGGCGGTTCTCAACTTCCCGCTGGGCGACACCCTGGCCGTGAAAGTCGCGGCTTTCTACGACAAGGGCGACGGCTTCCAGGAACAGGCGGACTTCAACCTGGCCACCGGCGAGGTTACGGGTACCGGCAAGGACATCCCGGGCGAGGACACCATAAACGTCTACACGAGCATCCTCTGGGAGCCGACGGAGGATTTCGATGCGTTACTGACACTCGAGTACATCGACGACAAATCCACCCTGGCGACGCCGGTCAACCTCACCGTTCCCAATCTCTCCCCGGCCCAGTGGGGAGCGATCACCGGCTCGATTTTCGCCAACCTTTTCGCCGGCGTGCCGCCCGGCGCCGCCGTGGGGGGCGGCATCGGCAGCACCCTGGTACAGGGCGGCAACTTCTGCGACATCTACGGGGCGGTGCTTGCCCCGCTCAACGGCTGGGTATCGGAGGTGGCCTGCGCGAAATACGGCTACGAACTCGGCGAGAGCAACGGCTACAAGTACTCGGTATCGGCGCAACTGTTCAACAACTCCATCGAGCAAAAGGGCGTGTCCCTGGAGCTCAACTACGACGTCGGCGACCTGACGTTCACCTCGGTGACGGGCTACAAGGAAGAAGAGGAACTGCTCGACGAGGACAATCTCGGCGCGCCGGTATACATCTTCCATCCCTGGCGGCCCCAGGAATACGACCAGTTCAGCACCGAACTGCGGGTGGCCTCCGATTACGACGGCAGGTTCAACTTCGTCAGCGGCGCCTACTACGTGGAGTCGGAGTACTTCATCACCGCCAGTGTCTACGTGTTCGGCAATCGCCGGGTGCCCGGCGCCATGCCGTCGCCCGACGGCGATGCGGGCCAGAACCTGAACGCCTTCGCGCTGTACGGCGAAGGCTACTACCAGGTAACCGACGACCTGCGCCTGACCCTGGGCGGCCGCTGGACCCGCGAGAAGAAGGACTTCTTCATCTTCCAGCGCGTGTCCGGCGACGCCAGCGGGCTGCTGCCCCCCACGGCCTGGGGCTGCGGGCTCAGCGGTGACCTTAAGGCGCAGGCCGACGCCGTGGCCGCGGCATGGATCGGCGGCGCTCCGACCCCGGCACTGGCCGATGCCCGGGCCGCGGGCCTGACCTGCAATTCCGACGGCGACGAGAGCTGGTCGGAGTTCACGCCGCGGGTCAGCATCGACTACTCGTTTGCGGATGACGACATGGTCTATGCGTCCTGGTCACGCGGTTTCCGGTCCGGCGGGTTCAACGGGCGCGCCACTACGCCGAGTTCGATCGGCCCCTACGATCCGGAACAGGTCGACAGTTTTGAGATCGGCTTGCGGTCAAGGTCCCTGAACGACAGGCTGGTTTTCAACGCGACGCTGTTCCGCGCCATCTACAAGAACAAGCACGAAAGCGAGATCTACCAGTTCGGCGCCGCCACCGAGACCGTGGTGAACAACGCCGCCAAGGCGACGATCAACGGGATGGAGATTGAAACCCAGCTCGCGGTGACCGAGAACGTGCTGCTGCGCGCGACCGTGGGCATGATCGACGGCAAGTACGACGAGTTCCTGGCCCCGGACCGCATCGCCTGCCAGGGGATTTCCCGCGCCACCTGTCCCCGGGTCGACCGTTCCGACGACTTCGCCTTCGGGTTCCAGCCCGACTGGAACTTCAGCGCCGGCCTGGTCGTGCGGCAGCCGCTCGACAACGGCTGGGGAGCGCTCACCGGCATCGCCAACTACGCCTGGGCCGACAAGACGGTCGGCAACTTCGGGCAGCCTGACCCGCTCGGCCTCGGGCGCAACGAATTTCCGTCCCGCGGCGAACTGGACCTGTCGCTCATCTGGGAACGCGCGCCGTTCAAGATCGCCGGATATGTCAAGGACGTCTTCCACAGCGACAACTATCTGGCGACGTCGGTGGATGTCGGCGTTTTCTGGTTCGGCGCCGTGGCCGTGGGCCGCACCTGGGGCATCGAACTGACGCACGAACTGTAAGGCGGCAGGGCGCCCCGGCGGGTACCGGGCCCGGCTGCCGGATCGGTCGACACGGCAAAGGAGCAACGAAATTGACCCGAATCACCAAGCTCGAACCAGAGGATTGGGACGAGGGCCTGCGGGCACTGACCCAGCCGGACACCGCCACCCCGCTGGAACAGGGCCTGATGCGGATGTTTGCGCACACGCCGGGTATCGCCAGGGGACTGGCCGCGTTTGGGGGCTCGTTGAAGATGCACCGCACCCTGCCCCGCCGTCTCGTCGAACTGGTGCGGCTGCGCGTCGCATTCCACAATCAGTGCCGCAGTTGCATGGCGATTCGTTACACCGATGCCGTCAACGCGGGCGTCACCGAAGACCTGGTCTGTGAACTGGCAGACCCGCCGAGCGCCGAAAACCTGACCGACGCCGAACAGTCCGCCCTGGGTTTCGCCGACCGGTTCGCAACCGATCATCTTGCGATCGACGATGCGGCCTTCGACGGCCTCCGCGAGCATTTCACCGAACCGGAGATCATGGAACTGGCCATGAACGTGGCGTTCTTCGTCGGGTTCGGGCGGCTGGCGGCAACCCTGGACATGACTGAAGAACTGCCCGAGGCCTTTCAGGCGCCCGAAGGTGCCGTCCTGACGCCCTGGGGCGAGGAGTCCATCGCCGTCCGCTGAACGCGCCAACTTGCATCGTCGTTCGCAGCAGGAAGCTGGTGACCGGGGGGTAGGCATGATGGGTGATCGTTCGGCCACCCATCCCCGTTCATCGAATGGCGTCGTACCCGGCGGGGCAGTCAGCCGGAAACCGTGCCCGTCCGAGCGCCTTCCAGCTCCGCGCGCATCTCCTGGTGCCGGGATTCGGTGATCGGATAGTTCCAGACGATGGCGCCCGATGCCAGGTAGAACAGCGACGGGAACACGGCGAACAGGAAGCTCACCCAGAACAGCTCCTCGGGTCCGTTGACCGCATCCGGCGCCGGATCGAAACCGAACAGGGCGAGGCCCAGAAGCGCGATCGTGGGGCCGAACGATGCCGGCAGCTTCTGCAGGAGCGACCAGATCGAGAAGAAGACAGCCGCCCGGTTTTCGCCGCTGCGCAGCGTGTCGAGGTCGATGACATCCGCCTTCATGGAGTTGGGCAGCGCCGCAAAGCCGCCCGCGGCGAAGCCGGTGACCATCGAGATCGGCGTCATCCACCAGAAATCCCCGCTGCCCAGCAGCATGTAGAACGGGTGGGCCGCGGCGATCAGCGCAAAGCTCCCCACATAGGCGCGGTGCTTGCCGATTCGGGTGGAGAGCCATACCCAGAATGGGACAGCCGCAAAGTTTGTGAGATAAAAGATCGCCAGCATGACGGGAGCGAGCCCTTCCGCACCCAGCACAAAGGCGATGAAGAAGATGTACAGCGGCGTCGTGATGGACAGCCCCGTGTAGCTGATCAGAAATGCCGTCGCCAGGCGTTTGAACGGCCCGTTGCCCGCCATCAGCTTCAGGCCGTCGCGGACGGGCATGACCGAACGTTCGTAATCCCTCGACTCCCCGACCCGGGTGACGGTGAGAAGTACGCATACGGGCATCACCACCAGCATGGCGATGCCCACAACCTCCAGAAACTCCCTTGAACCCGCATCGCTATAGAGGAAATAGGCGCATATCGCGGCGATCTGCGCAAGCAGGCTGCCCACGACACCCATCATGGAGCGGGCGCCGGTTATCCTCGACCGTTCGTTGTAATCCGGCGACAGTTCCGCTCCCCAGGCGTAATAGGGAATGAGCATCAGGGTGGTGCCCAGCGACATCACCGCCATCCAGAGCAGCATGTGCGCTGCACCGGCCCCTTCCGGCGGCAGGTACAGCATGTAGACGCCGGCCATCATGAAGGGGACGGCCAGCACGATCCAGGGACGCCGCCTGCCCCAGCGGCTGTGGGTGCGGTCGCTGATATAACCCATCAGGGGATCGCTCACGAGATCGAACAGCCGTACCAGGAGCATGATGGTCGCCGCCAGCGTCAACGGCACGCCCAGATCGCTGGTGTAGAACTTGGGCAGGAACACGACCGCCGGGAATATCGACAGCATCACCGGCAGGTCGGTAAGCGAGTAATAGAACAGCGTGGAGCGTTTCAGTTGGGCCAAAAAACCGTCATCCTTGATTGGGGGACCGCGAGATGTTAGACGATAGGCACCAACGGAAGGAACAATCAATGAGCTTCGCCATCAACCCCCACAACAGTTGGCTCGCCCTGGAAGAACGCGCCGCTGCAGAGGACAACCCACGCAAGAAGGCCCTGGTCACCGCGGTGCGCGACCACATGGAGCACGAGATCAAGGGCGAACTCGACCCGCTGATGGACACCCTGACCACTCACCCCATCTATCACTTCTGGGTGCGACGAGCAATCGTTGCGTCTGCTACAAGCCTATGATTTTACTAGAAAAATCGGCTTGTACTCCTGCGTGTTGTGACGTTGATACACTTGTTATCGTCACTGTCTTTCGACAGTGGTTACGACGTGCGGTAGCTTGTTGGAGGCATCCAACAAGCGCTCCAACGGGGGCGTGTTCCAGCCCCCTTGGGGGCGCCGCAGCGCGGCAGTGGCTCCTTCGGGAGCCGTTACCTGGAGCGCCGTACGGAAGGCAAAATTCTAGTCTGCCAACCAGCAAAAAACCCCTCGGAGCGTTTAGCATTAGCGCGCTGATAAAGCCGTTTTTGCAATTGTCTCGGTCGGTTCATCCACCGACTAGGAGACCGGCTGTGCAGCCAGCCGTAGCCTACGGGCAGTGCATTTCTGGCAACGGAAATGTGCGAAGCGCCCTGACAATGTACCCCCTCGACAAGAGGCCCGGTGACCGCAAGGCCACCGGAGAATTCTGCCAGCTACAAGGCGGATGCGGGGCTAGGCTGACGGGTAAGGTGAACGTAAGTGAACGTGTCGATAAACGCCGTAAGATAGAGCAAGCGGAAGTAGCTACTACGCTCGAACCAAATCGGTACGGAGTCGGTTCCATCCTTCCAGAATGGGTGGACGCTGCTACTAGCACTCCCGGCGAACAGACCGCACCTAACCCCGTCGTGTTGCAGATACGGAACTCGGTAAGCCCGTCACTGTGCCCCATCCGGGGCAGGAAAGCCGCAAGGCGATCTGTTGCAGTAGCGGGTAGAGGAAGACGGAAAAAGCGAATGTCGCGCTGTAATGGCGTGGATACCGGGATGGAACATGCCCGGCAGGGAAACCTGTGCCCACTTCCGTCGGGTCGCTCATCGCGAGATGACCGGCTGAACCCCGAAAAAGGAAACCCGACAAGGCTCTCGCCAAGTCGGGCAACCATTTACCAGAAGGGGGTAGATCTACGTGCCCCCTTAGGGGCTTCGTGGGTTTTCCTCCCAAACGAGGAGGATAGCATGAAAATGCAACGCAACGCGATGTCTGCGTCTTCCCGCTGTCCTGACGCGTGGCACCAGATCGACTGGGGTCATGTGGAGCGGACGGTACGGGGCACGCAGGTACGCATCGCGAAGGCAGCGCGGGAAGACGACTGGCGCAGGGTGAAAGCTCTGCAAAGGATGTTGACCCGCTCGTTTTGCGGCAAGGCGTTGGCCGTGAAGCGAGTGACCGAGAACCAGGGCCGTCGTACACCCGGTGTGGACGGCGAGCTTTGGAAAACGCCAGCAGCCAAACGTGCAGCGATCGACCGCCTCAGCCGAAGGGGTTACAGGCCCTCGCCCTTGCGGCGGGTCTACATCCCGAAGGCGAACGGCAAGCTGCGTGGTTTGGGTATTCCGACGATGACAGACCGTGCCATGCAGGCTCTACACCTGCTGGCGCTGGCTCCGGTGGCTGAGACCATGGCCGACCGGAACTCTTACGGGTTCCGCACAGGCCGGTCCACAACGGACGCTATCGTGCAGTGCCGAACGGTACTCGTGCAAAGGCGCTCCGCACAGTGGATCCTCGAAGCCGACATCGCCGGATGCTTGGAAGTGTCTTCACACTGCCCCCCAGTTCATGCGGGATCGCCGAACAGGCCG